>RQAP01000027.1 GCA_008671135.1 Collinsella aerofaciens
CCGGGCAGACGGCACACTGACGGGGCGCGATAGAATGCGGTTGTTCGGGTCCGCGGTATCGCTCCATGCTCCTATTAGGTCATGCGGCGGTCTCGGCTCGCCGCGGCCCGCGCGGGACATGTCAGGAAACGAGGGCAGCCCCATGGGCGCCAGCGGAATGTGGGGTCACCGCGCGGTCCGCATCTGATGGTGTCGACGTCAATGGTATACGGGTGCATCATCGACGTCTTCAATACAGAAAATATCAGTGTGGAATGTTTTCAAAACCAAGCCCGACCCCGGCCTACGGTGACGTTGCTGGTGGTTCTTGGGCATCGCTTGCTGGCAGGGTTCCTTTGCTGAAATGGACTTGGCCGAAAGGGCCGCTGGTCCCAGTCGCTGGTTCGCGCTTTGCGTGAACTCCGCGCTACTGTGGGACAGTTAGGCTTCTGTTGTTGGACCCGCTGCATCTTCCCGACCCAACATCGCCCGTAGCTTCTCAAAGCTCTCCTCGCTCAGGCAGTGCTCCATGTGGCAGCCCTCTTGCGACGCGACCTCAGCCGAAACACCCGCATCCTCCAGCAGCCCCACGAAAAAGCAGTGACGCTCCCACATTTGACGAGCGACCTCCAGACCACGCTCCGTCAGATGAACATCTCGCTTGCCCATTTCGACGTAGCCGTTGTTCTCCAACGTCGCCATAGCTTTTGAAACGCTTGCCTTAGTTACGCCAAGGTACTCTGCAACATCAATCGAGCGCACGATGCCCTGACGTTGCGACAGAACGTAGATCGATTCGAGATAGTCTTCTCCGGATTCACGTAGGGCCATGGGCCGCCTTTCGCGATGATTGCTAGTTAGCCGTTGGATACTTTCCACGGCTTACTTTACCGCAAAAGTTGCCCATGTCTTACTACTTTGCCTAAAAGTTAGCCGTGTTTCGCAAAACGAGCGGGACGAAAACAAAATGGGAACACACCCCGCAAGGAGTGTCCCCAAGTGCCGAGCCGCAGCTATAGCAGTCCAAAGTACTTCGCGGCGTTGTAGATGCCGTCGTCGTCCACGGCGGTCGTCACATAGGTCGCCGCAGCCTTCACCGTGTCCTGCGCGTTGCCCATGGCCACGCTCGTGCCCACGGCGGCAAACATCGACAGGTCGTTCTCGCCGTCGCCAAAGGCAATCGCCTCGCTCGCGTCGATACCCAGGCGCTCCAGCGTCGCCGCCACGCCCAGGTCCTTGCCGCCGTTAGCGGGAATAATGTCACAGAACAGGTCGCACCAGCGCGTGGTGAGCGAATGCGACACGGCATCGGTCACGATATGCTCGTCGTCAGGGTCCACAAAGGCGCAAAACTGGTAGACCGGCGCGTCAAAGGCGTGCTCAAACGGCTCCTCGTGGTAGACGATTCCCGCGTTACTGCCGGCCGTCACCACGCGCTCGGACAGGCGGTTCACAAACGAGTTCTCACCCTGCATACACAGCGAGTCGTAGCGCCCCTGCGCCACCTGGTCCACAATCACCGCAACGTCGTCCGGGTCAATCGGGCAGCTACGGTAGACGCCCTCAGCATCAAAGCAGTGCTGGCCCGAAAGCGTAATGTACGCATCCCAGCCCAGGTCGAACAGCCAGTCCGGCATCTGGTAGGTCGGACGGCCCGTGGCGATCACGCACGCAGTCCCCTGCTCGTGAAAGCTGTCGAGCACCTGCTGCGCCGACGCCGGAATCCGGTGGGTCTTAAAGCTCAGCAGCGTGCCGTCGATATCGAAAAACGCGGCTTTGATCATTCTCGCCTACTCCTCGCCCTCGAGCTTTTCGCTCGCCTCGAGCCACGCCATCTCCAGCTCGTCCATGGCAGCGTGAGCCTCGTCGATCTTTGCCTGCTGCTCGCCGAGCGCCGTGTAGTTGGTGGGATCGACTTGGGCCATTGCTGCCTCGGCCTCCTCAACGCGGGTGCGCTGCGTCTCCATCTTGCGCTCGAGCGAACTCACCTCGCGGCGGAGCTTCTGGCGCTCGGCGTTGGACAGGCCGTTGGGCTGACCGCTCGACTTGGGCTTTTCGGCCGCAGCTGCCGCGGCACCGGTGTCGAACGTGCCGGTCTTGGCGCTCGGCGCGCCCACGGGCTCGCCCTCGGCGGTAGCGTTGCACAGGCGCAGGTACTGGTCCACGCCACCGGGCATATGCGTCAGGTGGCCGTCGAGCAGCGCCCACTGCTGGTCGGTCACGCGCTCCATCAAAAAGCGGTCGTGCGTCACCAGGATCAGCGTGCCGGGCCAGCCGTCCAGCAGGTCCTCGACAATCGCGAGCATGTCGGTATCCAGGTCGTTGCCCGGCTCGTCCAGGATGAGCACGTTGGGCTCGTCCAGAATCGTCAGCAACAGCGACAGGCGACGGCGCTGGCCGCCCGAAAGATCGCCGATGCGGCTCCAGAGCTGCTGCGTCGTAAAGCCCAGACGCTCGCAGAGCTTCTCGGGCGAAGTCTCCTTGCCGTCGATGACGTAGTACTTCTTATAGTTGCCGAGCACCTCGCGGATCGTGTCGCCCATGTAGGGCTTGAGCTCCTCGAGCTGCTGCGACAGCACGCCAAAGCGCACTGTCTGGCCAATCTTCACGCGGCCGCGCGTAGGTTCAATCTTGCCCTGGATCACGTCGAGCAGCGTCGACTTACCGGCGCCGTTCTCGCCCAAAAGGCCATAGCGGTCGCCCGCACCAATGAGCCAGGTCACATCGGTGAGCACCTGCTTGGGCGCGCCGTCGGTATCGGCATAGCCGGCATCCACGTCGACCACATCGATAACCTGCTTGCCCAAGCGGCTCACGGCCAAGCGCTTGAGCTCCAGCTCGTCACGCACGGGCGGCACGTCGGCGATCAGCTCACGAGCGGCATCCACGCGAAACTTGGGCTTGGTGGAACGAGCCTGGGCACCGCGGCTCAGCCACGCGAGCTCCTTGCGCGCCATGTTGCGACGGCGCTCCTCGGTAACCGCGGCCATGCGGTCGCGCTCTACGCGCTGCAGGATGTAGGCCGAATAGCCGCCCTCGAAGGGATCGACCTGGCCGTCGTGGACCTCCCACATGCTGGTGCAGACCTCGTCCAAGAACCAGCGGTCGTGCGTGACCACGAGCATGGCGCCCTGACCGCGCTGCCAGCGGGCCTTAAGGTGACGCGCGAGCCAGTTGATGGTGCGCATGTCCAGGTGGTTGGTGGGCTCGTCGAGCATGAGCACGTCGTAGTCACCAATCAGCAGGCGCGCGAGGTCCACGCGACGGCGCTGGCCGCCCGAAAGCTCGCCAACCGTGCCCTCCCAGGGCACATCGCTAATAAGACCGGCGAGAATCTGGCGCGTGCGGGGGCTCGACGCCCACTCGTACTCAGGCGTGTCGCCCACAACGGCATGATGCACGGTATCGGTGTCGACAAGCTGGTCCTTTTGGCCGAGCAGACCAATCGTGGTGCCGCGACGGTGCGTCACGCGGCCGTCGTCGGGCTCCAGCGTGCCGGCGAGCACGCTCAGCAGCGTCGACTTGCCGTCGCCGTTTTTGCCGACAATACCAATGCGGTCGCCCTCGCCCACGCCGAGCGTCACGCTATCGAAAATATGCTTGGTGGGAAACTCTAGGCTGACGGAATCGCATCCCAAAAGAATCGCCATATGCCCTGCTCCTTCGTAGAAATTCAACGTTGTCCATGATAGCAGCGAGCCCCACCCCAAACCACCACGAAGGCGCCTGTCCCCTTTGTGGTGGTCGTTTCGGTCGCAGAGCAAAAGGCGGGCCATCTCCCGCAAGAGATGACCCGCCTCTCCAATCAGTCCTGCGGCAACCGTGGCCGCTGCAGGCCTCAAGCATGTCCCGGACTAGGAGAACATGCCGGTGAGGTAATCATTCAGCCGCTTATCCTTGGGCCGTTGGAAAATCTCGTCAGTCTCGTCGTACTCGACCATATCGCCCATGTAGAAGAACGCCGTGCGGTTGGACACGCGCGACGCCTGCTCCATGTTGTGCGTCACGATAACGATGGCGCGGTCGGCCACGATCGATGACATGAGGTCCTCGATCGCCAGCGTCGAGATGGGGTCGAGCGCCGAGCAGGGCTCGTCGAACAGAATCACGTCGGGGTTGAGCGCCAGCGTGCGCGCGATGCACAGACGCTGCTGCTGACCGCCCGAAAGCGCATAGGCGCTCTTATCGAGCTTGTCTTTGACCTCGTCCCACAGCGCCGCGCCGCGTAAGCTTTCCTCGACCATGCGGTCGAGCTCGTCACGGTCGGTGATGCCGTGGCGCTTGGGCGCAAACGTGATGTTGTCGCGAATGGACTTGCGGAACGGGTTGGGCTGCTGGAACACCATGCCAATGGAGCGGCGCAGCTCGTAGGTGTTCTCGGTCTCGGTATTCACGTTGCGCCCGCGGTAGTTGATCTCGCCCTCCACGCGGCAGCCGCGAATCTCGCGATTCATAAGGTTGAGGCTACGCAAGAAGGTCGACTTACCGCAGCCCGAAGGCCCGATGAGCGCCGTGATCTCGCCCTTGTGAAAGTCGAGCGACGTATTGTGCAGGGCATGGTGGTCGCCATAGTACACGTTGACGTCCTTGGTGGAGAGCACGACCTCGTCGCTCACGGCCCTGCCGCTCACGCGAACGCGCTTCTCGCTCTCCCCCACACTCGACAGAAAGTCCTGGGTCTCGGACGTGGCCGCCTCGGTTGCGGGCGTTGCATTTATCTCGCTCATTCGGCCGTCATCTTCCTTGCCAGTTGCTTGCCCACGATGCGGGCGATTACGTTAAACAGCAGCACGCAGATCATCAGCAGTGCGGCGGTGCCCCAGACGATCTGCTGGGCCTCGGGGCTGCCCTCGCCATAGATCTTGTAGATGTGCACGGCGAGCGACTCACCGGGGCGGAACACGTTCCAGGCGCAGGTGGGGCTCGACAGGTTAAAGCTCAAGAAGTTCAGACGCACCGGCGAGCTCATGCCCGAGGTAAAGAGCAGCGCCGCGGCCTCGCCAAAGACGCGGCCGGCCGAAAGCACGATGCCGGTCACGATGGCGGGCATGGCCTCGGGAATCAGGATGTGCAGCGTGGCCTCCCAGCGGGTAAGGCCCATGGCCAGGCATGCATCGCGCTGGGCCTGTGGCACGTCCTCGAGCGCCTGCTGAATCACGCGCACCAGGATGGGGATATTGAACATGGTGAGAGCGACGGCGCCGGAGATGATGGAGTACTTCCAGCCCAGCTGCACCGAGAACACCAGAAAGCCGAACATGCCGACGACGATGGAAGGCAGCGAGGACAGCGTCTCGATGGCGGTAGAGGCGATGTCGCGGATAGGGCCGTTCGGCGCGTACTCAACCAGGAAGACCGCTCCGCCCAGACTGATGGGCACCGAGATGACCAGGGTGATCAACAGCAGATAGAACGAGTCGAACAGCTGGTAGAACACGCCGCCCTGGGTTCCGTTGGCGCGCGACGGCTCCGTGAGAAAGCCAGGTTTGAACAGCGTCGAGATGCCCTCGAACAGGATGTAGGCCACCATGGAGATGACGATGAGCATGACGATGGCGACGATTGCCGTCAGCACGCCCGTGGCGATGCGGTCCTGCTTTTGGACACGCCCGAGTCTCGCCTCGTCGATATGGATGCACGTGCTAGCCACGAGCCTTCGCCCCCTTGCGGCCAATGAGATGGATAATCAGGATGAAGATGAGGCTCATGCCCATCAGCAGCAGGCCGAGCGCCCACAGAACATCGTCTTGGGCCGAGCCCTCGGCATAGACTGCCATGGACGTGGTGAGCGTGGTGGTGATGGTCGAAGCCGGCGACAGCAGCGACGTCGGCATGGCCTCGATGCCGCCGATGACCATGCGCACGGCGAGCGTCTCGCCAAAGGCGCGGGTCATGCCCAAGATAACCGCGGTCATGAGCGACGGCATGGCGGACTTGAGCACCACGTGCCAGATGGTCTGCCAGCGGGTGTAGCCCAGCGCGAGCGAGCCCTGGCGGTAGCCGTCGGGCACGGCGCGCAGGCCATCGACCGAAAGCGTGGTCATGGTCGGCAGGATCATGACGGCCAGCACGATGGCGCCGGGCAAGATGCCCAGGCCCGTGCTCACGTGGAAAACGCTCTTCATAAGACCGACGACCACGTGAAAACCGATCAGGCCAAAGACGACCGAGGGGATGCCGGTCAAAAGCTCAATGAGCGGCTGAAAGATCTTAGAGCCAAACTTAGGGCTAATCTCGACCGCAAAGATGGCAGAGCCGATGGCGATGGGCAGCGCGATAAGCGTGGAGAGCACCATGACCGCAAACGAGGTGACGATCAGGGGCAGGGCGCCGGTATAGGGCAGGCCGTTTTCGGCTGTGTTGGCCAGGTCCCACTTGGTGCCGGTGAAAAACTCGACGACCGAGACGCCGTCCTTGACAAAAGCCGAGAGGCCCTTTTGGGCGACCATAAAGATGAGCGCGGCAACGACAAGCGTCACGAGCGCTACGCACGCGCCCGTGACGCCCAGGCCCACGTTCTCAAGGTCGCGCTTTGGCAGCTGTTTTGCCATTGCAAACCTTTCCGGGGCGATTACTTATTTAGCAGAGACCTTGCCGCTGGCGTCCTTGACGACCTTCATGGCAGAGACGGGGATGAAGCCCTGCTCCTCGACGAGCTTGCCCTGGACGTCGTCGGAAAGCATGAACTCCAGGAAGGCCTTGGTGGCCTCGTCGGCGTCCTTGGAGCAGTACATGTGCTCGGTAGCCCAAATCTTGAAGGAGTCGTCGGTGACGTTTGCGCTCTTGGGCTCCACGCCCTCGACCTTGATGGCGTTGAACTTGGAGTCATCGAAGTGCGAGAAGTCGAGGTAGGAGATGGCATTGTCGGTGCTGCCCATCTGAGTCTGAACGTCGCCGGACTTGTCGAGCTCGGCGTCGCCCTTAAAGTCGACAGCCTCGTCGCCAAAGACGGCAGCCTCGAAGGTGGCGCGGGTACCGGAGCCGGCCTTGCGGTTGAGAACGACGATAGTAGCGTCGTCGCCGCCGACCTCCTTCCAGTTGGTGATCTGGCCAGAGAAGATGCCCTTGAGCTGCTCGAGGGACAGATCGTCGACCGTCACGTTCTTGGAAACGACGGGGCCCATGCCCACGACGGCGACCTCGTGGTCGACGAGGTTCTTGACCTGGTCGGCCTCGAGCTTGGTCTCGGCGAAGACGTCGGAGTTACCGATGGTGACGGTGCCGGCGGCGACAGCGGTCAGGCCCTTGCCCGAACCGTTACCCGAGCCGGAGACGGAGACATCGGGGTTGGCGTCCATGAACTTCTCGGCAGCGGCCTCGACGAGAGCCTGGAACGAAGAGGCACCGTCGTAGGTCACCTCGCCGGAGACGGACTCGGCAGCAGCGGCGCTACCCTTGTCGGCGGCATCGGATGCGCCGGAGCCGCCGCACCCAACGAGACCGAGACCGACGATGCTGGCAAGACCACCAGCGAGGCCGAGGAACTGACGACGAGAATAAGCCTGATCGAGCATGATCTTCCTTTCATACATGCGATTCGCGGGCACCCTGCCCGCTTTGCTGTTTGGAAAGATACGGCCTCGATCGGGCAGTGCCCGCGCCAACTGCGGTTTTTTACGGGCATCTGATAGACCCTTACCGCAAGCGCAGCACGGCCTTTACAAACGAATAACAAACCCGCCGCCAAACATGGCCAGCCTTTTACACCAATAAAAACAAAGTTGCGGTGAAATAGTTCCTGCTTGACCATCAAATGGCCCATTCTAGGAACTATTCCACCGCAACTTAGATTGGGAAACCGCGAGACCTTAAAGCTCTAATTCATTCAAACGGAGGATCGCAACAATATAGATCTTGAGCGCCTGTTTAAGCTGTTCCTCGTTGGCGCACTCGTTGGGGCCGTGCATCTGGCCGCCCCACGCGGGCAGCTCAAGGCCGGTCTCCTCGGGGCCAAACGACACGGCGCGGGCAAAGTTGCGCGCATACGTGCCGCCGCCCATGGCAAAGGGCTCAGCATGCTTGCCCGTAAACTCGTTATAGGTATCAATAAGCGCCTTCACGGCCGGATCGTCGGCAGACACCGAGAACGGCACCTTAGCGCGACCCAGCTGGCACGTCACGCCAAAACGGCCCACGAGCGGCTCGAGCTGCTCGCGGATGGTATCGGCACTGGTGCTATCGGGGAAGCGCACGTCGATGACCTGCTCAATATGGCCATCCGCCACGCGGATGACGCCAGCGTTGCAGGTAAGCGGGCCAAACGCCGGACTCGTCGCATCGATACCCAGGCCGCGGCCATAGGCATCCGCATGCACAAAGGCCAGGAACTTGACGAACTCGTGCTCGGCAGGCGTCAGCAGGCGCTCATCGCGTGCACCAAACGCGTCCTCGGCCTCGCGCAGATACGCCACGATCAGGCCGACGGCGTTGATGGTGCCCTCAGGCATCGAAGCGTGGCCGCCAATACCGTGGGCGAAAATCTGCGCATGCCCGTTATCAAGCGCCGTGATCTCCAGGCGGTCGACGTTCTCAACGGGCGCCGGCAGCTCATCGGCGGCAATCGCAAGCTCGCAGATGGACTGCGACGGAATGGCATTGCTCGCCTCGGAGCCGCACCACGACACGATGCGCCCGCCGTCGATCTTGGGGCTCACGAACGTCGCCCCAAACTGGCCCTTCTCGGCATTGCAGACCGGGAACTCGGCATCGGGCGTAAACAGAAAGTCGGGATTCGCGTAGTTCTCCAGATAATGGTGAACGTCGGACATGCCCACTTCCTCATCGCAGCCCAGCAGCGCGCGGAAGGTGTAGCGCGGAACGATGCCGTGCTTGATCAGGTAGGCGCCGGCGTAGAGCGACAGCACGGCCGGACCCTTGTCGTCGATCACGCCGCGGCCGAGCAGCCAGCCCTCGCGACGCTCCATCGCAAACGGGTCGGTGTTCCAGCCGGGGCCGGCGGGAACCACGTCCACGTGGCAGATAGTCGCGAGCTGTTTGTCGCCGCGGCCCGGGATATCGGCGATTCCCACATAGCCCTCGTCGTCGCTCGTCTGATAGCCGAGCTTCTGCGCGATGCCGAGCGCGCAATCGAGCGCGTCACGGACCGGGCGGCCAAACGGCGCGCCGGGCTCCGCATCGGCAGAAACTGCCACGGACGGATAACTCACCAGCTGCTCGATATCGGCGACGACATCCTCCCAGACCTCATCGACATACTCGGCAACGCTCTGCTCCACCTGATTCATGGACGACCTCCTTACCAATGAGCGGCGAGCGTGCCCGCCCCTCACATCAAATACTTATATAGCGAAAAGTTTAGCAAGCTCGGCCACCGAGTGCACCACTGCATCGGCACCCGCCGCCTCGTGCTCGCCCGGCGCCGCCGCGCCCGAATAGATACCAATGCACGGCACGCTCATCGCGTGCGCGCCCTCGACGTCGTTAAAGCGATCGCCGATCATCACGGCATCGCCCGCGGCCGCACCCAAGGCCGCCAACGCGTCGCGGACCGAATCGGCCTTGGTCTCGCGCCCCTGCGGCGGATTCATGCCAACCACCGCCTCAAACTGAGAAAGTCCCAGCTCATGCACCATGTCAATGCACTTTGCTTCCATGCGAGACGTCGCCACGGCCAAGCGATGCCCCTGCGCGACAAGGCCATCGAGCAGCTCGGGGATTCCATCGAACACGGGATACTCTTCCGGTCCCAGCTCATCAAAAAAGGCACGGTACTCGTCGGCCACCACAAGCGACTCCTCGCGCGTAAAGCCGTAAAAGTCGTGGAAGCTCTTCCACAGCGGAGGCCCGATCATGCGACGCAGGTCACCCATCTGCGCCTCCGAAAACCCGCGCGCGGCCAACGTCTTGCGCGTCGAGGTCATCACCGCTCGACCCGTATCTGCCACCGTGCCATCGAAATCAAACAGCACGACCGGCCGCTTGCATATCTCCAGCGCCTCCATCGGCATCCCTCTTCCCCAGTTGACGATTTCCACACCGACACTTCAAACTGTTGACTATTCAACAATTGAACCTAGAAATGTGGAACGACTCCACTATACTTGTCGCACTTTGCTCTCAGAAGGCGGCGCCGTCGCGCCCCAACGAAAGGTGCAATTATGTCTTTTGCCATCATAACCGACTCCACGTCGGACATCTCCCCCGCCCGCGCCCAAGAGCTCGGCATTTACGTGATTCCGCTGCATGTGATTATCGAGGGCGAGGACCTGCTCGACCAGGTGCAGATTACCGCCCAAGAGTACGTCGCCCGCATGGCCGGCTCCGAGCAGCTGCCGCACACCTCGCAGCCGAGTGCCGGCGAGTTCAAGGAACTCTTTGACCGCGTGCGCGCCGACGGCCACGATAGCGCCATCTTTATCTCGCTGTGCAGCGAGTGGTCCGCCTGCTATGCCAACGCCAGCCTGACGGCCGAAACGCACGAGCTCGACGTGCGCTGCATCGACTCGCGCACCGGCTCGGGCGCCGAGGGCCTGCTGGTGGAGTACGCGCTGGCCATGCGCGAGGACGGCCGCAGCCTGGACGAGACCGAGGCGCAGATCCGCGCGACGCTGCCCGACGCCCACCTGCTGCTGATTCCCCGCACGCTCGAGAATCTCGTTAAGAACGGCCGCGCGCCCAAGCTCGCCGGCCAGCTCACGCAAATGCTCAACATTCGCCTGGCCGTTTCGCCGGAGTGGAAATCGGGCGAGATCAAGGCCATAAAAAAGGGCCGCGGTGCCAAGCGCATCGTTACCAACACCATGGCCGATTGCCTCGCATTTTTGGCCGAGTATCCGGGCTCCAGCGTGCGCGTGCTCACGACCGGCGCCGCCGAGGAGCAGGAGCTTGTCAACGAGGCACTCGCGGGTCAGGATTACGTAGACGCCGGCACCGGCCCCATCGGCTGCACCATCGCCACCCACGTAGGCGTCGACGCCATCGCCATCAGCTACTGCCCCCGCTACCAGCCCATCCACTAGGGGCACCTTTACCACTCGTGGTGGAATAGGGACTGTTTTCGGCTTATCAGCCGCAAATCAATCCCTATTCCACCGCAACTTAGAAATCGGCAATCAGCCCAGCGGACCCTGAAACAGTTCCTCATGCGAGCCCATTCTCACCAGCCTAATCACTGGGTTAGTCTTATGGGGAAGATAAAGAACGACCACATCGACCAAGCCATCGGATAGGTGGAAATCGATGTGGCCGTTGTAGTTTCCGCCCGGGTTTGAGAGCTCGTGGGCGCCATACTCCGCCGGAAGTGACCCATGAGCCACAAGCTCTGCAACCGCCGCTTTAAACTCACTTTTTAGCTGCGGATGCATGCGCATCGTCCGTTTGTAGTCCGCCTTAAATTGAGCCTCGACTTTAATCTCGAACATCGCTATTCCTCATCGAGGAATGACATAAGCTCATCAGCGTTATTGAATGACGGGCTATCGTCCGGCAAAATCCCCAACTCATGAGCCTCGGCGATCACCATGGCACGCCTCGTCGCCTCGTTGGGCATCTCCGCCCTTCCTACAATCTCAAAAGGAATCTTTCGCTGATTTACCAGCTGCCGAACGGCAAGATTGAGATAGGAATTGAGGCTGAGGCCGACCGAATCCAAGAACTCAGTCGCCTGCTCCTTGAGCCCCTCTTCGAGGCGAACCGTCGTAGGCTTAACCGTTGCAGTAGACATACGCGACCTCCTTGCCCTCGTCTTTTGCATCAGTATACCCAATATAAATGGCAACCTGACGTTAGATAGCATCAGATTGCCATGCATATTCATGTCGCGGTAGACACGATTGCTCTACATCAACCCGCTGAGCGCAATGTCAACGGCCTCGTTGAGGTCGTCGGTGATGTGGACGAGGTCTGGATCGAGCGGGCTAATCATGCCGGCATCCATCACCGGGCCGTTGAGCCAGTCGAACAGGCCTTGCCAGTACTCGCTGCCCACCAGTACGAGCGGCATGCGCTTGACCTTGTGCGTCTGCACCAGCGTGAGCACCTCGAACATCTCGTCGAGCGTGCCGAAACCGCCGGGGAACACGATGGCACCCGAGCTGTACTTAACGAACATGGTCTTACGCACAAAGAAGTAGCGGAAGTCCATACCCAGGTTCACGTATTTGTTGAGCCCCTGCTCGTGCGGAAGCTCGATACCCAAGCCGACCGACTTGCCGTTGGCACTCGCCGCCCCCCTGTTGGCCGCCTCCATAATGCCGGGGCCGCCGCCGGTGATAACCGCCACGCCGCGCTGCGCGATCTTGCGGCCGACCGTGCGCGCCGCCTTGTAGAGCGGATCGGTCTTGGGCGTGCGGGCACTGCCGAAGATGGTCACCGCGGGCCCGAGCTCGGCAAGCGCGCCAAAGCCATCGACGAATTCTGCCTGAATACGAAGGACGCGCCACGGATCGGCATGCAACCAGTCGGTTGAATCTTCGGGCGCCAGCAGGTTGGCGTAGGTGTTGTCCTTAGGAATCATGGGGCCGCGCATGACCACGGGGCCGCGGCGGTACGTCTCGTCGTAGGCGGGCTCGCCCTCGACGTTCTCATTCTTAATCATGGGTGCTCCTATCGAAAATAGAAACGGGCGGGATCGACGCCATGCGCCAAACACCCGCCCGAACATCAACTATTCGGTATGGTACCCACGATGCATCAAGTGCTTGCAAGCTATCGGTCAGCGGTCGCGCAGCCGGTGTCAGCAAATGTGACGAGCGGTTGCCGCTCAGCCTTTGCCATTGCCCACGCTCTGCAAGCGTGTCTGTCGCCCTTAGTAATCCACCGCCGCAGGGCTGTTCATCCAGTCGCTCACAAACGCGCCGTAGCGGCCCTCGATAATGGCCTGGCGGGCACGCTGCATAAGGTTGAGCAGGTAGTAGATGTTGTGCATCGAAAGCAGAATGCCGCCGAGCATCTCCTTCTGCGTGACCATGTGACGGATGAGCGCGCGGCTGTAGCCGCCCGTGCACACCGGGCAGGTGCAGGTGGGGTCGATGGGGCCGTCGTCGTGCGCAAAGCGCGCGTTGCGGAAGTTAAGGCGACCCTCGCTGGAGAACGCCGTGCCCATGCGGCCGGTGCGCGTCGGCAGCACGCAGTCGAACATGTCGATGCCCACGCCCACGCCGCGCACGAGGGTGGTGGGGTTGCCGACACCCATCAGGTAGCGCGGCTTGTGCTTGGGCATGTACTCGGAAGCCAGCGGCGCCAGCGTCTCGAACATGGTCTCGTGGTCCTCGCCCACCGAGTAGCCGCCGATGCCGTAGCCCGGGAAGTCGCCGCACTCCTCCAGATGGCGCAGCGAGCGCAGGCGCAGGTCCAGGTGCATGCCACCCTGGACGATGCCAAAGAGTGCCTGGTCGTCGCGGGTATGCGCCTTATAGCAGCGCTCGGCCCACATGCTCGACAGCTCCACGGCGCGCTCAACGTAGGCGCGCGTGGCGGGATAGCCCGGGCACTGGTCGAGCTGCATGCAGATGTCGGAGCCGAGTTTCATGGCGATTTCCATGTTGTCCTCGGGCGTCCAGAACACGTGGCGACCGTCGTAATCGTTGACGATAAAGCGCACACCCTCGTCGGTGAGCTTGACGGCGTCGTTGTGGCTGAACACTTGGAAGCCGCCCGAGTCGGTAAGAATGGGGCCATGCCAGTTCATAAACTTGTGCAGCCCGCCCAGCTCGGCGATGGTGTCCTCGCCGGGACGCATGGACAGGTGATAAGTATTGGCAAGCACGATCTGGGCGCCGAGCTGTTTAACGGTCTCGGTAGGAATGCCCTTGACGTTTGCCTTGGTGCCCACGGGCATGAAGATCGGCGTCTCGATGTCGCCGTGCGGGGTGTGCAGCACGCCGGCACGCGCATGCGTCGTCGGGTCCTCGGCGATCAGGTCGAATTTAAAAAGGCTCTGGTCCATAAACTGGAACTCCTTGGTTGCGGTTCATACGCAAACCATTATACGGGCAACCAGCAAACCGCACCGACTCGACAGAAACTGATGCATTAAACGACTAGTCGTCGAGGACAATCTTCAGCGCCATCTTGCAAAGGAGTGTCCCAATCTGCCGGCACTTAGGGACTGTCCCCAAGTGCCGGCAAGAGTGTCCCTTATGACTAGTCATTTAAGAACGTCCCCAACGACTACGAGATCATCTCCAACAGCCAAGGCAACGCCGATGCTCTGGCGACGTCAGCGAGCGGTCGCCAGGGCGAACAAATTGGCATGAAAAGAGGGCGGCATAGACCTTCTGGTCATGCCGCCCTCTTTGAATGACAAGTTGTCGCCCTGGTGACCGCGCAGCGTCGAGCCGTTACGCGGTTTGGTAAAACCGCGTAACCCCTACGGCCGCTGGCCCATGCCACCCTCGAGGGTGACAGTCTCGCCGTTCATGTACTTAAAATCGGGACCGCAGAGCTGAACGACAACGCGGCCGATCTCCTTTTCGACGTCGCCGTAGTGGCCCGCCGGCGGCATGTGGACGTTGGCCTTGAACGCCTCGGGATAAGCATCCTGGAAGTTCTCGAGCGCAGCAGTCCAAGCAAGCGGGCACACGATGTTGACGTTGATGCCGTCTTTGCCCCACTCGTTCGCGGCAACGCGGGTCAGACCGCGGATGCCCTCCTTGGCGGCTGCATAGCTGCACTGGCCGTAGTTGCCAAACAGACCGGCGCCCGAAGCAAAGTTGACCACGGAACCCTTGGTCTCCTTCAGGTGCGGATAGGCCTTCTGCATATACAGATAGGTGGCATACAGGCCAGAGTAGATGGCCAGGTTAAACTGGTCCATAGTGTGGTCGGCGATAGTCACACCCGAGGCGCTGGCCTGGGCGTTGTTGACGACGGCGTCGATGCGGCCGAACTCCTCAATCGCCTTGTCGATAACGTTCTGGACAACGGCCTCGTTGTCCAGACCAGCCGAGACATCGGCCTGAACAGGCAGAACCTTGACACCGTACTCGGCCTCGAGGGATTCCTTGGCAGCCTCGAGCTTGGCAACGTTGCGGCCGGTAATGACGAGGTTTGCGCCCTCCTTGGCAAAAGCGATATCGATGCCGTAGCCGATGGAGCCAGCGGAGCCGTCCTTAAGCGTGGCCTTGCCGCCGCCGGTGACGATCACGGTCTTACCAGTGAAAAGTCCCATACAAAGTCCTTTCAAATCGCGACGGGCACGCCCGCCGACTGCGCGTATCCAACTTCACGCGCCAAAAGCTGAAATGCAACTTTAGCGTGTTCAAGTGAAAAATAAAGACCGCAGCAGGCGAACGGCGCAACGTCATTCGGCGAAGGGATTGTCAAGTACAAACTGGATAAAGCGGCCGAGTTGTTGTTATCAGATCGAGCCATCGAACACGTTTTGAAACTTTGCTGCGGCGCGCGGGATGTCGGCGCGAGACTTTATCATAGGGTGACAAACAACGATGAGGAGCACATGCCTATGACAGACGAGCTGGACCCCCAGACTCAACAGCATATTGATGATCCCGCAGACGTCACCGCAGATACTGACGCTATGACCTGCGATGGTATCGACATCGACGACCCCATCTTGGACGAAAGCGCTACGGCGGAAACCCCCGAAACAGAAAACGCCGATGAGCAAAACGACGATGCGCCCGCACAGGACGACGCCCCTGTACAGGACGACGCCCCGCAAGCAGCGGGCCCCATCGAGGTGTCTTCGGAAGAAGAACTCGATGCCGTCATGGACTCCATGATGGATGCTGTCAAAGCGATGAAAGACGCCGTCGCCGATGCCGATATCGATGCCGAGGAAGAGGAGGCCGCCGAGGCGGCCTCGACCTTTGTGCCCGGCGAGACTCCGGTTGCCGACCGGGGCAGCACCATGCCCTCGTTTCTGCAGCTCGAGCACCCCACGATTGGCGCCGATGCGGTCGATCCGCACGCAGCAGGCTTTTCTGTGGTCGAGGGCGGTACCGGCAATATCGCCGCGCCGCAGGCTGCCGATGCGGACGCTGCCGACACCGCTCGCCCGACCGCCCCGCACTCCCCCGCCGCGAGCCGCGATCTGGGGACCGCTGTCTCGAACACTGCGAACGCCGTGGGCACCTTTATCGCCCAGGGCGCCTCGGCCATGCGCGAGATGAACGCCGCGAAAAAGGCACTTGCCGATGCCCGCGCCCACCTGGCCGAACTTGAGCAGCGCATTGCCGATCAGGCCGAGGAACTCGAGACGCGCCAGGATATCGCAGGCCGCTACGACAAGATCGTCGCCGACCAGCGTCAGGCGATCGCCACAGCGCAAAAGACCGCTGCGGCAGCCGAGATTGACCGTGATGCCCACGCCGCCAAAGCGACAGAGCTCAAGGATCAGTTCGAACAAATGAAGACAGAGGATGACGCGACTGAGCTCCGCCTGAAGGCCGCGCTCGACGCCGTGGAGGCCCGCGAGGCGAGCTCTCGCGAGACCGGCAACCGCCTCGTTCGACGTCTTGAGGATTCCAAGCGCATCCGCGACAAGGTGAAAGCCGAGCGAGACGCCGGCATTGCGGCCGCACAACAAACCGTCGACGCCACGCGCGCCCAGCTCGAGACGCTGCGTCATGAGTATGCCGAGCTGCAACGCAATCCCTCGGCAAATCCCGCCAACTATACGGTGCGCACCAGCGAGCTCTCGATGCAGATCTCCGACACGGCAGATGCCCTGCGTAAAGCCGAAGAAGATGTCCCGCGCATCACCGCCGACCTTGAGCACTCGCTTGCCGCAGCCGAGCAGGCCGTCGAGCAGGCGCAAGCCCCCATCGCCGACGCTAAGCGAGCCCATCAGGCCGTGACGGCAGAGGCCGATGCCGCGCGCGACGAGCTGCAGACCGCAAAAACCGCCGCTGCAACGCGCCAGCGCGAACAGCGCGAGAAGATCGCCGCCGAGGACAAGGCGCGCCGCGACCAGGAGCAAAGCATCGCCAACGCCCAAGCAGATGCCGCACATGCGCAGTCGATCATCGAACAGGCGACCGAGGTACATGACCATCCAGAGATCACCGAGTCGCTTGCAGGATCCTTGGCCCGAGACAAAGCCGAACACGCCGAGACCGAGCGAGAGGTTACCCAACTCGAAGCCACCGAGGACGCGGTGCGCGAGCGTACCCGCGACTCACGCATCAAATTCACCGGCGCCATCGTCTGCATCGCCGCCGCAATCCTGGTGATCATCCTAGTCTGGCTGTTCGCAAGCAAGTAAACCGGCTGCCAAAAAACGCTCAACGCAGTTGCGGTGAGATAGTTCCTGTTTAGCCTCAAAAAAGGCCAATTCAAGAACTATCTCACCGCAACTTTTTAGATTAGTGCAAAGGGGTCAGGTTAACATGCACCAACCTGGTGCAAAGTAACCCGTTCCCCTTGCACCAACAACGTTTGCCCAGATAAAACCTGCCAAAATAAACCTGTCCCTTTTTGGCAGGTTGGACCACGGCAACGCCGATGCCTTGGCAAAGTCAGCGAAAACCCGCCAGAGCGAGCAAGGTGCCTTGAAACGAGGCGGCATTGACCTTTTGGTCATGCCGCCGAAGTTGAAAGGCAGATTGCCGCTCTGGCGGGTTTGCAGCGTCGACCGGTTACGGCGTTTGTAAAACGCCGTAACCTACAGAATGAGCATCGCGTCGCCAAAGCTGAAGAAGCGGTAACGTTCTTCGATAGCAGCGGCGTAGGCATCCATGATCTGGTCGCGGGTAGCAAGTGCGCTCACGAGCATCATGAGCGTGGAGCGCGGCACATGGAAGTTGGTGATCAGGGCATCGACCACGTGATAGGTCGAGCCGGGCATGAGGTAGAGCTGCGTTGTCGCGTTTTCGCGTACCACGATGTCGCCACGGCCGAGCGTATCAGCCCCGTCCTCGCGGCCCTCAAAATAGCGCGCCGTCACGGCTGGATCGGACACCGACGCCTCCGCGTCAAACGCGCTTTCGAGCGAGCGCACCGCGGTGGTGCCGACGGCGATCACGCGATGTCCCTCGGCCTTGGCCTTGTGCACGGCGTCGACCACCTCCTGCGATACGTGGTAGCGCTCGGTGTGCATGACGTGCTGCGTAGGGTCGTCCTCCTCCACCAAGCGAAAGGTATCGATGCCCACCTCGAGCTCGACGGCGGCAAACTTCGCACCCTTGGCCTCGATGGCAGCCATGAGCTCGGGGGTAAAGTGCAGACCCGCCGTGGGAGCGGCAGCCGAGTGCTCCTCCTTCATGGCGTAGACGGTCTGGTACTTCTCGGGATCGCCCTCGTAATCGGTAATGTAGGGCGGCAGCGGCACGTGACCGGCAGCATGAATGGCCTCGTCGAGCGTGCGCGGATCGCCGGCAGCATTGCAGCCGGCCGGCTCAAAACGCACCAGGCGGCCGCCGCGGCTATCAGTGACAAAGTCGACGACCTCGGCCGTCAGCACCACGGGAGCCCCCTCGGGCGCATGGGCGCCACCGGCACGATACTCAATCTGGGCACCGGGCTTCAGACGCTTGCCCGGCTTGACCAGGCACTCCCAAACGTGACCCAGCGGGTCAACATCCTCGCGGCGCTTGAGCAGCAGCGTCTCGACCACGCCGCCCGAGCCTGCCTTGCGGCCAATCAGGCGGGCCGGCATCACGCGCGTCTGGTTGATAACGAGCACGTCGCCCGGCTCGATATAGTCGATGATGTCACGGAAGATGCGGTGCTCGACGGTGCCGCCGTGCTCCAGCGGCGTTCCCGCCTGGGAGCCCTTGCGATCCACCACCAGCAGGCGACAGGAGTCGCGCGGCTCGGCTGGAGCCTGGGCGATCAGTTCCTCAGGAAGGTTGTAGTCAAAATCATCGGTACGCATAGACACGTCGGATACTCCTTATATAGCTAAAGTCCGCTCTACATCCTAGCAGGCTGCCAGCCCAAAAGAACTACTTTTTGGACGCTTTGCGCTCGTCGCGGATACGGGCGCGGTCCATGGCCGCCTCGACAGCCGAGAAGCGGCAACCACAGTAGTTCTGCCGATACATGCCAAGCTCGCGCGAACGGCGTGTCGCCTCGGGGTAATACGGGCGAAAATCGCGAATCACCGGGGTGAGACCGCGGGCGGCAGCCAGACGCTCCAACACATCATTGCAGGTTTCGAACAACTGGTACGGCGAGACGGCGAGCGTCGTGCCCACAAACTCAAACCCGCGCTCCTGGGCCACGCGGCACGCCTCGGCCAAGCGCAGGGCATAGCACGCGCGACAGCGACGAGGCCGATCGGCACCCAGCGGCGCCACGCCGGTCTCCCAGCGATCGCGGTCCTCCCCTGCCTCGATGAGCTCGATGTCGCCATCGGCACACCACCGGCGCAGCTCGTCCAAGCGGCGCTGCCATTCATCGCGCGGTTGAATATTAGGGTTGGTCCAGCAAATCGTGGGCTCAAACCTCTCCTCGCGCAGCAGGCGAACCGGCTCAAGCGAGCATGGTGCACAGCACGCATGCAGCAACAACGACTTCATCGACATCTCCTCACCCAAAAAAGCGCACGCCAAAGGACGTATCCTCGCAGGCGACAATGCGGCGGTCGCGCAAAATGGTCCGCACGTAATACCAATCGCCCACACAACCCGACAAATGCAAGCCGGCCGCCAGGTAGCACAGCAGCGGATAGCCCGAGAACGCAAATCCCAGGGCAAACGCCGCCGTCGCAACAACCGTCGGCGCCAGGCAAACCGCCATGTACCGCCGGCGCGAATACACAACGCTTTCGGCGCAGGCATAGATCATCGCCGTCTCGCGATTCGCCCCAAAGGTCACCTTCGCGCCCGCAGGCGCCAGCAGCTTAAAAAACACACCGTGCACCAGCTCGTGCACGGCAAATGAAGCCGCCGAAACCGCAGTCAAGCCGACCATCCAGCCCAAGACGGCCATCCAGCCGCCCGCGTCAGCCACATCCAAGTCTGCAGGCCCGCCCAGCAGCATAAACACCGGCACCAGGCACACGGCAAACACCACAAGCACGGCCATCCCCCACACAAAGCAAGCGTGCAGAAAATCCTCGTCTTCAAACGCATGTATGTTGGAAATCTCATTCATAGCATCTTAGGATAGCGCCCCTGCCACGTACCCGTCCGCATGTGCGATAATGTCGAACGATATGCACGAATTGACCACCGCACCGCCGAGCCCCACGCCCGGCTGCGCTCTCACCATATGCGAAGGAGTCCCATGGCATCCAAATACTCCATGAACGACCGTCCCAGCTGGCCTCGCCGCGCCATCATTACCGCCGGCGAGCCCTACGGCAACAAGGGCCTTCACTTTGGCCACGTTGGCGGCGTCTTTGTCCCTGCCGACTTCTTCGCCCGCTTCCTGCGCGACCGTCTGGGCCGCGAGAACGTCATCTTCACCTCGGGCACCGACTGCTACGGCTCGCCCATCATGGAGAGCTACCGCAAGCTCAAGGAGAACGAAGGCTACGATAAGTCCATCGGCGAGTATGTCGAGTCCAATCACTCCCGCCAGGCCGCGACCCTCAACAACTACAACATCAGCTGCGATATCTACGGCGGCTCGGGCCTTGAGCCGGCTGCGCAGATTCACAACGAGGTGACCGCCGAGATTATCGAGCGCCTGCATGAGCAGGGCACCATCTCCAAGCGCTCCACGCTGCAGTTCTACGACGCCAAGGCCGGCACGTTCCTCAACGGCCGCCAGGTGATCGGCCGCTGTCCCATCCAGGGCTGCAAGTCCGAGAAGGCTTATGCCGACGAGTGCGACCTGGGTCACCAGTTTGAGCCCGAGGAGCTCATCGCACCCAAGAGCCAGCTCACCGGCGAGGTGCCCGAGCTGCGCCCGGTCGACAACCTCTACTTCGACCTGCCGGCCTACCTCGACTTTATGAAGACCTACACCGCCAAGCTCGCCCAGAACCCGCAGGTTCGTTCCGTGGTCTCCAAGACCATGGAGGAGTGGCTGCTGCCGGCACAGCTCTATATTCAGAACAAGTTCCGCGAGGCCTTCGACGCCGTCGAGGACCAGCTGCCCGAGCACACCGTGCTGGAGCCCGAGGGAAACAAGAGCAGCTTTACCGTCACCTTCCCCAGCTGGAAGGAGCGCGACGACGCCCATGCGGTGCTCGCCAACGGCGGCGTGCGCTTCCGCAGCGGCAAGGCGCTCGTGCCTTTCCGCATCACCGGCAACATCGACTGGGGCGTTCCGGTGCCCCAGGTCGACGGCGTTTCCGACGTCACCTGCTGGTGCTGGCCCGAGAGCCTGTGGGCGCCCATCAGCTATACGCGTACCGTGCTCGCGCGCGATGCCAAGGCCGCCGGCGTGACCGAGGGCGTCGCCGCCCAGGATGCCGCCCTCATGGGCGAGCCCGCTGCCGACTCCACACAGGTGCCCGCGCCCACCTACCAGCACAGCTCGCTCGACTGGCGCGACTGGTGGTGCTCGGACGACGCACAGATCTACCAGTTTATCGGTCAGGACAACATCTACTTCTACTGCATCGCGCAGACCGCCATGTGGGAGGCCCTGGGCTGGGACCTCACGCAGAGCACCGTCAGCGCCTGCTACCACCTGCTCTACATGGGCAAAAAGGCCAGCTCGTCCTCGCAGACGCCTCCCCCGCCGGCAGACGACCTGCTCAACCACTACACCTGCGAGCAGATGCGCGCGCACTGGCTGTCGCTCGGCCTGTCCGAAAAGCCGGTGAGCTTTAGCCCCAAGGCATACGACACGCGTGTGACCGGCAAGGACAAGGACGGCAACGAGGTGCGCGCCTGCGACGACAAGCGCGTTATCGATCCGGCCCTTAAGGAGAGCGCCCTTTTGACCGGCGTATTCAACCGTCTGGCCCGCAGCTGCTTCTACGGCGTCGCCGTCAAGGAGGGCGACGAGAGCCCCTATCGCAACGGCTGCATCCCCGCCGGTGCCGCCTCTGCCGCTGTGGTCGAGGCTGCCGAGCAGGCAGCTCTTGCCTTTGAGCAGGCCATGTACAAGTTCGAGACGCACCGCGCGCTTGCCGTGTGCGACGACTACCTGCGCGCCGCCAACAAGCGCTGGAGCGACGCCTCCAAGGCCGCCAACAAGCTCGAGGGCGACGAAGCAAACGCAGCGATGACGCAGGCCCTGGTTGATGCCTTTACCGAGCTGCGCGTGGCGACCGTCCTGATGCACGGTATCGTCCCGGCCGGCTGCGAACTCATCTGCGAGTACTTCGACGTCGATCCGGTCGTCTTCTTTAGCTGGGATAACATCTTTGCCTCCACGGACGAGTTCGTAGAGAGCCTGGGCGAGAAGCCCGGCGACCACCGCGTGAAGCCGCTGCCCCCGCGCTTCGACTTCTTTAGCAAGCACGAGAGCCAGTACTAAAGCACGCCAGCAGCGGCGTGCCCGGAAAGTAGTCAATTTGGGACGGGAAGGAAAGACGGATGTCCAAGCCGCGTCGTCGTAAGCAGAAAAAGCAGGTTAAGCCCGATCTCAAGCTTAGGCAGTTTGCCTCCACCGAGCTTTCCGACCAGCTTGCCGCCCTTCCCTGCGCCGCCGACCTGCCGCGCTTTATGGTCGACACGGTCGCCGGCGCCTATGCGCCCGCCGATGCCGAGCTCATGATCGAGGGCTTCGGCGCCGCGGTCACACGCCCGGTCACACTGCGCGCCAACACGCTCAAGGCAACCGCCGAGGACATCGCTGCGGCGCTCGATGCCGCTGGCATCGCCCACAACCCCGTCGCCTGGTACCCGGACGCCTTTATCCTGCCCGAGGCCCAGGTTTCCGATCTGTGGGATCTCGACATCTACCGCGACGGCAAGATCTATCTGCAGAGCCTGTCGTCCATGATGCCGCCGTTGGTCCTGGGCGCCCAGGCAGGCGAGGACATCCTGGACATGTGCGCAGCCCCTGGCGGCAAGACGACGCAGATCGCCGCCCTCACCCAGGGCCAGGCACACCTCACGGCCTGCGAGATGAGCATTCCCCGCGCCGAAAAGCTTGAGTCCAACCTCCACCGCCAAGGTGCCAAAAACGTGCCCGTCATGCGCATCGACGCACGCGAGCTCGACGAGTTCTTCCGCTTTGACCGCATCCTGCTCGACGCTCCCTGCACCGGCACGGGCACCGTCATCAGTGGCAACGAGAAAAGCCTGCGCGGCCTCACCGAGCAGTTGCTGAGCAAGTGCGCCCGCTCGCAGCGCGCGCTTCTGGACCGCGCCATGGGAGCCCTCAAACCGGGCGGCACGCTCGTCTATTCGACCTGTTCAATCTTGCCGCAGGAAAACGAGGACGCCCTGCAAGAGGCCCTCGACAAGCATATGGACTGCGAGCTCATCCCCCTCGACGGCACGCCAAGCGAAAGTGAAGCACGCCGCGCCCAGGATGCCGGCGAGGAGCCGCATATCGAGAGCAACGCTCTCACCGAGGCCATCGCCGCGGGTCAGGTATCGGCCATCGCCAACGGCCTGCCCGGCACGCTCACCATTCCGCCTAGCCGCGACTTTGAGGGCTTCTACATTGCCCTGATCCGAAAACGCAGCTAGCGCACGGATCCAAAACTCAACAAGCTATCTCTGTGCGCGTTTGCCCTGCTGGTCACGATGTTGTTTAAGCGTCGCGCGCTCTTTGCGTTCGGCCCTTTTGCCCTTAATGGCCGTGACCACAAAGTAGATGACCGCGGCGGCTACGATTGCGCCCACGCATAGGCCAATCGAGCCCAACATTGCCGAAAATTCCATACCGCGTCACCTCTCTTTTAAACGGGACTTTCAAGATAGCACCTCGATACCCGCCACCACAGCTCCTTCACGTTCGCCGGCCCTTCGGTCTAACGGATGGCGCGGCGGGGAAAAATCAACTCGTCAAACGATTTAGCATTCGCAATTCCGGCTGCATCGCGCCGGCCATCATCACATAGAATCGAGCCTCCATGGATACCCTCAACGATCTAAATGAGCGCGTCGACGCCTTCGTCGGCACCAGCTCCTTCGACACGCCTGCGGCGGCAAACGACCAAGCTCCCATCGATGTGCCCGCCGAGGTGCACGAGGACATCGTCGCCTCGGTCGATTTTTCCGAGGTCGAGCTCGCAGACGAGTTCACCGAGCCCCAAGTAGCCGTCACGCCCAACGGCCTGCTCCCTATGGAGCCCCTGCCCATCGACGGACGCCTGCGCAAGGCTGCCCTTCGCATGCCCGACGAGATCGAGGAGGCCAGCGGCTTTACGCTCTTCGGCCGACGCATCAAGTCGCTCATTTACACCACCGACGTCGCGGTTATCCGCAACTCCAACGCCGATGCCGTCTTTGCGGTCTACCCTTTCACGCCGCAGCCCGCCATTACGCAAGCGCTGCTGACCGTCGCCGAGTGCCCGGTCTTTGTAGGCGTGGGCGGCGGAACTACGACCGGTAAGCGCTCCGTGCAGATGGCAGCCGTCTCCGAGATGCAGGGCGCGGCGGGCTGCGTGGTCAACTCCCCCGCTACTGCCGAGATGGTAGAGCACATCACCAACATCGCCGACATCCCCGTCATCGCCACGGTCGTTCGCTGCGACGACGATGCCCACGCCAAGGTGCGCGCCGGCGCCAAGATTCTCAACATCGCCGCCGGCAAGAACACGCCCCAGGTCCTACGCGAGCTGCGCGAGCGCTATCCCAACCTGCCGCTCATCGCGCCGGGCGGCAAGACGCCAGAGAGCATCCGCGAGACCATCGCCGCCGGCGCCAACGCCATCATCTGGACGCCGCCTTCGGCCCAGCAGCTACAGACCGACATGATGCAGCGTTATCGCAAGATGAAGGAAGACGCCACACCTGTCATCTCGCGCGACGATGTGCCCATTATCGACCAGGTCGCCGCCGCCGAAGTCAGCCAGGTCGAGAACATGAATCCCGACGTGCCGATTCCCGACGAAGTCATCGAGCGCGTCGCTTCGATCCACGAGCGCGTCGAGGAGCATCGCGCCAATCGCGGCCTCAAGCCGTCACTGCACGGCTTTTTCTTCCGCGGAAAGAAACGCTAGCCGCAACAGCAAGGCCCGCCCCACAAACGTGAGACGGGCCGTTTTCGTTTGAGCAATCATGCAGCGACGTGATGGGGCAAATTAATCCACGCGCTTGTCGCCCATAAAGAAGAGCGCCACCGTACCAGGTCCGGTATGCGAGCCAATCAGAGTACCGATGTCATTGATCTCAATCTTGCCTTTAAGCTGCGGAACCTGTTCCTCAATCAGCGCCGCAACTGCCTCGGCATCCTCGCGGCACGCCGAGTGCGACATGATGCACTTACCCGAATAATCCGCACCGTCCTGCACGTGTGCCATCATGGTCTTAGCCATCTCGGAAATCGCGCGCTTCTTAGTGCGAATCTTCTCACGTGGCGACAGCTTGCCGTCGCAATCGACCGTCATAAGCGGGCAAATCTTAAGCGCCGTGCCGATGATCGCACTCGCAGCCGAAATGCGACCGCCTCGTAGGTAGCTCGACAGATCGGTCGAGAAGAACCAGTGGTGCAGGTTGAGTTTGTGCTCCTCGATCCAGGCAGCCGTCTCGTCGAGTGAAGCCCCGCTATCGCGCACGTCGGCGGCATATTCCAGCAACAGGCCAAAGCCCGAAGACGCCGCCAGCGAATCGATGACGCGCACCTTGCCGTCCTGGGGATAGCGATCCGCGAGCATCTGCGCCGCAACGCAGGCCGATCCATACGTGCCCGAAATACCCGACGACAACGTCAGGTGCAGCACGTCTTTACCCTCGGCAACAAATGGCTCCCAAAACTCCTCGTACTCACCCACGCTCACCTGAGACGTCTTGGGCATGGCACCCGCGGCAATCTGGGCAAAAAACTCGTCCGGCGTAATCGACTGATACAGATCGTCCGTATAGACAACATCGTCGATCTCGTAATGAAAACGCACGACAGGGATATTGCGCGACGCAAAGAACTCACGGGTTCGGTCGGCGGCGGATTCACAGGTCAGGACAAAATCACTCATATGAGGCTCCTTACTCATTGCTGCGCAAATTATCGCACAGTGAGCCTACATACGGTACATATGTCCACTATTTACCAAATCGAACCAAAAATAGCGAACATCTTTACCACCATCGTCTCCACCGACCCCACGCATAAATATCTGAGAAAACACCCTCTGTCGTCTCCACTCAACCGCCATATCTACCTCAACTAAATCGATTTACCAAACCATTCAGCCGATAATTCAGCCGCTGGCGCAAAATCGAAACAAAAGCGGCGCATACTGATAAACGTTTGACGCCGTTTATCAGTTTTACCAGCCCCATCGGAAGGTGTTTCATGGTCGCATTCGATCGCAACCCGCAAGACTTCAAGTATCTGCGCCTGCTGTCGAGACAGTTCCCCACCGAACAATCCGCATTTACCGAGATTATCAACCTCTCGGCCATCCTCAACCTACCCAAGGGCACCGAGCATTTTATGAGCGACGTGCACGGCGAGTACGAAGCCTTTATGCACATCCTCAACAACTGCTCGGGCGTCGTGCGCGAGCATGTCGACGAGATCTTTGGCGACACGCTCACCTTTGACGAAAAGGGCGAGCTGTGTACGCTCATCTACTACCCGCGCGAGAAGATCGAGCTGGTCCGCAGCCAGCGCGAGGACTCGCCCACCTGGTACAAGACGATGCTTGACCAGCTCATCATGGTCGCTCGCTCGCTTTCAAGCCGCTACACGCGCTCCAAGGTGCGTAAGGCCATCCCGCGCGACTACGCCTATATCATCGACGAGTTGTTGCACACGCACCCGGACGAGAACAACTATCGCGTGCGCTATCACGAGCGCATCGTGGAGTCCATCCTGGAGACCGCCAGCGCCGACGACTTTATCGAGTCGCTCGCTTCGCTCATCAAGCGCCTGGCCGTCGACCACCTGCACCTGGTGGGCGATATCTTCGACCGAGGCGGCGGCGCGGCCAAGATTATGGACCGCCTGCTCACCTACCATTCGCTCGACATCCAGTGGGGCAACCACGACCTGCTGTGGATGGGCGCTGCGGCCGGTGAGCCCGCCTGCATCGCCACGGTATTGCGCAACAACTTACGCTACGACAACTACGAGATCCTCGAGAACGACTACGGCATCTCGCTGCGTGAGCTTGTTGCCTTTGCCGATGCCACCTACACCGCCGGTGAGTCCATCACCCCGCTGATCAAGGCCATCAACGTGCTGCTCTTTAAGCTCGAGGGCCAGATTATCCAGCGCCACCCCGAGTTCGACATGACCGACCGCCTGTTACTCGACAAGATCGAACACGACACCGGCACGGTCACGCTCGCCGACGGCAGCGTGTGGCCGCTCACGACCAACGACTTCCCCACCGTCGATCCGGCGGACCCCTATACGCTCACGCCCCAGGAGCAGCACATCATCGACAAGCTCGTGTCCGAGTTTGTCACCGCCGATCACCTGCATCGCCATATCGATTTCCTCTATTCCCACGGCTCGATGTACAAGGTCGCCAACGGCAACCTGCTCTTCCACGGCTGCGTTCCGCTCAACGAAGACGGCACCTTTAGCAGCATGAACTGTCTGGGCACCTGGCACGCTGGCCGCGATTATCTCGATTTTTGCGACCACATCGCCCGCCGCGCCTGGCGCGTGGGCGACCGCGACGCTCTCGACTGGATGTGGTACCTGTGGATTGGCTTTAACTCGCCCGCCAGCGGACGCCTGGTGCGTACCTTTGAGCGCGCCTATATCGCCGATAAGAGCACCTGGGTCGAGCCGATGGACCCGTACTTTACGCTTACCAAGTCGCCCTCGGTCTGCGATGATATCATGCGCGAGTTTGGCGTCGCGCCCATGGCATGCTCGCCGACCGGCCACATCATCAACGGCCACACGCCCGTTAAAACCACCAAGGATGAGCAGCCCATCCGCGCCGAGGGCAAGCTACTGGTCATCGATGGCGGCTTCTGCCGCGCTTACCATCCCAAGACGGGCATCGCCGGCTATACGCTCATCTCGAGCTCGCGCGGCTGCCGCCTCAAGTCGCACCGGGCCTTTACGACGGTTGCCGAGGCACTCACGCGCAACGTGGACATCGAGAGCGAGACCAACCGTTTTGACCAAGCAGACCGTCGCCGCATGGTGAGCGACACCGATACTGGCGCCAAGATCCGCAGCCAAATCCAGGACCTGCGTCAGCTGCTCGATGCATATAGAAACGGTGCTATCGAGGAGCGCGCCTAGCACCACCCGCGGGGATTGGCTAAACTTGCTAAGTTTGTCATCCCCGCGGCGCTTCGGCGCCAGCTCAAGGCAGGTACCATGCAAAAGCTCCTTGCGCAGATCATGAAATTTGGCGTCGTCGGTGTCATTGCCACGGTTATCGACTTTGGCATTATGAATCTGCTCCACTACGGTCTGGGCCTCAACATCCTTATCGCCAACACCAGCGGCTTTATCGTCTCGCTCATCTTTAATTACGTCGCCAGCATGAAGTACGTGTTTGCGCACAAGGAAGGCATGAGCCGCCGCCGCGAGTGCATTATCTTTGTCGTGCTGTCCGTGATCGGCCTGGCACTCAACGACGGTATCGTGCTGGCACTCAACGCCGGTCTGGGGCTCGAGGCCAATATCGCCAAGATCTGCGCCACCGCGCTTGTCATGGTCTACAACTTTGTGACCCGAAAGATCTTCCTGGAGGGCGACGAGACAAAATAGCTCGAAACCCCTGCAGCATTACGGCGCCCACGGACGACGCGCACTCAGCGCAGTATCGTCCGTGGGTGTCGCTCGTTTACGGGCAAATTTTCAACGTTTGCGGATTAGCTCTTGAAAATTTGGCGAGTTCATATAGTTCTTGGCAAAGACCTTACGTTTCCCTTGTAAAAGCTCTAAAGTATCCTCTGCTCGATTCATCAACGCATTGGATGTGATTACGTGCGCAAGGCGCTGGCACAACCTCATACCAAGCAGTTCCTCAAGTTTGCCGTCGTGGGTCTTATCTCCTTTGGCATCGACTGGGGCATGCTCATTGCGCTCGTCGAGCTGTTCCACCTCGACTTTTTGATGAGCACCACGGTTTCGTTTATCACGTCCGTCGTGGTCAACTACTGGCTCAGCATGAAGTACGTGTTCGACCACCGCGAAGGCATGAGCCGCAAGCGCGAGTTCACGATCTTCACCATCCTGTCGGTGATCGGCCTGGGCCTCAACGACCTGTACATGTTTGTGGGCGTCACGTTTTTGAGCATCGGCTACCAGGCCATGAAGGCCATCGCCACGTTCCTCGTCACCTGGTACAACTACTTCAGCCGCCGCTTTTTCCTCGAGGGCGCACGGTCGTAGTCGATTCGCTATTTGCTTGAATGTATAACCGGTTGGAATTCCCGTTCCAACCGGTTTTTTGTTTGCCGAGAGACCCGGCGACCCAGTCCCATTCGCATGAAAAACGGGCGGTCCGGATGTTGGTCCGAACCGCCCGTCTGGCGCGCTATGTCGAGGCCTCTAGCCCGTTACGTAATACCAAACGACGTTGTCACCATTGGAGAGAACGTAGTTACTGCAGGCCGTCATGGGTGTTGTGCCGTTGACGGAGTACATCCAGCCGCTCGTGCCGCCGTACTGTTTCTCGGCCAAACCACCAATCGCGGAGACATACGTACCGTACGACGAGCCATGTGCGTTGACAGAAAGGCCCAGCGCGCACAGGGCATCGTAGACGGTAGCGCCTTCGTTAAAGGTAAAGGTGCCACCAGAGGACACAGGATTGCCCACAGAGCTCGATGTGACCGAAACCGTCACCGTAACGTAGTTGGACTCCTGCGAGCCGCTCTGGCCGCCCGAGGAGGCGTTTCCACCATTAGAGGATGAGGCTCCATTAGACGACTGGCCACCGCCCGAAGAAGCACCACCAGACACCTTGGAAGTATCGCCGGCTCCCGTATTCTGGGCAGCGGATTTATCGCCAGACTTCTTGCCGTCCTGGTCCTCGAACTTCTTGCTATCCGAGTTTTTGTCCGATTCCTTGTCCGAAGACTCGGAATCGTCCTTGCCGTCGTTCGAACCCTTGAACTCATCTTTTGCGTCATTCGATGACTTGGAATCCTTGGAACTGGCCTCGCCCGAAGTCGTAGTCGAGCCAGACGCCTTGGTGTCCTTGGTGACGACGCTCTCCCCCGTCACGGTCTGAATGATCCAGTCGATGGACCAGGCACCGCTTGTGGAAGGATGGACGAAACCCAGCGAGACGACGATCAGAATGGTGCATGCAGCAGTCAGAACGCCGAGGAGCGCCTTGCGACGAGAGGTGGACGCCGCCGAAGCGGCGCCCTTTTGCTTTGGATCATCGAGCTGGATAAACGAGGAGTCGGGCTGTTGCCCGCTGGTCTCCTTGGGCTTATCGGGCATTACCGTCACCCTTGCCGCGCTTGGTCAGCACGAAGACGGCGATGAGCGCGAGGCCAATCACGCCGGCGGCGATGCCAACGATGGCGAGCGGATTGGTGCCAGTCTCCTGCTCGGAAGCACTAGAGGACTTCTTAGCAGTGGTCGTGGAAACAGCACCCGTATCGGACTTGGAATCGGACTTCTTGTCGGACTTGCCGTCCTTCTTGTCAGACTTGTTATCAGACTTCTTGTCAGACTTCTTGTCGGACTTGTTGTCCTTGGTCTCGGTCTTGGTCGACACCGTCGTCTTGGTCACCGGCTTCTGGCCCGGGGCAATAGCGCCGCCCTTCGAGCCGGAGCCAGAGCCCGCGCCAGCGCCGGAACCAGTACCGGTACCAGAACCGCCGCCGCCATTCGAACCAGCGCCGCCATTACCGCCATTGGAGCCTGAACCGCCATTACCGCCAGGGTTAACGGCATTCTTAGTCCACTTGGCATACAGCGTCAGGTCGGCCATCACCGGCGTACTGAAGTCATACGCCTGCGTGCAAGTCTCATCGGTATACCAACCGCCGAAAGTGTAGCCATCGCGCGTCGGATCGGCCGGCTTGACCAGCTTGCCGTCGGCCGTAGCAACAAACTTAGTGTCGCAAGCAGACCCGCCGTTGGAATTAAAGGCAACCGTCCAAGACTCGACAGCTCCAAGTTTAAACAGCGTGCCCGAGTCATTGATGTAGTACAGGTTGCCAGATGCATCGGCAATGACCGGAGAGTCGCAGTGCTGGTAATGGCCAGCCGCATCATAAATCTGCGTCGCCTCTGCATCGCCGAGCGTATAGCGATACACGCCACCACCAGCAGAGTAGTTGACGTAATCCTTGCTATCCGCGCTGTTAACGGTGAAGTACACATAGGTCTTGCCGCCCCGAACACTCACCAACGGAGTAGCAGCAATACCGTTGAGGCCAGCCGGCAGCGCCTTGCCGTCGGCAGCAGCGACCATCGTGGTCTTACCCGTCTTCAGGTTATAGAGAGCCAGAGCAGAGCCCGTAGCCGTCTGTCCGCCGACAATCAGATTGTCACCAGACACCGCAGGGGCGCTCAGATTATTCGTAAGGCCCAGATCAACCGTCTTCTGCTCGCTCAGTACGCCCTTCGCCGAAAGCGAAATCACATGGAGCTTTCCATCGTGCGTCATCTGATAGAAGGTCGAACCATTGGACGGATCGGCGACACAGTCGGCGTTCGCGAGAGCGCCGAGCTTCATGGTCGAAACGACATCGCCCGTCGTCTTATCAATGCACTTAAGCGTGCCCGCGCTCGTAGGAACGATGGCATACTTATCCGTCAAAGCCGCACCAGTCCAGTAATAGCCCTCGGAAGCGTCAATGTTCTGCCAAGAAACTTCGCCCGTGGCAATCTTAATGCGCATAAAGGAGCCGTTGCCGTAGGTCGCGTTGTAATTCTCGTCATACGAAATATCGACCGAGCCTACATAGACGTACTCGCCGTCCGAAACGACGGTGCAGGAGCTCTGCGTCAAGTCCGTCAAACCAGGCGACAGCCACTTGCAGATCAGCTTGTCTGCAGTAATCGCCTGGACCGCACCGCCGTTGAGCGGAACGATGATAAGGCCATTGGTATAGATCGGGCGAGAGGTATAGCTCACCTTAGAGGCAAGCGGCGCAGAGGCAACCTTTTTGCCCGTGGACGAATCGATCTTAATGAGCTCGTTCTCGGTCGCGATGTACACAAAGCCGTTAGCGATGACAGGCTCGCTGCAGTTGGCATACTGCTGGCCAGACTCGGCCTTCCAATCGAAGGCCCACTTAAGACCGGCGGCCTGCGCAGGCGTCTTGGCATCCGTTACGGTCGAACCGTTGCCACTGTTGCCGTAGCCGGCCCACTCGGCATCCCAATTAGGAGTCGTCGCACTCGGGTCCACGACAATCTTGTCGGGATCGGGCATGGGCGATTTTTCGGTGGTGTAGGCAAATGTAACCTTGCCGCCGCTCTTGAGCGTGACCTGGTTGGCACAGAGAGATGAGGACTCTCCGTTGATATACAGATGCCAATATTTATTGGTCGCAGCATCCCAGGCATACGGCTTGTGATCGAACGGCGAGTTGATGGAATTGAGGAACCAGTACTCACCACTCTGGGAGCCGTTGTACGTAATGCCCTTGGCCTTCAGGACCGTCTCAATAAGGTTCTGAGCCGTAGAGCCCTCGGGCAGGGAAACATTGCTTGCCGAGCCCCAGCGAGTATTGTTGCCGTTGACATCGGGACCGATAACATCGACAGACCCAAGAACCTGGCCAGGAAGGGCATCGGCGTCAGCACCATACATAAAGGTGACGGCATCGCCCTCTTGGAGCTCATAGGCACCGGCGCCAACGTCGGCGAACTTGCCATTTACATAGAAGCGCCAATAGCTATTAGTCGCAGCATCCCAGCCATAGGACTTACTATCGAACGGCGAAGTAATGCCGTTGAGGAACCAGCCCCAAGACGATTCGCCAGCATCGAGAGTAAGACCGGTCTGCTCAAGGAGATCCTTGGCAGTAGAGCCCGCCTTGAGAGTCGTCTGGCCCGTCGAAGCCCAAACCTGCTGCTTGCCGTCCTTGTCCTTACCAAGGACCTGAACGGAAGCATGGACGGAATCGGACGGCAACTTGTCGCCCCAGCCACCGTAGAACCACGTAACGGTATCGCCAGCATGAATGGTGACATTGTCTGCCGTGTAGTCGCTCGACTTGCCGTTGATGAACAGCTGCCAATAGGTCGAATAATCTTGGGGCGTACCCAGCTCAACACCGTTGTACTTAAGGCTCAGAATGAAGGAGCCAGCAGCAACGGCGTCGATGTCATTCGCCTCAAGCGCGACCTTCGTAAGGTCAAGTGCGCTCGAACCGGACGTCACCACATACTGCGCGTTATCGACCCAAGTCTGAGTCTTGCCCTGGGCATCGCGACCAATGACGGTCACATTTGCGGCAACCTGATCCTTAACGACAGGGGATGCGCTACCACCCGTAAAGGCAAACTCAATCTTCTGCCCCGGGGCGAGCTTAACGCTGCTCGCGCCAACCGAGGAAGACGCGCCGTCGACGAACAGCTGCCAGAAGGCATTAGTCGTCGGATCGTAGGCAAGCGTGCGGCCATCTGTCGGGGACGTGATGCTTTTGAGGTAGAAGCCGTATGCCGTGTTCGGTTCGTAATCCGCTTTAAAGCCCGTCTTCTGCTGCAGCTTAACGAAGGCATCCGCAGCCGTCGCGCCCTCGTCGAGCTTGAGCTGCGTAGGTGCCACCCAGGTCTGAGCCTTGCCGTCGGCATCGGTGCCGATAATTGAGAACGAGACCTCGATTTGCTTCTTGACGACATCGCCAGTTTCTGTCGGGTTCTCTGTCTGGACGGCAGCCGCGGCGGCAGATCCTGCTTGGCCAGCGGATGCCGTCGAAGACCGCTCGCTCGTGGCAGGGCTCTCCCCCGTCGCCGAGCCTTCGTCGCCAGTTGCTGCCTCTGTAGTGGCGGCACTAGCTGCAGGCGCGCTCCCGGAATCCGAAACCTCGGCGCCGCTCTGCTCAGCGGTACCGCCCGCAAGCGCTGCGTCCTCGCCTGGCGTCGTAGCCTGAGCCACAGCGTCGGTAATGCCCTCGGCACCCTCGGCCCACAGCTGAGCCGGCGTGGTGCTGAAGGCCATCGCGAAGGCCAGGAATGCCACCAGGCAGCGCTTTGCCACGCCGCGCGCGATTACGCCACGGCGACGAAGCGAGGCACGCTGGCACTCGTCCTCAAACATATCCATTTGTCTCCTACTGTCTGTACTTGGAGCGTTGCCTTGAAGCTGCCCCACGTCATCGCGCATGTTGCGCTCGAGTTCCCCCATCGGGGTCCCCCTTTCCTCCAGAGCCCTATGCACACCGGCGGCATACGCCGCAGCCGCATGCAAGATGGGAGGCGATCCGACTTAACCTTAACGACTCGGGCGCGCCGTCCGATCTGCGACGCGAACATCCCGAGCCAAGAGGAATTACGGTTACTGGTACAGCCGGGGACTTGCACCCCGATTCTCCCAAACGCGCAGGAAAACCGCGCATTCGTGCGTCTCCGCACCACCATCTAGGCCATCGATTAAAACCGTCAATATGCTATCACGCAAAAGGGCCTCGCACGCAGGCGAAGCCCAAGGTAAAAGCTATTGTTTGCGATAGGAGAATGCGGTGACGGTCGCAGCCTCTAGTGCTTGCCGCCGTGGCTGTTGAGCCAGATATTGCGACCCAGCATAAGCGCCAGCACCAGCGCGCTCACGTAGCCCATAAAGCCAATGACTGGGATACCAAACACAACCGGCTCGATGCGCGCGTAGTACACCACCGACGAACCGATAAACAGACCGGCGATAACGATAGCCATCGACATGCGGTCGATAATCCCACCTAGCTGTCGCAGCGCCTTATCGCTGCTCATGATCTGCGTGTTCACCTTAAGCTGGCCGCGCGTGAGCATGCGCGAAGCCAAGCCCAGATACTCGGCTGCCTCAAGCGAGCCTTTTGCCGCGCGATAGCTGCTCGCGGCAAGATCGCGTCCCATATCACGCGCGCGCGCATAGGCGCTCTTCTCGTTTTTGATGTGCGTCTGGATAATCTGGATCATGTTGACGTTGGGCATATACTCGGTCAGCAAACCCTCGAGCGTCACCATGCCGCGCGCGAACATCGTTACCACGCTCGGCAGCTCAACATCATTCTTACGCGCGAGGTTTAACAACGAGGTCAAAAACTCGCCGATATCAAGATCCTTCAGGTCAAGGCCCGCAAAGTCGGCGACGATAAAGTCCAAATCGGACAAAAAGGCCGAATGGTCAAGCTCGGCCGAGTCGCCGCGCGTTACGGCGAAGCGCATGAGCGAATCCTTGAGCTTGGGCACGTCACCCTCGGCCACGGCGAAAATCATATCCTTGACGATGCCGCGATCGTGACTCGACATGCGTCCGACCATGCCCAAGTCGATAAAGTAAACGATGCCGTCCTTGAGGATGATGTTTCCCGCATGCGGGTCGGCATGGAAAAAGCCGTCGTCGAGCACCTGCGTCGAGTAGTCCTCGACGATTGCGGCACCGATCTTTTCCAAGTCATAGCCCTCGGCCACCAAGCGTTCAGGATCGGCGATCGAAATGCCGTCGACGTAGTCCATAACCACCACGTGCTCGGTGCACAGGTCCAGATAGGATTTAGGGCACGTCACGCCATGAACGCTCTTATGGAACTCGTAGAAGTCGTTGAGGTTTTTTGCCTCGGCCAAAAAGTTGGTCTCCTCGCGAAACGAGGTCCACAACTCCTCGACTACGCCGTGCAGATCAACGAATTGATCGGTGTTGACGAACTTGGAAACGATGCGCACCACCGAGCGGATGATATCGATGTCCTGTGCCATAACCTGCTGCGCACCGGGGCGCTGCACCTTGACGGCCACGTCCTCGCCCGTCACCAGACGAGCGCGGTGCACCTGCGCGAGCGATGCGCTACCGAGCGGGTTGGGGTCGATCGCATCGAACATCTCCCCCAGACGCAGGCCGTATTCCTCTTCCAAGCAGCGGAGCACTACCTCGTACGGCACCGGCTCCACGTCGGAACGCAGACGGCGCAGCTCATCGCAAAAGCGCTGCGGCAGAATCTCGGACCGGTTGGCCAGAATCTGCCCCATCTTGACGAACATGGGGCCGAGCTCCTCGAGCAGGCGGCGCAAGCGAACCGGCGTGAGGTTATCCCACACACGGTACTTTTTGACCAGGCGAACAATCTGCCCGATGCGTTCGCGACGACCCGCCGGCGTGAGCTGGTATTCCTCGTCCGGCGCCATCGCGTCGGGCTCCTCGGGGACCATATCGACAGCGCGCGGCTTTTTGCGAGCGCCCGAGACGGCGGCATCGACCTCATCGACAACCGCCGCCTCGTCACCCAAAGGATCTAGATTGTTGTAATCGGTGGTGGAATCTGCCATCTGCGCTGCTACTCGGCCTCTTCGGTATCCTTCGCATCGTCGGGCTCAACGGACTCGACGGGCACCGAGGTCACGTTGTCCTCGACCGAATCGACGATGTCGCGCACATGGGCCAGGAAGGCCGTGCGCTCGGGGGCGGTCATGACGCGGACCCGGGCAAGGATGAGCTCGTCAAGCACGCGCTGGGCCGCGGTCTCGCCCTGCATGCCCAAGCGCTCGGTCAGATCGGAGATGGTACCGCCGGCCTGCTCGAACATGTCGGACACACTGCGGGCGATATCGGGGGTGGCGGTGTCCTTGCGGACCTGCTCGCCCTTGGTGTTAAGGTCGTCGAGGACCTTCTTGCCGCCTTCGACAGCAACGGCGGCAGCGCCAAAGCCCACGTTAATGGCGCCGTTAACAAGCTGATCGAGTTTCATAACCATGGTTATCTCCAATCACAAACAACTGCATTGGCGTTCTTGTACCCAAGATTGAGCGAAAGCGACAAAGCGTTTTAGCGCTATTCGATCGACGGGAAATCCCTACCTCACGTTGTCATTCATCGCGAAAGAGTTCTTCATGGCGCAGCTCGTGGTGTAGAGCACCTTGCCCAGCAGGGCATCGGTCTCCACGCGAACACGCTCGGCGAAGGCCTCGTTGGCGCGGGCAAGCTCGGCGGGCACATCGGCCTCGGGTAGCGCGGCAACAGCGGCGTCGACGTCATGGATCTGCTTGTGACCCATGCCACCGACCTTCTCCTGATAGTCCTCCACAGCGCGGCCGCACTCATGGAAGCGGACGTCGGCCAGGGCTCCGATCAGGCGATTTGCCCAATAGAAATTCTCGGACGTCACGCGGGCCTGCGTGTCGGCATAGTACTCGGGCATGGTCTCGACGTTGGCATACAGCGGGACCAGCGCGTTAAACGAGTTGGAGCCAAAGGCCATCCACTGCACGGCGCGATACGCCGGCTGCGCATAGGGGCGCAGCTGCAACACGGCGAGCTGGCTGTTGCGGTTGATGCCGATGGGGCGATAGGCGCCGCGCGTGGCGGGCGTGCCCTTACTGCCGTAGCAGTCGTACTCCGTGCCCTGGTAGTGGCTCGAGAGTACGTACTTAATGTCCTCGATGGTCACTTTGCGCTCGGGCACACGGCTCCAGGGGATGTCGTCGCTCTCGGGCGTGTAGTCGGCGTCGGGGCCATCCCACACATCACTGGGGTTGAGGCAGCGCTGCATGTACCAGGCGCGCGGCGTGTTGTAGACATGGTCGCTGTCGCTGTGCGAGCCAAAGGCCTCGCGCGGGTTAAAGACGGCAGCCGGGCCGTCGCTCTCGACGCCCAGCGTCAGGTCCAGATGCCACTCGGCCATCCAGGCGCGCAAGTCGGCGGAGCACATGTGGTCGGCCTGGGCGCCCTCGGCGTCATCCAGGTCAAAGCTGTCGATACCCAGCTGGTTGGGCATGGTCACATAGGCGTCGTCGGGCACGCGCTTGGCGATCCAGTGATGGCCGCCGATGGTCTCGAGCCACCAGATCTCGTCCACGTCGCTAAAGGCGATGCCGTTGTTCTCGTAGGTGCCGTAGCGCTCGAGCAGGTCGCCCAGGATACGGACGCCGTCGCGGGCGGACTTGGCATACGGCAGGACCAGGGTCACCATGTCCTCCTCGCCCAGGCCACCAGGCTGCGCCGGCACATAGCCGTCCTCACCCTCGTTGCCCTTGGCGGGCACGTAGTCCACGAGCGGATCGGCGCCGCGAACGCGCTCGTTGGTGGTGAGCGTCTCGGTTGCGGACATGCCAACATTGAGCTCGTTGAAGCCCGCCTCGGCCCAAATGCCGTGGCCCGGGACAACATCGGGGACGCTCGTGTAGCGCATGGGGTTATCGGGCAGTTCAACGGTCAGGTGACTCAGGACGCTCGTGTAGACGCGCGGCTGCTCGTCGGGATGCACTACGCGCATGCGCTTGGGCTCAAACACCCCGTTGGACGAGTCCTCGTTACGCGCGACAAGCGTCGACCCGTCGTAGCTCGCGTTCTTACCAACCAAAATCGTTGTGCACGGCATGCGCATCCTCCTTGAGCGAAGAAATCAAACGGCAACAGTGTATCGCTTCGACGCAAAAAAGGCGAAACCACGGCCTCGGCAGCCCCCGTGGTCAAAAAATGCCAAATATGAGTACTGTCACAAATTTAGTGGCAGCAAATTGCACTGTTCCGGGCGCCGGGAATCCTCACCTGTCCAAAAACTGAGTCTAGTAATTCCCCATACGTCCAATAAAATTGGCTCTTTAACGATATTACTTATCGCTAAAGAGCCAAAATGATCTCAAACATATGTGACTAACTTGGCAACAGTACTCATATTTGGCATTTTTTGACCACGGGGTATCTAACCAACCCCCTAAACAGCCTCCAAACGCCTATTTTACCGCGCGCTCAGCCGCCTCGATCACGTGCTTGGCGAGAATTGCTGTCGTCACGGCGCCCACGCCACCCGGCACGGGGGTGATTGCGCCAACAACCGGCTCCGCGGCATCAAAATCGACGTCGCCGACCAGCTTGCCAGCGGCTTCGTCCCAATTAATGCCAACATCGATAATCGCCTGGTCCTCGCGGACCGCATCTGCGCCAATCGTGCGCGCGCGTCCAACGGCGGCAACCACAATGTCGGCAGCACAGCACTCGGCGGCAAGATCGCGCGTATGCGTATGGCACGTCGTCACGGTTGCGTTGCGCGCCGTAAGCATGGCGGCAACGGGGCGGCCAATTACCAGTGAGCGTCCGACCACGGCAACTTTGGCGCCGTCCAGCTCAACGCCGTAATGATCCAGCAAAGCAAGCACGGCTTCAGCTGTGCAGGGGGCAAAACCCTCGCCGCGCCCCGAAAGCGTGGTGAGCAGCGAAGCCGGCGTCATGGAGTCAACGTCCTTGGAGGGATCGAGCGCTGCGGCGACGGCGTTCTCGTCAAGGCCGGCGGGCAGCGGGCGAAACATCAGACAGCCATGAACAGCCGAGTCGGCATTGATGTCCTCGATGGCCGTCAACAGCTCGTCTTGCGAAACACCGGCAGGAAGCAACACGCGACGCGCCTCGATGCCAACCTTTTCGCAGCGTTTAAGGGCGCCGCGCTCGTAGGATAGGTCGTCCTCGCGTTCACCCACACGCACGATAGCAAGCGTCGGAACAACACCGCGTTCGCGCAGCGCAGCGCAGCGGGCAGCGAGCTCCTCAGTCAAAGCGCGGGCGACGGGAGCACCCTTCAGTAGCTCAGCCATGGCTATCCCCTCTTTCTTGCAGCGTCGGAGGCGCGGCGCGCCAGCGCATCGGCGCGCGGCAACCATGTGTCGAGCAACTCATCACACGCCGTCTCGAGCTCCTCGGCGCGTGCACGATCCTTCATAGACGTGGTGTTCGCAAAGAGCGTCAAGCTCGCGCCCTGCATGGCGGCGCGGCAGAATACGGCGCCGCACGCCACATCGGACAGCAGCTGACGCGAACCCTTGTCGGCCATGTCCTCGAGCAGCGCCAGTGCGCGCCCGCAGGCATCCATAATGCGATACGGCGGCATAGCGGCCACATGCAGCGCATCCTGAATCGCAGCCGGTCGGGCCGGGTCCTCACGCGGAATACCGTACGCAGCGGACACCTGGCCGTACGCACGAACGTCCTCGGCGACCAGACCCACAAGCTCCTGCGCCAACTCGTCTGCCTGGGCAAACGCACGCGTCAGGTCATCCGCACGATCAGCAAGCGCGGGATTGGTCGCACCGTAGCGGGCAACCATTCCGCACAGCGAGGCGCCCAGCGCGCCCACAAAAGCGCTCGCGCTGCCACCACCGGGAACTGGCTCGCGCGCGGCCAGCGCCTCGGCAAAACCGCGACAGGTTTTATCCATCATCTCTTGGCTCATACGCACACGCACCTTCAAGTCATATATATCGGTCGGGCGGCCGACGCCGGCCGACCGCATCGATCACGTAATGGTGCTAAGTCTAGCCCATAAGTACGCGAGCGTCAGCGCACCTGGCCATCGCGGATTTCTATGGCACACGATAGGCCATGCCAACGCAAACATGGGACACATGGCCCACCTTTCGAGACTCCCAAGCAGCACAAGCTGGGGCATATCTATAAGTAAGGAACCCGTTGGGGAACGGCCAGTAAGGAACCCGTTGGGGAACGGCCGCGCAACGGCCACAAGCGATGAACGGAGGCATAAGTCGCACAGTACACAGAGACATCCGCCGCCAGCGCAATCAGTACCCCAACAGCATGCGGCGCCGTGATGTCATCAGCAGACAAGGAGGACGCCACCATGATGAAAAAGACCCTATCAATCCTTTCCCTTTGCATCGCCCTCTTTGCCGCGCTCGCCCTTGTGGGCTGCGGCGGGAGCGCATCGGGCGGCGGCAGCGCCCCCAAGAGCGAGAGCAAGGAAAAGGCCCCCGTCGCCAAGAAGACCGACTGCATCTGGTTTAAGGTCGAGATGCCCGAGGGCGTCGGCGTAAGCGACTCTGCCGGCAAGAATGCCGACAGGGTCCAGCTCACCTTCCCCGAAGACGAGAACGCCTCGGCCGATCGCTTTATCCCCGTTTGGAAAAAGCGCTGACGGCCGAGGAATCCCACGCCGACCAGGCGGAAAAGAAGGGGGATACGTTCCAGTGGAAGGATGGCGGGTCCGTCGAGTATAACGGCAGGACGTGGCTCGTCGGAACATACGAGGACAACAGCGGCATCTCAACCATGCTTTTTACCGATGTTGAGCCGGGAAGCGTCTACGTCCTCATCTCGAACTTCGACCAGCACAAGAAAGAAGCCGAGGCACTCCTCAACTCCATCGAGTTCCCCGATGACATGGAAGAGGCAGTTTCCGAGGCACGCGAAGTCGAGATTTCGAGCATCGAGATCAAGTAACGGGACACCCGCACGCGCCTACGCGCACCCGCGCACATGCGCCCCATTAAAACAACGGGCGCCCAACCCGGGGAGGGCCGACAGCATCGGCCCTCCCCTCTTTTGCGACCGCACATATTGCCACTTGTCGGCGCAATTCCAGCCCCCAGAATGGGACACATGGCCCACCCTAGCGAGCCGTCCACGCGTACAGTAAAGGCAGGTAATCCATGGGCGGTTACAGATCGAGGAGGACACGACCATGAAAAAGAAGGCCTTTGCGATTCTCACCCTCTGCATCAGTCTCTTTGCCGCGGTTGCCCTGGTGGGCTGCGGTGGCAGCGGCGGCGCTACCGGCAGTGGAGGTGGCGGCGGAGCAGAAAAGCCAGCCGTGGACATGAGGACCGACTTCATTTGGTTTAAGGTCGAGGTCCCCGAGGACGTCGAGATCACCGACGTTGCCGGCGACACGGCCGATAGGGCCCAGTTTAAGTTCACCGAGAGCGAGCACGCCAGCGATCGCTTCATCCCCGTCTTCGACTCTGACAAGAACGCCGATGAACTGTTCGACTACGAGGCAAAGTGGAATGCCAGCTTTGAGTGGACCGAGAATGACCCCGTCAAGTACAACGGCAAGACCTGGCGCAACGCCTACTTTACACACTCGGGCGGCGTGACGACCGAGTACTTCACCGACGTTGACGGTGGCAGCGTGTATGTGCGCATCGACAACGTCGAGGAGCACAAGGACGCCGTCGAGACCATGATGAAGTCTCTGGAATTTGCCGACGACATCGCCGAGGCCAAGACCGAGGCCATGGACGTCAAGCTCGACGATATCGAGATCAAGCGCTAAGTAACTGGCGAGCGCAGCGGGAAACACGGGCGCAGTGCAAACAAGCGACGGTACCCCAGCGCTTCGTACCCAGGGAGGGCCGGTAAACCGACCCTCCCTTTCTTATGCCGGTAGCCAACGAACGCGAGGATGCCGGACGCCGGAACCGCTCCAAATGTAGCAACAGTACGAAAACGACAAGCACCCCAACACGTCCGCCCGCCGATTTATTGCGCCGCGCAGACAATTAAACCAGCATCTTTAAACATCTGAGCAGTATAGTGACCAAAACTATCGCATAACCGCACTCTACGAATGGAGAAGTTATGACCGAACACCACGCCATCAGCCGCCGAGCATTTACGTTGGGCCTTGGACTCGCGGCGTTGTCGCCACTTGCAAGCCTGCCCGAAACCGCGGCATTGGGCATTGGCCCACGAGCGGCATTTGCAGACGACGCTGCCACAGCGTCGGTCAGCCTCGACAATTTCGTCATTCGCCTTCGCCCCGCGGGCTATTTTCGTACCGCAAGCGTTAACGAAGACGGCAACGTCATCGGCAACGTCTGCCATCTGTTTAATGACGGCACATCCAGCAAGCTCATCCTTGAGAACGTAACGACCAAGAATGACGATACAAACTGGTATGCTATCCGCACCTTGCTCAATTTCGAAGAGCATAAAAAGACGGGCTACAGCATTTGGTCGGTCGATGGCGACTCGGACAAAGACGGAAAGGTCATCCACGTATGGAGTGGCGAGCATGACGGCAAGCCCAGCCGCTCTTTTGCGTTCGAGCGTCAATCAAACGGAACCTATATCATCCGAGACCGCACGGTCGAGAAAGAAACCGAGAAAAAAGACATTAAGTACCTGGCAATAGAATCGAACGGCGAAGACCAGGACAACAATAAGATCTGTCATAAGAGTAAGAGTAAGAGCATTCCGTGGGAGCTCGAACTTATCGGTTACGACATGAAAAAGAACGATGCCACGGTTAGCAGCCTCGACTGGATTACGTACAGCAGCTACGTCGACGGACCATGTTGGATGAAATACGTCGAGGACAACAAGTTCCTCGACGAGCTGAGCATCCCGGGCACGCACGATTCGGGCACCTGCAGCGTGGACAACGACACTGAGCCCCAATCCTCGCAAGTAAAATGCCAGCAGGATTACATTCCCACGCAGTTGCTCGAAGGCATTCGCTATTTTGATATCCGGCTCGGAAAGGGCGACAACCCTGGCATCGACCATGGGATGTACTACCTGCTCAAAAAAGACGCGTACTTTTTGCATCTTTCCGATGTCATAGGCTACTTCAAAACGTTTTTGAACGAAAACCCGACAGAAGCGCTCATCATGCTTGTATCACGAGGCAACGACGAGGCTACCGACGAAAGTGTTACGACGGCTTTCGCCAAGGTTTTGGACGACAACCCCAAACTGTTCTATACGTCGAGCCGCGTTCCCACACTGGGCGAGGTGCGCGGAAAGATCGTCCTGCTACGTCGATTTGGACTCGACGGCGACAGCGCAAGCGGCCACACGTGGGGACTCGACCTCACCGAATGGGATAACAAAATCGCAGTGCACACCGACAGCAGTTCCATGTGTCTCGTCCAAGACGCGCGGGGCTTTGAAGCCGCGGGGGAAACAGGCGACAAAGAGCCCTATTGCACCAAGGTATACGCCCAGGACAAGTACAAACTCACGGGAACCGACAAGCTCAGCTGGGTCGATAATGCGCTGAAGGAAACGTCCGGGCGCACGCGCAACGAGGTAGATGTCGAGGACGATAACGGGGCCAAGGAGAAAGTCCTGGAGCGTTGCTGGTCTATCAACTACACCAGCTGCACGGGCTTGTCGCACGGAGGCAATCCTTTTACCTCGGCACGAGTAGTCAACGAGCATCTGTATAAGAGCCCGTACATCAATCCCAGCGGCATTGAGGATACAAAGTCAGATTACCTCAAGCACATTGGCATCATCGCATCCGACTTTGTTGATGCGGCGCTGGCCCGGAGCATCTATCAGCGCAATTACGATACGGAGCACAAGCAGACGGCTTCGTACTATCTCCCGTACTATCTCCCGACCCGCATGCGCATGACGTACGGCGACTCGCTGAGCGATGCCTCATTCCAGGATGGCAAGACCGTTGGCGAGGGCCGTTTCCGCCTCGTTAACAGCAGCAACGCGCTCAACGCGACAGCTTCGGGCCATGCGTTTGCCATTGAATACGTGGATGTCGACGCCCTGGGCAACGAGACCGTTACGGGGCTGCAGGGCTCCGTACCCATCGATATCGATCCACGCGCGCTGACGCCCCATTTTGAGGGACTCGAAGGCCTTAAGGCCGGCGAAGACGTGCGCGCCAAGATTGCGGCATCACTCGAGGGCAAGCTCGAAACCGATGCCTGCACGGCCCAGCTCGAGTTTGTGCACGACGCGAACGGCGCTCCGGGCACAGCAATGGCCGAGGGCGAAACATTTGCCGCAGGAACGTACTGGGTGCGCGTGAACGGTCTCTTGGGCAACGCGGCGCAGAACTACACGCTCGCCAGCGACGGAGCCGCAAGCTTTACCGTAGCGGCCTCGGACAGTGCTGCCGGCGCCGGCACCGGCAGCGGCACGGGTTCCAACGCAGGCAGCGCTGATAAGAACGGTAAGGGCAACAAGGGCAAGGGCTCGGGCGGAAAGCTCGCCGACACGGGCGACAGCTCTGGCGTTGCCGCCGGGCTCGCTGCCGCCGCCGTGGCGACAACGGTCGCCGGCGCGGCGATGCTTGCCAGTGACAGTGAAAACAACGAGGACGTTGTCGAATAGGCAAGCCGGCCTTTTAGACACATCGACTCAATCGGGGGCGCAGAGCACCGTTCTGTGCCCCCGGTTTTTACCTTGGCCCGAACGCCGCTATCGGCTACATCACCATGTTCAGCGCGTTAACAAACTCCTGGGCCTTCGCACGGCTGTTCAGGCTAAAGACGCAAGCGGTCAACAGACGATTGCGCAGAAAAACATCGCGGCCTTTGATTCTATTGACGCCCGTAATGTCCTTAAGATAAACAATCTCGGTGTGCTTGCCGCCAAAAGTGCCCTTCTTGAGCACCTCGATACGATTGGGGTAGATCTTAACGTCTTTAAAGCTACCCGAACCTTTGTCCTGGAATAGCAGCGTGTTGTTGTCCATACGCGTCACTCCCGTGGGGTTCGCTAAAACTGTCTCTATGGTCACATTTTAGTCACCGCAAGGCCCCATGCGAAGGTGCCAAACAGCACAGTAATTCGTGTCCGCGCGAGGCTTTAAACTAAATTCGATAAAGATGCATTCCACAAGAGGAAAGTGGGGCGACAGTGATGGGCGAACTGGTAAACCGTGGAGAATCGGCAATCGTGCCCGAAGGTTTTTACAAGCAGGTCTCCTCGATTCTCAACGCCGCTCGCGACAAGGCCTATACCGCCGTTAACTTTGCGATGGTTGAGGCATATTGGGAGATCGGCAAGAGTATTGTTGATGAACAGGGCGGAGAGGGGCGCGCAGCATATGGAGAGGCATTGATTGCAGGCCTCTCCAGAAGGCTTACCGCGGATTTCGGAAGAGGCTTTGGCATCGCAAACCTTCGCAATATGCGTCAGTTCTTTCTTGCGTTTCCAATTCGCGACGCACTGCGTAGCGAATTGAGCTGGACTCATTACCGCAGGTTGATGCGCATTCCCGACCCTGATGCTCGCGCCTGGTACATGAACGAATGCGCCGATTCTCGTTGGAGCACGCGTCAGCTCGAGCGCCAGATCAACACCATGTTCCGCGAGCGCCCACTTGCCAGCAAGGACAAAGAGGCCGTCACCCAGGAAATCCAAAAGAGTGCCCCGGCTCGTCGCCCCGAGGATATCATCCGCGACCCATATGTACTGGAGTTTTTGGGTTTCTCGGACGATGCCGCGTTTCGCGAGAGCGATCTAGAGCAGGCGCTCATCACGCATCTTCAGAAGTTCCTGCTGGAGCTTGGCCGTGGTTTCGCTTTCGAGGCGCGCCAAAAGCGCATCGCCTTTGATGGGCGCCATTTCTATATTGACCTTGTTTTTTACAACTATCTGATGCGCTGCTTCGTGCTCATCGACCTTAAGACGGACGACCTTACGCATCAGGACCTGGGCCAGATGCAAATGTATGTGAACTACTACACGCGCGAGCTCATGAACGAAGGCGACAATCCGCCCATAGGCATCGTGCTCTGCGCGGACAAAAGCGATTCGATTGTCGAGTACACGCTGCCCGAAGACAACGACCAAGTGTTTGCCGCCAAATACCTGCCGTATCTTCCAAGCAAGGAAGAGCTGGCGCGCGAACTAAGCGCCGAGTACCGCGCCATCAACGAAGCGACTAATGGCGAAACGCAAGGGTAGCAGCACGTTGCGACCGAAGCCACCGCAGCCGTCGCAGGCGCACTCGCGGTTGCGACGCACGCTACGAAACAATACCGGTCATGGACGCCGGCAACGACATTCTAGCCGTGGCTGGCGAGCGTGACCTGACAGGCAAAGACGCGGCCTTCGTCTGATGTGGGTCCATTGGCTGCCACAGAAAAGGGCCGGTTGCAGCCGGCCCTTTAGACGATAATACCTGCGTTGCCCACGCTTCCGAAGTGTGACTAGCTGAGGAGCGGGTTCCGCGGCACAACCTGATTTTACCCAGTGAGGAGGCTCTTTTGCAGCCGCTCCACTGTTTATTTACATCTGGCACCCTCAAACAATCAGACGGCAGCCCGCACTCCTGAGAGCTGCCCCGCACCCCCGGCCATCACCTTACGGCAACAACCGGTGCTACTCCCCTACTTCCCAAATAGCGCACCCAGCAGACCGCGGCGTTTGGGCTTTTCTTCTCGGTAGGAACCCTCGGCAACCGCTGCAACCTGGCGCGGTTGCTCGCCGCCTCCACGGCGCACGATCTGGTACAGGAAGGGCGATTTAACGTATTTGACCTCGACGGGCGTGGCGTGCACGGTGCTCTCACCGGACAGATGCAGGCTCGGGCTGAGCGACGCCACGATATGCGTTTCGCGCTTGTCACTAAACACTACCGCAGCCGCGCGGCCCGTCTGGCCGTTCACGGCGATGCGCACCTGTTCGCCATCGCGACTATCCGAGGCAGGACGATCGACAAAGTAGACCGGCACCATCACCAGGCCGTCCTTATGTTTGCGGGCCTTGCGCGCCCACATGCGAATGCTCTTTTTATTGAGCCCCAGTACAGCCTCGGCGTCGTTGCCCGCAACGTCGAGCGCCAACTTATCAATGACCACCTGGTCCTTGGTAGACGCATCGACTGAGACAACGCGAAAGTCACCTTCCTGCATGGCGGGATCGAACGGACCGACCTTGGCAAAGTCCCACGGCTCCAAAATGCCCATGAGGCGAACGTCCAGGTAGTTTGCCCTGGGGTATGCCCAGTCGAGCACCTCGTAGTACACCAAGGCCTCCTTGCTCAGGCCCTTGCCCGGGAAGCTCGCCATCATGCGCAAGTCCGCCAGCGCCATGGGGAAATAGAAGAGCATCATGTCGTTTTGGATCGCGTCTTCCACGTCGTGCCCGGCAAAGGCATCCGGATACTGGCGCACCAGCTGCAGCGCGTTGGCACGTGCCTGCTGCGGCGAGATTTCGCAGGGAATACCCTGCTCGGGCACATACTCCGCACCAACGCCCATGGTCAGGCGCTTGCTAAACGTCCCCGGCTTGAGCAGGTCCGCAATGCCAATCTTATTGCCGCAGGACGGGCACTCAAACACACGCTGCGTTGACTCGCCCTCAAAGGACGCTCCGCAGAAGGGGCAAGGAATGCTCACATGCGTGGCCTCTTGGAACTCCTGCGCCGTGCCGCGATCCTCCCACAGCAGATGTTCCAGGACCGACTGATTGCGCCAGTGCACATTGAAGAAATACCAGTCCGGGTCCTGCGGGCGCTCGAGTTGCGACACATGCGTGAGTTTGAGCAGTCCATCCACCACCGTCAACGGCGTATGGCGAATACCCAAAGCGCTCTTGGGCTCTCCGGCGTCCGCCTGCCACGGAACCACCGTGCCGCAATAGGCGCACTCAAAGCTGCGCTTAGCCTGGTGCGAGTACATAGGGCCGCCGCAGTTTTGACATTTAATGGCAAACATCTCGTCCATGGAAACGTCCTCCTTTGCACAGGGGCTGTCGACATTAAGTATGTCGAGCAAGCAGGCACATGCCCATACCCATGTGGCCCAAAATGGACCACCCAGGCAGACGAGAAGGCTCGTTCGTTAGCACCGGCAGACTATTGCTGCATTTTCTGAGCATCGGTGCACGGCGCCCCCGCGCGAGCTACACTATCCCCTTAAACATGATTGTGAGGACGACCGCTATGCTATTTGTAAATCGGCTGGTACATACGCTTGTTCCCGGCAGCGAGGACGAGCCGGTCGATGCATCTTGCCGCACCAACGCGGGTTTTGCCGCAAGCCTCATCTGCATTGGCCTCAACATCACCCTGTGCCTGGCCAAGGGCATCGCGGGCCTGCTCGCCGGTTCCGTCTCCCTCATCGCCGACGCTTTCAACAACCTCTCCGATGCCTCGAGCAACATCGTGAGTCTGCTCGGGTTCCGCCTTGCCAGCCGCCCGGCAGACGAAGGCCACCCCTATGGCCACGGTCGCTATGAGTACCTAGCCGGCCTGTTCGTCGCCGTCCTGGTTTGCGCCGTCGGCATCAATCTGATCCTCGAGTCGGTCACCAAGATCATCAAGCCTTCCCCCACCGCTTACACGTTCATTTCCCTTGCGGCACTGGCTACGTCCATGCTCGTAAAGCTCTGGATGGCCGCGTTCAACCGCACGCTGGGTAACCGCATCGATTCCGAAACGCTCATCGCCACGGCGCAGGACTCCAAAAACGACGTCATCACCTCGGGCTCGGTCTTGGTGGCGGCGCTTATTTCGCAGACGACCGGCTTTGACCTCGATGGCTGGGCAGGCCTGGGTGTGGGCATCTTCATCTGCATCAGCGGCATGAGCCTAGTGCGCGACGCCATCAGCCCGTTGCTGGGGCAAGCGCCCGACCCCAAGCTCGTCCAAGCAATCCGCGACAAGATCATGTCCTATCCGCAGGTCTTGGGCACACACGACCTGATGGTGCACGACTACGGCCCCGGTCGTCAGTTTGCCAGCGCCCACGTGGAGATGCCCGGCGAGGGCGACGCGTTTGAGCACCACGAGATTCTGGACACCATCGAGCACGACATCAAGCGCCAGATGGGCATTGGTATCACGCTGCACTGCGACCCCATCGCCACCACCGGCGACGACCTGCGCGGCTGGGTCAAGCGCGGCGTCATGCAGATCGATCCCGCGCTCTCCATCCACGACCTGCACGAGCACGACGGGTTCGTTTCGTTTGACCTGGTGCGTCCCGACGGCTTTGACATATCCGACGAGGAGCTGCTGGAGCTCGTCACGCGCATCGTGCACGAGCGCCGGCCCGATGTCTCGTGCGTCGTCACGTTTGATTCGGGCTTTAGCTCGCCCGACCGTCCGGCCGAGCAGCTGTAGCCCACTTAACAGCTAGTTTCCCTGCGCGCCCGAGATGCCGTTTTGCAGGGCGTTCCAGGCATCCGTCGCCATGCCGCCCAGATTCTGAGCAGTATCGCCGAGGTTTTGGGCTGTATCGCCCAGCTCTTGCGCCTTGTCTCCCAATTCCTGCGCCTTGTTGCTCAGGTCCTCCAGCGTGTTGGAGCTCGAGCTGTCGGTACCGCTTTGGCCACCGGACGAATTGCCATAGCTGTTCTTGTGCGTGAGCTGAATCTCCAGGTTGCCGTTGTCGTTATAGTAGGCATTCGTAACAACCCAGTTGGAATCGATGACGGGCGTTGAGCCATCGTCGGCCAGGATCACGGCGTTCGAAAGGTCGGCTCCGCGCGACTTGAGGAGCTTCTTGGCGTTGGACCAGTACTGTCCCGGGATATCGGTCAGATCGACGGTGCTAGACGAGGCGAACTCGGTTTGTTCGGCAGCGGTATCGGCCGTTGAACTCCCTCGCTTGTTGAGCATGCCCGACACGATGGCAAACACAACCGACAGCGCAAAGAAAATCGCCAGCACGATGAGGATCTTCTTGATCACGCTCGACGAACGCGACGGTCTCTTCTCCTCGTCCTCGCCATATTGCGGAATCGACTTGGGGTACTCGCGATACGGCTCGTGCGACTCGTAGCGAGGCTGCGCCGTGCGAGGCATATACGTCGTCTGCTGAGGCTGCGGAATGGGATTCTGCGGCAGGTTGTCATAGGGATTCGGCGTCGAGGCAGCATAAGAATCCTGCGGTGCGTAATCAAACGGATCCGGAGCTGCGTTGCCATAGGGGCCTTGCGAAGATGTAGCGTAAGAATCCTGCGCCGTGTCGCCATAGCCCATAACCCGGGTGGGCTCGGCAGAAGGCTGCGTCGCGGCGGGGTCGGTATAACCGGGGTTGGGAACAACGCGGGTCGCATCGGCGCTATCGCCAGCCCGCGCGGAACCGTAGCCGCCCATCAAGGTTGTCTTGTCCTGATCCATGCAACGATTCCTTTCCGTCGCGCGTGAGCATCAAGTTATCCATGCATTCTACCCGCGCAAAAGCCTATGACGGGCAGAGTCCGTCGGTATCTACAAGACATGCGCGGGCCTAAGGATCAAAAAGCCCCGCCGTGCCTTGTGGGCGCGGCGGGGCGGGCTAGCAGCTATGGACAGCAGGCTTAGAACAGGCCGGTGATGTTGCCGTCGTTGTCGACGTCGATGTTTTCGGCCGCGGGCACCTTGGGTAGACCAGGCATGGTCAGAACACTGCCGGTCAGCGCGACCACAAAGTGGGCGCCGGCAGAAACCTTGAGCTCACGCACGGTGATGCGGAAGTTCTCGGGAGCGCCCAAGGCCTTGGCGTTGTCGCTAAAGCTGTACTGCGTCTTGGCGACGCACACCGGCAGGTTGCCAAAGCCATTCTCGCGCAGCTCGGCGAGCTGGCGCTTGGCGGCCGGCGTAAAGTCAACGCCGTCGGCGCGGTAGACCTTGGTGGCAACGGCCTCGAGGGCATCAGCGACATCAGCGCCGTCCTCATAGGCAAACTTGAGCTCGCTCGGCTGCTCAATCAGACGCATGACCTCATCGGCAAGCTCGAGCGCGCCCTCGCCGCCCTTGGCCCAGACCTCGGAAAGCTTAACGTTGACGCCGAGCTTCTGGCACTCGGACTCGATGAGAGCAAGCTCGGCCTCGGCGTCCGTCGGGAAGCGATTGATGGCGACCACGCAGGGCAGACCATATACGTTCTGGATGTTGTCGACGTGACGCAACAGGTTGGGCATGCCAGCCTTGAGTGCCTCGAGGTTCTCCTCGTTGAGATCGGCCTTGGCGACGCCACCGTTGTACTTAAGCGCACGAGCGGTAGCGACGATCACGACGGCGCTGGGGCGAACGCCCGTCATGCGGCACTTGATATCGAGGAACTTCTCGGCACCCAGGTCGGCGCCAAAGCCGGCCTCGGTAATGGCAACATCGCCAAAGCGCATCGCCATACGCGTGGCCATGATAGAGTTGCAGCCGTGGGCAATGTTGGCGAAGGGACCGCCGTGGACAAACGCGGGCGTGCCCTCGAGCGTTTGCACCAGATTGGGCTTGAGCGCGTCCTTAAGCAACGCGGCCATGGCACCCTGGGCCTTGAGGTCGCGGGCACGGACGGGCTCGCCGGCATAGCTGTAGCCGACAACGATCTCGCCCAAGCGCTCCTTAAGATCGTTGATGCTCGTGGACAGGCACAGGATTGCCATGACCTCGGAGGCGACGGTGATATCGAAGCCGTCCTCGCGCGGCACGCCCTGGGCCTTACCGCCAATGCCGTCGATGACGTGGCGCAGCTGACGGTCGTTCATATCGACGGCGCGCTTCCAAGTGATGCGCTTAACGTCAATACCGAGCTGGTTGCCCTGCTGAATATGGTTGTCGAGCATGGCGGCCAGCAGGTTATTGGCGGCACCGATAGCGTGGAAGTCGCCGGTAAAGTGCAGGTTGATATCCTCCATGGGGATGACCTGAGCCCAGCCGCCGCCGGCAGCACCGCCCTTAACGCCAAAGACGGGGCCGAGCGAAGGCTCGCGCAGGGCCACGGCACTCTTGACGCCGCGACGACGCAGGCCATCGGCCAGACCGATGGTCGTGGTGGTCTTGCCCTCGCCCGCAGGCGTTGGGTTGATAGCGGTCACGAGGACGAGCTTGGCCTGGTGATCAGTCGGCTCGTTGAGCAGTGAATAGTCGACCTTAGCCTTGTCGAAGCCGTACGGAATAAGGTGCTTAACGTCGACGCCGGCGTTCTTGGCCACCTCGGTAATAGGCAGCGGCGTGACAGAACGTGCGATTTCGATGTCAGTAGGCATGGGCGGTCCTTTCGTTACCGAATGAGAAAAAGACCAATTCAGCATAGCACGGGCGCGCAACAGTAAAACGCCCATAACCGATGAACGGCGATATGTTTACCCGATGCCCAGCGATATGCTAACAGCCTGCCATAACAAAGCGCCCTAGACGGTAGGTTCAATCCCCAGGTGCTCAAAGGTGCGAAGGGTTGCCTGACGGCCCTGCGGCGTACGAATCATCAACCCGCACTGCAGCAAATAGGGCTCATAGACATCCTCGAGCGTGCCCGGGTCCTCGCCCACCGCGCTGGCAAGGGTCGTAAGTCCCACGGCACGACCGGAGAACGTCTTGGCAAGCGTCTCCAAAATGCGAATATCCATCCAGTCCAGACCGAGCTCGTCGATCTCGAAGAACTCGAGCGCCTGGCGGCAGATATCGAGCTCGATGGGACCGTTGCCGCGCACCTGTGCATAGTCGCGCACGCGCTTGAGCAGGCGGTTGGCAAGACGTGGCGTACCGCGCGAACGCGAGCCGATCTCGAGTGCACTGGGATGATCGATCGTCACGCCCAGGATAGTCGCCGAGCGCGTCACAATCTGCGCGAGCTCCTCGACCGTGTAGTAATCCAGGCGATACGAAATGCCAAAGCGGTCGCGCAACGGGCCTGTCAACATGCCTGAGCGGGTCGTTGCCGCTACCAGCGTAAATTTGGGAATATCCAGGCGAATCGAGCGCGCCGCCGGACCCTTGCCAATCACGATATCGAGGGCAAAGTCCTCCATCGCGGGGTACAGGACCTCCTCGACCGAACGGTTGAGGCGGTGGATCTCGTCGATAAACAGCACATCACCCGGCTGCAAGTTAGTAAGGATGGCCGCCAGGTCGCCCGTGCGCGCGATGGCAGGGCCACTCGTGGTCTTGATCTGAGCGCCCAGCTCGTTGGCGATAACGGTGGCCAGCGTGGTCTTGCCCAGGCCCGGAGGACCCGAGAAAATCACGTGGTCGAGCGTCTCGCCACGGCTCTGCGCCGCTTCGATCAACACGCGCAGGCTCTGCTTGATGTGCTCCTGGCCACAGTAATCGTCCAGGCGCTGGGGGCGCAAAGTGCGGTCGACATCGAGGTCCTCGGCCGTCAGCTCCGAGCCCACCATGCGCTCGCCGTGCGCCATGGATGCCGCCGGCGAGTTGCCGGGCGTCGCCCACAGGTCCTGAGAGTCATCGGCTTCCCACATCACGCATCCATTCCAAGTCGCTTAAGCGCCGCGCCGAGCAAATCCTCGACACGCATATTCTGCCCATCATACCCGCTCAGGGCAACATCGGTCTCCTGCGGGCTAAAGCCCATGGAAAGGAGTGCCGCACGGGCATCGTCGATCGCCGAGGGAGCGGCAGCGGGCACGGGCATCGCAACCTGTCCGGGAATCACGTCGACCGGCACAAAGCCCTTATCCTTGGCAAAGGTGCTCTTGAGTTCCAGGATCAGGCGCTGAGCTGTCTTTTTGCCCACACCGGGTACCTTGGCCATGCCCTTGTCGTCCTCGGCCATCACCAGCGAATACAGCTGCCCCACGGTATAGGTGGAAAGCACGGCGAGCGCCAGGCGCGGGCCAACGCCCGAAACGGACACGAGCCGGTCGAACATCGTGCGCTCATCCTTTGAGGAAAAACCGAAAAGTGTCATGGCGTCCTCGCGCACCTGCATACGCGTGTAGAGGCGGACCTCGCCGCCGGGCGTCGGCAACGTGGCCGCAGTGCTGCCCGAGATGCCGAGCTCAAAGCCAACGCCCGACACATCGACGACAGCCGAGCTCATCGTGGCCTCGACAAGCGTTCCGTGGAGCTGGGAGATCATCAGTATCCGGTTCCTCTCTGTTGATAGAACTCGCCACCGGTGAGGGCGCGGGTGCGGCTGAGGTTTACGTGGCAGATGGCGCAGGCCAGGGCATCGGCGGCATGGTCGGGATGCGGGTCGTGGTCGAGCTGTGTTAGAGTGCGTACCATGTAGGCGACCTGCCGCTTGTCCGCGGCGCCGGTGCCCACCACAGCCTGTTTGATCTGCATGGGCGTGTACTCGCCAATCTCGAGCGCGCATTCCGAAAGCGCTACGAGTGCAGCACCGCGGGCATGCGCCGTGGGGATGGCCGAACGAACGTTGGCGCCAAAGTAGATACTCTCGACAGCAGCCGTGTCGGGTCGATAACGCTCGACGACATCCTTAAGGTCACGGGCGATATGCGACAGGCGCACCGCGAGCGGACTTCCGGCACTGGTCTCGATGCAGCCATAGGCACGGCAGCGAACCTCGCCGCGCCGCTCCTCGATAATCCCCCAACCCGTATGGGCCAAACCGGGGTCGATGCCCAAGATAACCAAGCCAACCTCCCCTCGCCACAAGCACAGCGCAAGACAAGGCCCCGCGCATCATTCACGAACGTCTGTTCTAGAATAACACAACGCTAGCCCTATAAGTCAGCCGAGATCGAATTGTAGGTTGAGTATACGCAAGCGCGCGCCCGCCAGAGCGAGCAAGGTGCCTTGAAAGAGGAGGGCATTGACCTGGCGGTCATGTCCGACGATTGAAAGGCAGATTGCCGCTCTGGCGGGCGCGCAGCGACCTAGTTCTGAGAGAAGAACGGAAATTGTCGGGGATCAACCGGCGGATGCGGCATCGGGCCACCCTGGGGCCCACCCTGCGGGCCACCCTGGCCGCCCATCATCTTATCGATGGCGTCCTGAACCTCGCCCTCGAACTTTTTCATTCCCTCGTGTAAACGACGCTGACCGTCCTCAGAGCGCAGCTCCTCCATTTGCTCGGGCGAAATACCCAGTAGCTCGCCCAGCACGCCCATCATCTCGTTTCGCACGCGCTCGCTCGTATCCTCGTCAGCAAAACGGCGCACCTCGGCGCGCGCCAGCGAATCGACCGTCATACGCTCCTTGCCGTTAAGCCCCAGGTCGGACCACGCGAGCATATACGGCCAGGCACGCTCGGCAAACGAACGGGCCGAGACGATCGGCGTCATCGGCAACATGCGGCGGGCAGCCTCACCCTGTCGAACGAGCATCAGCAGCAGCGAGCAGGCCTCAGGCTTGCCAGCGGCCATCGGGATGTCGTCGAAAGATCGATTGCGGTCCACGTGCGCCTCGAGCGCGCCATCGACCTCACCCGGCTCAAGCCCGCCGAGCAGCTGTGCCGCACGGTCGAGCATATCGACCGGACCGTCGAGCGTCGAGAGCGCCTGCGCCAGCACGCGCTCCATACAATCTTCCACTGCGTTGAGCGTCACGAGCTCTTGGGGCACCACGGCAGACGTGCGGTTGCGCACACGCGCCACAAACTCAAGCGTCGACAGGTACACATCGCCAAAGGGCGCAAAGTCGCCCTGGTAGCCGCCGCAAAGCGCCGGCGCCGCCAGCGCGTACTCAGTTTTGGACAGCGGGCTCAGCGCCATCGCACCCAGCTCGAGCGCCGTATCCTCCAGCATCAGGCCCAGCGTGCGCGAGCGCAGGCGCTCGGCATCGCCCGCCGACACGTCGCGATCGAGCACGCGCGCCGCATCCGGTGCATCGCGCTCGACGGTGCGAATGTGCAGACGCTCGGCGATGGCGCGGACGGCGGCACAGCGGGCAGCCTCGGCTTCTTCCTGCGCCGGCGTAAAGATACGGTTGCGCCCCAGCACCAGGCCAATCACATTGCGCGGGCCCAGAGCGTCGACGGCCAGCGCCGCCAGCAGGGACGACGGCAAGTCACCCTCGAGTGCCACCACAGCACGCGACGCACCGTGGGCTCGGGCGTTGTCGCGCACGGCGAGCACCAGCGCCTGCCACAGCCACTCCTCGGAACGGAACTCGGGCAGTTCGTGATCCTCCAGGGCATCGAGCATCACGCCGCGCTGAATCTCCTGAACCAGCAGGCTCTCCTCAAAGCACGGCGCCTGGGCCACCACGCGACCGCAGTCGTCGAGCACAAACGAACCGCCGGTATACACCGACTCGTCATAGGCACCGACCGGCGCCATGCAGGCAAACCACACGCTGCGCTTGGATGCGATCTTGCGGTAGGCGCCGCTGCGAACGGCAGCAATGGCGGCAGTCTCGCGGTCGGTCATGTCAAACGCGTTGAATTGGAAATACGCAATGAGGTCAACACCGGTCGGCAGCATCTCGAGTTCGCGGTCCAAGTCAAAAATCACGGCGATGCGCACGCCGTCCACGTCGAACACCGGCGGCGCCCAACGTGTGTCGTTGTTCTCGCCACGCTGCAGGGCAATGCTCGAACGCGCCGGCACCACATGACCGTCCTTGAGCATCATGTAGTCGAGCAGCGGCTGGCCCTCAAACGAAACCGCCGCGGGCACGATGCAGATCATGTCAAGCTCCTGGATACGCTCGGCGACACCAGTCAAACCGGCAAGCACGTCGTGCTCAAAGTCGGCAGCGCCCACCAGGCCACCGGGCATGGCGCCCATAAAGAGCGGAGCCGGAACGAACAGCACGCGCGCTCCGCGCACGTGGGCCAGACGAGCCTGGTCCTCGATGCGGCCGCAAATGCCCTCAATATCACCCAGGCGCATATCGATCTGTGCAAGCGCGAGCTTCATGGCTCAGCCCTTTCCGTCGTAAACCATCGAAATCGTAGTAAGAGCGCCGGCCGCATAATGCAGTCGGCGCTTACATGTGCATATGCTAGCTATGATACCCCGAGCGGGGGCGCGCTCCTAGAATGTCGCGGACCACAGCCCGTGCAAGTTGCAGTAGGCATAGACGGTACCGGTCTTGGAGCCGCCCGCGAAAAACGTCGCGGGTTTCATGCCGGGCTCAAGGTAATGGACCTCCAAGCGGCCCTCGGCCTCAAGGGCGATCCACTCAATGTAGTGCTCGGGCAGGCTGGGGTGCTCGACCGAGCCAACGCGTGCGCGAATCACGTGACCGTCACGCTCGGTCTCGACAACAGGCACGTGCTTCTCGTGCGCCGCGTCCTCAGTGTTTGCAGTCAGTTCCGTGCAACCGGCAGGGGTCGCAACGTCGTCGCCAAGGGCGGCGATGAGCTTGCCGTCGGGGTCCTTAAAGAATTTCGCCATGATGTTCTCCTTTGCTGATGTGCCAATGTTCTTGATGGTTCTTATGCCCAAAGGCAGACAAACCATCCACGGCATTGCAAATGAACACATAACGGACCAGGCAAGCGGTCGGGCCAAAATGCGTCGACCGTCCTGCCCACTCCAGCAGTCCCACCCCGCGCGCGGCTAGCGACCGTCGCCGCCGAGCAGCGCCAGAACATCCTCGCGCGTGAACAGTGCCGACGAGATGCCGTCGCCGCCGAGCACGCTGTTGACCAGATCGCGCTTGGACTCCTGCATCTGCATAATGCGCTCCTCGATCGTGTCCTTGGCGATGAGCTTGTACACGGTCACGGTATGTTGCTGGCCAATACGGTGTGCACGGTCAGTCGCTTGGTCCTGCGCCGCCACGTTCCACCACGGGTCGTAGTGGATGACCACGTCGGCAGCCGTCAGGTTAAGGCCCACGCCGCCCGCCTTAAGCGAAATCAAAAAGACCGGAACCTCGCCCGCTTGGAACTGCGCGACCATCTTGGCGCGGCTCTCCTTAGACGAAGCGCCCGTGAGCTTAAGGAAGACGATGTCCTCCTTGGCCAAGCGCTTACCGATGATATCGAGCATACCCGTAAACTGGCTGAACAACAGGATGCGATGTCCGCCGTCGTGGGCGCCGTGCACGAGCTCCATGCACGTATCGAGTTTGGCGCTCCCCGCCTTGTAATCCTCGTAGTGTAGACGCGGGTCGCAGCAGATCTGGCGCAGCTTGGTGAGCTCGGCGAGCACCTTGAGCTTGTCTTTCTTAAACTCGGATGACTCGCGGTGCTGCACCTGTTGGGCGATACGGTCCTGGTTGGCCAGGTAGAGCTTGCGCTGCTCGCCGGTGAGCTGCGCCATGACCGTATCCTCGATCTTCTCGGGCAGGTCGGCCACCACGTCTTCCTTGACACGGCGCAGCACAAACGGCGACACGAGCGCTTGCAGGCGAGCGGCACTGTCGCCCTCGGCATGCTCGACCGGGCTTTCGAAGCGCTTTGCAAACGATTCACGCGTGCCGAGCAGGCCCGGCATTAAAAAGTCGAAGATGCTCCAGAGCTCGGATAGGCGGTTTTCGATGGGCGTGCCCGTCAGGGCAAAGCGCACGCCGGCAGGCAAGCGCTTTGCGGCGCGCGCCACCTGGGTGAGCGGGTTTTTAATGTACTGGGCCTCATCGAGCACCGCACGGGCAAAGTCCTGCTCGGCGTACTCGTCGATATCGCGCCGCATAAGGTCATACGACGTCACGACCACGTTATGCTCGGCCACGCCGGCAATCTGTACGCGACGCTGCGCCTTGGCGCCCACGATGGCGCACACATCGAGCGAGGGCGCAAAGCGCTCCAGCTCGGCAGTCCAGTTGTACACGAGTGAGGCCGGGCATACCACGAGCGTGGGCTTGGTGTCCCCCGCCTCCACGCGCGCCAGGATATGCGCGATCATCTGGAGCGTTTTGCCCAGGCCCATGTCGTCGGCCAGGATGCCGCCAAGGCCCAGGTGTTCGAGCGAGCCGAGCCACTGGTAGCCGTCGACCTGATAGCCGCGCAGTGTGGCCTTGAGCGAGACCGGCACCGTAAAGTCCATCTTGCCGAGCGTGTCCAGACGCTCGACGGTACGGCGGAACGCAGCGTCGCGATCGGCCTCAAGCGCCGGCGTGCGCGCAAGCATGCTATCGACGAACAGGGTACTCGACGCGGGGAGCGACACGCCGTCGAGCAGGTCGACAGCATCGACACCCAGGTCCTCGGCAAGGCCAAACGCGGCGCGGGCGCCCTCGTCCAGGCGAATGATGTCGCCGGACGTAAGGCGCGCAAACGTCTGGTGGCGCTTGTACGAGTCCAGATAGATGGCAAGGTCGGCCGCCGAAAGACCGCTCGCGCCCAATTCAACATCGAGCAGGTTGCTCTTGACGGTCGCACGCACCGAAAGCTTGGGCGCGGGACGGACCGAAATCTGGCGCAGACGGTCGCTGAGCATAACCTCACCCAACTCGGACAGGGCAGACAGGCCCTCGGTCAGCAGGCAGAACAAGCTCTCGTCATCGCGTTCCTCAAACGCCAGACCGCCCTCGTAAAAGTCGAAATACAGGGCCGCCGTATCCATAACGCGAAACTCTGCCACCTCGTCGCGGGGCGGCACGCCCGGGCGCTGCTCTTCGAAGGGGCTGCCCGGAGCGCCCAGACTAAAGAGGTCTGCCGACCAGTCGCCGTAGGTAACCGTAATTTTGCAGGTCACGAGCCCATCGTCGACGCCGATTGCCATAGCAAAGCTCGGCTCGGGCGCCACGGTATCGAGCGCAGCGGGCGCGGTAAGGTCGGTATAGTCGCGCAAAATGGGCAGAGCCATACGACAGAACTCCCCCACCTGGTCGGCAGCGATATGGACTGGCGTGCGACAGGGCAGCAAGCGCGATAGGAACGGCGCCGCATGCTGGGCAAACGCCACATCGGTGCGGCGCGCACGGCGGGTGTCGACCAGATAAGCTACGTCGCCCGAAGCAAAGCAGTATGCATCGGCCGGCAGGCGCAGATCGTAGCTACCACCAGCCGCCGGCGCGATTTTGGCGGCAAGGAGCGGTGGGCGCTTAGCGGACGCCTCGTCCTCCCCTTGCGGAGACAGCTCAACCGCCACGTCATAGGTGCGATGCGTCGTCGTCCCCCGCGACCAGGCGGGCTCAAAAGAGATGGTCTGGCCGCGCAGCAGGTCCAGCACATATACGATGCTATGCTCGGACAGCGGCAACTGACGCTCGGCGACAAAACCGCTGCGGGCAAAGTCGTACGACGCCGAACGCGAGCTTGTGATGTCATCGAGATAGGCAACTGTCGTCAAGACAAGGCTGAGCAGCTTTGTCGACACATCTTCGAAGGCTTCGGGCGTATGGACAAACGTGAGCTTCTTGCCGTACGAGAAGGTGCCGCCGCGCACGTAGGCATCGGCCATGCCGTCGATATCCTTGACCACGTAGGACACCGAACCGCAGCGAATGCGGAACTCGAGCGCCCAGCTAAAGCGGTCGGCGAACAGCGGATTGTAGTACGGCACCAACGAGGGCTCCAACGCCGCTTTGGGGGCGTCGGGACCAACGGCACCGGCAAGCTTGCGGCGCATGCTCGCCAGCTCATCCATGCGCGCGTTCGAAAGATCGGAGAGCGCCGCCATGAGGCTGGGACTCGTGGGGACAGGTGCTGGGAAGGGAAAGTTGGGGTTGACCGTGGGCGTTGTAGGCGCGGGACGCGCGGACTGTTTGGGCTGAGCCGCAAACGTGCGGACCGGCGTGCGCAAACCTTCGACGGGCTCGGCACCGCTGGCGTCCAGGTACGCCAGCGCCGTGGCGATGGCGTGCTTGCACATGCCGGGGTAGCGATAGGCAGCGGGGCAATCGCAGTCGTAGTCGATCACCTCGTGCTCGTCCATGTCAAGCGCCACGTGCGTCTTGTACAGGTCGCCGCGCGAGCCGCGCACCGAGCCCTCAACCGTCACGTTTTTGGAGAAGCGCGAGCCGCTGTCCTCGATCGACAGAACGGCGCCGTTGAGCATGAGCGAACGCCCCTTCATAAAGGTTCCGCTCAACGCCGCCTCTTTGCGAAGCGCCTGCACAAACGTCCCCTGCGCCATCACTTCCTCCAATCTCACCCGGGGTAGCTTAGATAACCGTCACGCGGCCTTGGTTGCCGACGATGGCCTTTGCCTCTGCCAGCAGCGGAATCGAGCGTGCATTGACCTTGGCCGGCACCTCAGCGCGCAGCACGCGCCCGTCGACTTGCTCAATAAAGATCTCCACGCGGTCGCCGCCCGGGTTGGTGGTGAGCACCGTGGCCAGGCGCGCCATATTGCCCTGGCTAAAGCGGCTGTTGGGCACCATGACCTCAAAGACCTTGGGCTTGTTTTTCTCCTCGTTGAGCTCCAGCGGCACAATCTCCTGCGCGATGATCTGGTCGCCGCGGTCCGAGCGCTCGAGCTTGCCCTTAATGCGCACAAACGCGTCGGACAGCTGCGCGCCGGTCTCGGGATCGACCTCGCCGTACAGATACCCCTCGGCCTCCTTGTAGGTCTTGGGGAACACCACGACCGTGGCCTCGCCTTCCATGTCCTCGAGCTGCACGATGCCCATGGGGTCGCCGTTTTTGGTCACGCGCTTGGACACGCTCGAGACCATGCCGGCCCACCACAGCGCCTTGCCCTCGGGAATCTCCTGGTTGATGGTACCGCCCGTGGGGTTTTGCACCTCATAGCCGGTGTCGATCTGCGAGAACGAAAAATCGCGCGCCTTGGCTAGTGCATACTCAAACGGACGCAGCGGGTGGTCCGAGACATAGATGCCCAGAACCTCTTTCTCCTGGCTCAGCTTAAGGTGGCGGTCCCATTCCTGGCCATCCGGATCGGGCACGCTCACCTCAAAGCCCGAGCCCTCAACGTCGCCAAACATATCGAAGAACGACGTCTGGCCGCTCGCGCGATCCTTCTGGCGCTTTACTGCGGCATCGATGATGTTCTCGGGGTTGTTCTTGTCCACAAAGTGCATCATCTGGCGACGCGGATACCCCGTGGAGTCGAAGGCGCCTGCCTTGATGAGCGATTCGATCACGCGACGGTTGGCCTGGCTCGAGTCCACGCGCTCGACAAAGTCGTGCAGCGTCTTAAACGGACCGCCCGCCTCGCGCTCGGCGATAATCGCCTGCGCCACGCCGGTGCCCACGCCGCGGATGCCGGCCAGACCAAAGCGCACGCCTTCCTTGGTAGCCGTGAACTCGGTGCCGGACTCGTTGACATCTGGCGAAAGCACGGGAATGCCGTCGTGACGGCACGCCGAGACGTAGTGCACGATCTTGTCGGTCTTGCCCGTATAGGACGTCAAAACGGCCGCCATGTACTCGTGCGGATAGTGCGCCTTGAGCCACGCCGTCTGCATAACCAGGATGGCGTAGCCGGCGGAGTGCGACTTGTTGAAGGCGTAGGATGCGAACTCGAGAACATCGTCCCAAATCTTCTGGGCGACCTCGCGCGTGTAGTTGTTCTTGATAGCGCCGTTCATCCAGTGGTCGTAGGTGGTCTCGTCCGAGCCATCCTCCCAGTGCAGCACCGTCGACGTGAGCAGCTTAATCTTTTTCTTAGCCACGGGCTTACGGATACGCGAGTCCGATTCGCCCTTGGAGAAGCCGCACATCTCGACGGAGATGAGCATAACCTGTTCCTGGTAGACCATGGTGCCGTAGGTTTCGCCCAGGATGTCGTCCAGGCGGTCGTCGTAGGAGACAGCCGGCTCCTTGCCGTTCATACGGTTGATGTAGGACGAGACCATGCCGGCGCCCAGCGGGCCCGGGCGGTACAGGGCGATCAATGCCACGACGTGTTTGTACTCGGTGGGCTTCATGTTCTTGATCGTGGCCGTCATGCCGGCGGACTCGACCTGGAAGACGCCGGCGGTGTGGCCGGAGCCCATGAGCTTAAAGATCTCGGGATCGTCAAAGGGAATCTCTTCCTCTTTGATGTCGATGCCGAAGTTCTTTTTGATGTTTGCCTTGGCCTTGGAGATAACCGTCAGCGTGCGCAGGCCCAAGAAGTCCATCTTGAGCAGGCCCATGTCGGCGACGGTATGGCCCTCGTACTGGGTAATCTCGACGCCGCCCTTGGTGTCGAGCTTGGTGGGCACGTGCTCGTTGACGGGGTCGCGGCAGATCAGAACGGCGCACGCGTGCACGCCCTCGCCACGGGTGAGGCCCTCGATCGAGAGCGCCGTGTCGATGATGCGGCGGGCGTCGTCGTCCTTTTTATAGGCCTCGGCAAAATCGGGGTTAAACAGATCCTCTTTGCCGGGTTGCTTTTCGAGCACCTGCTTGAGCTTGACCTTGGGGTCGCTCGAGACCATCTTGGACAGGCGCTGGCCCATGTAGACCGGATAGTCCAGCACGCGCGCGGCGTCGTTGATGGCCTGCTTGGCCTTAATGGTCGAGTAGGTGATGACGTGGGTGACCTTCTCGGGGCCGTAGAGCTGGCGAACGTGCTCCACGACCTCGAGGCGCCGCTCATCGTCGAAGTCCATATCGATATCGGGCATCTCGGTACGTTGCGGGGACAGGAACCTCTCGAACATCAGGCCGTTCTCGAGCGGGTCGAACGCGGTGATGTTCATGGCGTAGGCGACGATAGCGCCGGCGGCCGAGCCACGGCCGGGGCCGACGCCGATGCCGTTGTCCTTAGCCCATTGCACGTACTCGGCAACGATCAAAAAGTAGGCGGCAAAGCCCTTGTCGCAGATGACCTTGTATTCGTACTCAAAGCGCTCTTTGATGTTGACGCCACCGATCTCGCGCGTGGCCCAGTCGTCGCCATAGTGCTGGCGCAGGCCCTTCTCGCACTCGCGGCGGAACTGGCTCTCGTGCGTCTCGCCGGGATCGAGCAACGGAAAGCGCGGCAGGATGATAGAGTCCCAGTCCAGCTCAACGTAGCACTTGTCGGCGATCTCGAGCGTGTTGTCGCAGGCCTCGGGGCAATACGGGAACATCGCCCGCATCTCCTCCTCGGTCTTCATGTAAAACTCCGAGCCGGTCATGCGCATGCGGTTGGGGTCATCGACCTTGGCGTTCATGCCAATACACATGATGACGTCCTGCACGGGCGCATCCTCGCGGCGCAGGTAGTGGAAGTCGTTGGTGGCGATGACCTTGACGCCCACCTGCTTGGCGATGTCGATGAGCGTGCGGTCCATCTGCTCGTCAGTCAGGCCGTTGTCGGTGGTGATGCCGTGTTCCTGGATCTCGATGTAGAAGTCACCGGGCTCGAAGGTATCACGGAAGGTCTCGGCCCACTTGATGGCGCCTTCCATGTCGCCGCGGTCGATGTATTTGGGGATGATGCCCGCGATACAGGCGCTCGTGCAGATCATGCCCTTGGCATGGCGGCGCAGGTTGTCGAGCGTCACGCGCGGCTTGTAGTAAAAGCCCTGCACAGCGGCCTCGGAGACCGTCTGCATTAGGTTGACGTAGCCCTCCTGATCCTTGGCCAGAAGGATCATGTGGTAGAGCTCGGGCTTGTGGTCGCGGGCAAGGGTCTCGTCCGGCGTAAAGTAGACCTCGCAGCCAAAGATGGGCTTGATGACCAGGGGCGGTTTGAGCTCGTCGATGTTGCCCTTCTCGTCCCACATGGCCATGTCTTTGACGTACTGGGCATGCTCGCGCGGGTTTGCCTCGGGGTCGGGCTCCACCAGCTCGTCGCGGCGGTCCTTTTCCAAGAAGGCCTTGTCGTGGCTCCAGGTTTTGTACTCGGGCGTGTTGTGATTGACGGCGTCGCAGGCCAGCGCCAGGTCGGGCACGCCATACATGTAGCCGTGGTCGGTAATGGCCACGGCGGGCATGCCCAGCTCAACGGCACGATTGACCATATCCTGGATACGGGTTGCGCCGTCGAGCATGGAGAAAACAGTGTGATTGTGCAGATGGACGAATGCCATATGATGAGCTCCGATGCGGGTTCGTGTTCTGACTGAACGATTTTACCGCACGGCACGGACAGCACCCGAACCTAGCCAAACCCACATGGCTCCTATTGAGTTGCGGTGAAATGCGGACTGTTTGGCGGCTTTTTTGGCCAAAACAGTCCGTATTCCACCGCAAGTTATCTGAGGGCTAGAGATTGTAGATGACTACTTGAGGTTCGGCGGGTTCGACGAAGATGGCTGGATTCGCCTGCTCCACGCGAACGAACTTGACCGTCACCGTCTCAAAGCCCGCCTTGTGCAACACGTCGGCGTAGACGCGCGCCTGCAGGGCGTGCTTCTCGAGCAGCTGGTCCGGCGTCTCATCCGGCGTGCCACCCGTCTTGTAATCGATGACCAGTGCGCGTGACGGATCGGCCGGGTCGGTCGCCAAAGCGTCGATGGCGCCTTCGGCATATGCACCGTAGCGGGCGATGTCCTCGTCCTCGCAGCCCAGCGAGAAGAACGGCACCTCGGCGCGAACGCACGGCCACGCGAACAGCTCGGCACGAACCGACGACTTGAGCCAGCGCTCCAGAGCGACATCGAAGCGCTCGCGCTGTTCTGGCGTCAGGTGCCACAGGCGAGCCAGGGCGTCGGCACGCTCAGCGGGCAGCGCATCGGCACCCATCTCGATGAGCCACTGGCAGGCGGCGTGGAAGGCCGAGCCCAGCGCCATGGGATTGCCGGCGGGCTCGACAGCGGCCACGTCTGCGTCCGTCATCTCGGAACCATCCGACTCCGCATCATCGCCGGCCTCGTCCATGGGAACACGAGCCTCGGCGGCACGGTCTTCCGTCTCGGCATGGAGTGCCGCGGCGATTGACGAGTAGCTATACGAGTCACGCATCGGATACGGACAGATGCCCATGCGCACGCCCACTGCCTGGGGATACACAAGCTCGAACGAATCGGGCTTGGGGTCGACAGGACCGGGGACGATTGTACTGGCCGAATCGTCGGCAGCATCCGTATCGGCATCGCCACGAACAAGCCTGCCCTCGGCATCCAGCGAAGCGTTGGCCTCAAACGTCTGCTCGCCAAAGGTAAAGCCCGCGAGCGAAATGAGCTCGTAGTCGCCCAGCTGGGAGTTGTCGAACACCAAGCGGTCGGCATCGAGCTGCGGCATATCCAGAGCATCGGTCGGCAAAATACGGCGCAGCACATCGTAGGTCAGATCGGTCTCGACATCAAAGGTCGGCGCCGTCACCTTGCCGCGGCTCACGCCGGCATCCATCGCCAGAATGACCAGCTCACGCGCTCGCGTCATGGCGACATAGAGCAGACGAGCCCGCTCCTCGAGCGAAAGCTGCAGGTCGTCGTTGCGCAGGCGAGCAAATGCCTCGGCGGGAGAACCCGTCGCACAGACGTCCTCCATGAGCTCCGGCGGCAGCCACAGCGACGTGCCCTTGCCCTTAAACGCATGCTCAAACTGCTTTTTGACGTCATCGCCCTTCACAAAGGTCCCATCGGCAAGCTTAACGCCATCAAAACGAGCTGGCAGTGCCACGACCTGCGCTCCGCCCTCGACACGCCCCATCTGAGCCGCACCGGACGGCTTGCGCACGCCAAAACACTCGGCAACCGCTACGACCGGATACTCCAGACCCTTGGACGCATGCACGGTCATGATGCGCACCGCGCCGTCGCCCTCCTCGTTGAGGGCACCCGGGGCCTCCTTGCCCGCCAAGAAGCGGTCGAAGGCCAGCGCGATGGAACGCGGCGAGTTGCCGAACTCGGCCTCCTCCTCGGCCACGGCGTCGAGCGCCTTGAGCACGTTGGCGGCGATGGCCTTGCCCTCGGGGCCGCGCTGCGCCAGGCGCACGAACCAGCCGGAGGCATTGACCGTGTCGCGCGCGATGGCGGCGAACGAATCACGCCCCACGCGACGCAGTGCGTAGCGCAGCACCTCGCGGGCACGCGTCACAAGCGGCAAGTCTTGCAAACCCGGCACGTCGAAATCACTCATGATGCCCGCATCGATGTTGCGGCGCGACGTCTCGCCTGTCTGCTCGTCGAGTTTGGTCGCCAGCGCCAGGAACTCCTGGGCGCCGAGCGCAAACATCGGCGAGGCGAGCAGCGGCATAAGGCCCTGCGCCGTATCGGCCGGATTGGCGAGCGCGCAGACCAGGGCACGCACCGTCTGCACCTCGGCAGCCTGGGCAAAGACCGAGCCGCCCGCGATGACGCAGTCGAGCCCCTGATCGCGGAAAGCCTGCGCGTAGACATCTGCGTTGGTCATGCGGCCCAGCAGCAGCACCATGCCGCCCTGGGGCTGGCCGGCATCGGCAAGTGCGCGGAAGCGTTCGGCGATCGCACGGGCCTTGGCCTGCGTGCGCTCCTGCGTACTGCCGCCGGCAACAAAGAGGGCCTGGCGACGCGAGGCGTCCGCCACCAGCGTGTCCTTGCGGCCGTCGCTCGCCTCAAGATCCAAAAAGCCCTGCATCAGGCCGCCATCGTCGCCATCAAAGACGCGCGCCACGTAACGCAGCACCTCGTCATGGCTGCGGAAGTTGCGCACGAGCTTAACGAGCTCGCCAGCAGGGGCGTCGGCCGCGGCAGTCGCCTCGGGCGCGGTAGACGAGCCCACCTTGCGCTCCTGGCGACGGAAGACCTCGACCTCGGCGCCGCGGAAGCGGTAGATCGACTGCTGCGCATCGCCCACGGTACAAAGCGCACGCTCCCCCGCGCCGGTCAGGTAACGGATCAGGTCGACCTGCATCTGGTCGGTATCCTGGAACTCGTCGATCATGACCATCTTAAAGCGGCCCTCGTAGGCGGCTCGGATGGCGGGATAATCGCGCAGCGCCTCATATGCCATGCGCAGCAGATCGTTATTGTCGAGCGCGGACTGGTCGGCCTTGAGCGCACGGTACTCCGCCTCCACGGAACGGGCCAGGCCCACCAGCGCATCGAGCGCCGGGCCACCGCAGGCAAGCACGATATTGATAAACGCATCGGCGGCCTCGGCCTTGAGCAGCTCGGCTTGCTCCTTAGGGAATGCCTTGCTCGCGCGCGGCATGGTGCACGACATCATGAGTCGCGCCGCATCGGCCATGGTCTTGCCGCTCGCCTCGAACGCGTCGATGGCATCGAGCGCCGACTGCGCCTTCTCGGTCGAGGCCTTGCTCGCACCCAGCGCCGCGCGATAGGCATCGGCGAGTGCCGAGGTATCGGCCTGGCCGCGCGCCACGCGCACGTCGTCCATACCGCCCGGCAACTGGCTCGACAGCTCCAGCAGGTCGCGCACCAGACCCTTGATGGTCGTACCGCCGCCAAAGGAACCGCCCTCGCCCGCCATGGGATACCAGGCATAGAGGGCCTTGAGCGATGCCGCGAGCTCGGGGGCGGCATCGGGTGCCGTCGCGCGACCCAGCACATGCTCAACAGCCTGATCCATGAGCTCGTCGGTATCGGTGAGCACCGTGAACTCGGGGTCGATGCCCAGCTCCAGCGCGTGCGCGCGCAGGATACGCGAGCACATGCCGTGAATGGTCGAAATCCACGCGTCGTCGACGGTCAGTGCTTCCTCGTCCATACCCTCGTCGATAAGCGCACGGCGCACGCGGTCGCGGATCTCGGCCGCGGCATCCTTGGTAAAGGTGATGGCGAGTACCTGGTCCAGATGCTCGACGAACGGACCGGATTCGGGCGAGAGCGCATAGACGATGCGGCGCGTGAGGGTAAAGGTCTTACCCGAACCGGCGCCCGCCGAGACAAACAGCGGGCGGTCGAGCGTTTTGACAATCTGCAGCTGTTGCGGCATCAAAGTCGAAAGATCCATGGTCTACACGTCCCTCCTTACAAACGTTCCTTCGTGGTTATACGAGCAGCGGGCATGCGCGGCCTGCGTCGACGCCGGGTCGACAGCAGCGACGTTGCCCGCCTCGAGTTCGCGCAAGCGCTCGGCGATGCCGGCCTCCACGCGATCGAGCAGGGCGTCGAAGTCCATGCTGCCACCCTCGCCGGGGAAACCTTTCTTAAGGCCCGGGATGCGGCCGTCGCCGCGCTCTTCCTCGAGCAGCTCGGCGCTCGCGGCACCGCGCAACGCCGGCTTGCCGCCCTTGGTCGAAAAGTAGAGCGCCGCGCGGGTGTCCAAATCCAGCGCCCGGCGCATGGCCTGGGCGTAGATAAGCGTTTGGGTATGTGGTGGCAACCAGCGCGGATCGTCGATGGGTGCCGTGCCCGATTCCTCGTCGCGCACCGTAGGGTCGGCGAGCTTAAACTCCTCAACGCCCGTGCGATGCTTGTAGTCGATCACCACGGCACGATTCTCGGCGTCCACGTCCACGCGGTCGATGCGCCCGCCAAGCGGCCAACCGGCATACTCGACCTTGAGCTCGTTGAAGGCGAACTCCAGGTAGCGCGGGGCAAAGGGGGCAAGTGCCTCGGACTCGTAGGCAAGCACACCCTCCAGCTGCGGCAAGATCTCGGCCACCTGGCGCTCCTCCACCGGGGAGAGCGGCACCAGCGGGCCCTCCGTGCCGCGCTTGCCAGCGTGCTCGGCCAACGTCTCGTCAAAGACCTCGTGCAGCAGCTCCTGTGCACGCGGCAGATTCTCGGGCGTCACGCGCTCCATGCCTTCTTGGGGCAGACGGGCATGCAGATGCTCCAGCACGTCGTGGACAAAGTTGCCCTTCTCCATGTTGTCAAAGCCCGCGTCGATAGACTGGGGCTTGACGCGATACGACACGAACCAGCACAGTGGACAGGTAGAATAGGCCTCGATCTGCGAGGCGGACGTCAGACGCGGCACGAGCGGCGCGTTCTCGCCCTCGCCATCGCGACGGCGCAGAACCAGATACGGAATGGCTTCATCGCTCAGGTGCTGAGGGGCTTCGCAGGTCACGCGCTCGCGCTTGAGGCCTTCACCTGCCGCGGGATCAAAGTCGGCGATGATATCGCCCTCGCCCACGCACGTGGGCTTGGCAGCGCCAGCGGCCTCGGCATGTGCCCGCAGCTCGGTCCATACGGCTGCCGGGTAGCACTCTCGCGCCTGGCGATCGTGTGTCACGCGGGCAAGCGCGACCGGACCGCTCGTCGCCTGCATTGCACGGCCAAAGCGCACGCGCAGCAGGGCGGCGGGCTCCAAAGACACGCCGTCGCGGCGCAGCTCGGCCATCAACGTGGCAAGCGGGCCCTCTTCGTGCGAAAGCGGATAGCTGTCCAGGTCGACATCGGCAAACAGCACGGCATCGTAGCCGCCAGGACGCAAAACCGACGCATCGGCAAGCGACACGAAGCGCACTTGTGCCCGTGGCGTGCGATCGACCTCGTAGGTCGCGTAATCGTAAGCGGTACTGCGCTTGTCCACCTTGGTTCGAACGCCGTCGAGAACCGGCACGGTCGCGGCCTGCGACACGTCGAGTGCGCGAGCATCGTTCATAAGGATGTCGATGGCATGGCGCAGCAAAGCCGTCTCTGCCTGGCGACGGGCCTGGCCGTCAAGGCCGCCTAGAGCGCGATCGGGCAGCGCCTCGGCAACGGCGAGCATGGCCTTGAGCGCCGTCACGGGTTTGTCGCGCCACAGCGCCTGGAACACGTCCGAGACCACACACGGCACGTTCTTAAACCAGTTTTCGTCGCTCGCCGCCTTGCGCGCGCCCCTCACCTGACCCTGGACGCTCTGCAGCAGGCTCTTAACGCCCGCAGTGGTCTTGTTGCGCGACAGGCGTATGTTCTTGTCGAAGCCGCGGGCGCTCGCGGCGTCGGCACCCGAAAGCGGACTGTAGATCCAGTCGGTAAGCTCCGGCGCGGGCCACCACTCGGTCTTTGACGCCATGCCCTCATCGGCGGCCTTCATGCACTCGATCAGGCCGGCAAGCGCCGCAAACTGCCTGCCCGCAATGGATTGAGAAAACGCCGTGAACTCAGTCGTCTCGGCCGCAATGTGACGCGCCGCCAGACGAGAGGCGAGTTCGCCGAACAGCTGGGGTGCCCGGGCAGAAACAACGAGCACGCGCACGGGGTCGGCAGAAGCGCCGTCGACCTCGGAACCCCGGCACGTTTTTACCAGATCATCAATTGCGTCCGCATAAGCATGAGCACGGGCATGGGGGCCAGCGACCTCAATAAAGGCAGGCTGAGCGGCGGTCCCGTAAGCGGCATCAGACGCGCCGACACCCTCCCCTAGCGGCGCGATCTCAAACAACACATCGCGGGCATCAAATGCCGTGGCAAGCTCCTCGCGCATCGCCGCCTGCTCGCGGGCAAGCAGCACGACGACCTCTCCCCCATTGTTCGCCACGGCAGACAGCAGCTCGAGCAGACCGTGCGTAAACGACGTGATACCGCGCACGCATACGGCGCGAGTGCACGCCGGCAGGCTATCGGCCAGGACACTGGTCATAATGTCAGCTGCCTCGCAGGGCTCAACCATATCTCGACGGTCCAAACCGCCCGCGTAGGCGCGCAAAAGCTCGAACACACGAGCCTCGGCATCGCTTTTTGGCTCAGGCTGGCAGTTGTCGCCACGGCATCGTTCGGCACCCGTCCCCGCAACGCCCGGCAACACGTCGCGGGCCATGCGCGCGAGCATGCGCACTGTGCCCTGGCTGCGCGAAAGCGGCTGCAGGTCGGCATCGTCGAGACGCGTGACCATGTCCGAGAACAGCATCTGGCGCTGCAGGTTGTCGACGAAACCGCGCCCGTCGCCCAAAAGCTCCCAAAGCGAGCGAAGCCACGATGTAGACGTCTTGTAGTCGATACCCAGCGAAACGCCGGCTTCCGCCGCATCATGACGGCACAGGTCGAGCTCGGCAAACGTAGGTGCCAGCAACACGGCACGCCCGTGGCGGACAATAAGGTCGGCAAGCAGCGCCGACTCGGCATCGCTCAAATCCGTGCCGGCATTGGTGGTATAGATTCGAACAGGCATGGTCCTCCGCTCAAACTGTTCGCAATAATCAATGCATCCATCCTACCCGCCCACGCGGACAGATTTGCCCCACGCCAACAGATTTGATCCCTTGAGGACGGAGGAAAATGGATCACAGAGGGGGTCAGTCTAACCCGGTGATCCGTTTTCCTCCGTCCCCAAGGGATCAAAAAACCGCCCCCGGAGGGACGGTTCTTCGTAATTCAATGTTGTCGCCGGCCTACTCGCCATCCTCCAACTTAATGAGGATCTTGCGGTAGCCACCGTACTCGCCGTTCAGCGCCTTTGAAACGCGGCTCACCGTGGTGGACGAAGCGCCGGTACGGGCCTGAACCTCAACATAAGGCTCGCCCTCGTCCAAATAGCGCGCAACCTGCAAACGCTGAGAAAGGTCGCAAATCTCGCGCGGCGTGCAGATATCGGTCAAAAACGCTTGGATATCCTTCTCGTCGTCCAAAAGGCTAAATGCGTGGACCAGCTGCTTGACATCAGGCTTGTCAAACATGTTCTCGATATTCATCGATCACCGCCAAACCCGCCAAAAGGCATCGAAGTTGATACTGACATCGGGCATCGTTCACCCGTTCTATGCAATAGGGCAACGCCTGTGGCTTTTGCCCGTAGCAGTGTAGCACACCACCAAACTAAAGCGACAAGACTCTCTGCCAGCGGCGCGTTTTTCAGGACGAACGCCGTTTAGAAACCATATGCGCACGTAAGCTCCACGAATATTTGAGACAATGGGCATCCAGGCAAGGCCCCGCGTTCGCGCAGCCGTCCAAGTCGCCACGGCAAGCTGCTTCACGCGTCACTAACTCTCCCCGCGCAAGAAAGGACCCCCTACCATGCGCTTTATGCTTAACTGGCTCTTTACTTCGATCGCCATCGCGATCGCCACGTTCCTCGTCCCCGGCATCCAACCCTTCGGTTTTGCCGAGGCCTGGGTCTGTTTCGCCTTTGTGGGACTGTTCCTCAACATCGTCGATTCGCTCGTCAAGCCGTTCCTGACGGTCATCTCACTGCCGCTCACTATTATTACGCTTGGTATTTTTCAGCTCGTAGTCAACAGCTTTATGCTCGAGCTGGCCAGCTACCTGTCGGTCAATCTGTTGGGCGCTGGTATCTCCATTGCCGGCTTTGGATCGGCCTTTATGGGCAGCATCCTGGTATCCATCATGCGCAGCATTCTCGATAGCATCGCCTAGGGCTAGAACTGTTCAATACGAACCGTCATATCGACCCAAAACGAAGGCCGCCCATCGCAAAAATGGGCGGCCTTCTTATTTGTCAAGTCTCAAAGGGCGAGAGAATCTACCATTTCCGCTCCGTCCCCAAATGGCGGGTATGGGTTAGATGACGTAGTCGTAGCCATGGTTGGGAGCGACAAGTTGATCAAGCGTCACACCGTCGAGGTAGTCGTTGATGAGCTTGTCCAGGTTCTTCCACACGTCGAGCGTGGGGCACTCGTCCGAACGCGAACAGCCCTTGCAGTCGCCGTCCAGGCATGCGACCGGCGCCAAGCTGCCCTCGGTCAGGCGCAGGATCTCGCCCACCGTATACTGCTCGGGCGGGCGCGTAAGCACGTAGCCGCCGCCCTTGCCGCGCATGCCCGAGAGCATGTTGGCGCGCACGAGCGTAGCCAAGATGTTCTCGAGATATTTCTCGGAAATCCCCTGTCGCGCCGCGATCTCTTTGAGCGGGATGCGACCGGCCGCCTGGTGCTCGGCCAGATCGACCATAACGCGCAGGGCATATCTGCCCTTAGTAGAAACCAACATGTATAGTGCTGCCTTTCGGTCATTTAGTCCGTAGAAATTCTAGCCGAAAAATTGGTTTTGAAAATACCCGTTCCGGTCAAGATGGTTAATCGACTCGTAATAATCTTCTATTTCCTATTGCGTTACTAGGCTTTAGTGTCTACTATGCTTGCCAACAGCAAAACGAACAACCTATACGGTTTGTGGGTTTCGCTGCTACACACACCGTAAAACCACACGGTATCCAGTCATTTGAACACTTTGGAGGTTCACCATGAGCAACGTTTACACGTCCATCGATCAGCTTATCGGCCATACCCCGCTTCTGGAGCTCACTCACTTTGAGGCCGATGAGGACCTCAAGGCCCGCGTGCTCGTCAAGCTGGAATACTTCAACCCCGCCGGCTCCGTCAAAGACCGCGTCGCCAAGAACATGATCGACGAGGCCGAGAAGGCCGGCAAGCTCGTGCGCGGTGGCGACTACACCATCATCGAGCCCACGAGCGGCAACACCGGCGTCGGTATCGCCTCGGTGGCGGCTGCCCGCGGCTACAAGGTGATCATCACCATGCCCGAGACCATGTCCGTGGAGCGCCGCAAGCTTATGCAGGCATATGGCGCACAGCTCGTGCTCACCGACGGTTCCAAGGGCATGAAGGGCGCCATCGCCAAGGCCGAGGAGCTGCAGAAGGAGACCCCCAACAGCATTATCGCCGGCCAGTTTGTGAACCCCGCCAACCCCGCCATCCACAAGGCCACGACCGGCCCCGAAATCTGGGATGACACCGACGGCGAGGTCGACATCTTCGTCGCCGGCGTTGGAACCGGCGGCACCGTGACCGGCGTGGGTGAGTTCCTCAAGGAGCAGAACCCCGAGATTCAGGTCGTCGCCGTTGAGCCCGCCACTTCCCCGGTGCTCTCTAAGGGCCAAGCCGGCCCGCACAAGATCCAGGGTATCGGCGCCGGCTTTGTGCCCGACGTCCTCGACACCCAGGTCTATGACGAGATCATCCCCGTCGAGAACGACGACGCCTTTGCGACCGGCCGCGCCGTGGGCCACAAGGAGGGCGTGCTCGTGGGCATTTCGTCCGGCGCCGCCGTGTGGGCCGCGCTGCAGCTGGCCAAGCGCCCCGAGAACGAGGGCAAGACCATCGTGGCGCTGCTCGCCGACACCGGCGAGCGCTACCTGTCCACGGCACTGTTCCAGGACTAGAGCTTCTCGTTCTTAGAACGAGTCCAAGGCACGCCGGCCTTCCCTCTCTTCTGGCAGCCTGGGCTCATCCCAACAGGGCGTCCCATATGACGCCCGAACTTGCTACAATGTCTGCGGCGCGGAACCAGCCTCCCGCGCCGCTTTTCTTTTTTGGCCACATGCCACCAAGGAGAACCTCCCCATGCACAACAAGCGCGTGCTCGTCGCCATGAGTGGCGGCGTCGATTCCAGCGTGACCGCGTACCTGCTCAAGCGCCAGGGCTACGAATGCGTCGGCGCCACCATGCGCCTCACCTGCCCCGCGCCCGATCCCGTCACGGGCATGAGTAAGGTCGACCGCGACATCGCCGACGCAAAGGCTGTCGCCGAGCGCCTGGGGATACCCCACCATGTGCTCGACCTGCAGCAGACCTTCGACCGCAATGTTATCGAGCGCTTCGTGACCGCCTACCAGGAAGGGTTGACACCCAACCCGTGCATCATCTGCAACCGCCATATTAAGTTTGGCGCGTTGCTCGATGCAGCGCTCGATATGGGCTGCGACTACATCGCCACAGGTCACTACGCCAAAACGAGCCAAACGTCCGACGGCACCTGGCAGCTGCACCGTGGCGAGGACCCAAAGAAGGACCAAAGCTACTTTTTGTATTCGCTTACGCAGGAGCGCTTGGCACGCACAATCTTTCCGCTGGCAGGCCTGGACAAGGAGCACGACGTGCGCCGCATCGCCGCCGAACAGGGCTTCATCAACGCCAAGAAGGCCGAAAGCGAGGATATCTGCTTTATTCCAGACGGTGACTACGCGGGCTATATCGAGTGCCGCTGCGGACATCCCGCTGCACCGGGCGACATTGTGTGGCGCGACGGCAGCGTGGTCGGGCGCCACAACGGCGCGCTGCGCTACACCATCGGCCAGCGCAAGGGCTTGGGCGTCGCGATGGCGCATCCCGTGTATGTGACGGGCGTCGACACCGTCAACAACACCGTGCATCTGGGCGAGGCCGAGGACCTGACGGCCACAGCGCTCACGGCCAACGACTGGATCTGGAGCGCCCCCGCCGACCGCATGGAAGCAGGGCTCGATGCCGGCGGCATTCGCGTGGGCGCCAAGCACCGCTACCGTCAGAAAGACCAGGCAGCGACCCTTACGCGCGGCGAAGACGGGCAAATGCTGCTGACTTTTGACGAGCCGCAGCGAGCCATCGCCCCCGGCCAAGCCGTTGTAGTCTACCGCGGCGACATCGTCCTCGGCGGCGGCACGGTAACCGGCGCACTTAAGTAGCCGCGGGTTTATCGCTGCACGTGTCGAAGTACCTCAACGGCGGCACTAACCTCGATTACGCGACGCTCGAGGCCACGGCAAATGGCCTCGAGTCGACCCTCCGCCGTCGCCCATTCGCTCTGCGAAAGAATCTCGATCGCCTCATCAACAAATCCGTCGAGTCGCGATGCGTCGAACCAACCGAGTGAGTCCGCAAGCGCCAGCTGGACGGAAGGGTCAGGCCCAAACGGCTTAGCGGAAAACCCAAACTCCCCAGCTGCGAGCACGGCAGTTGGCACGTTGTACCACAGGCAGTTGCCGCTATCGAACAGCGGAGCAGGTTTTATCTCCAGGGTGTCGACATTGCGGATGATGCCGAAGTTTCGCCAATGGCGGTCGCTGTTGGCCAAAAGGGCATCGCAAACGATCATCTGCGACATAGACCTTCTCACGGCAGCCTCGTCTGCTCCATGCTTACCAAGGAAGCGGCAGTACCGGTCGTACGTCGAGTTTCCTCGCTGGCCGCCAAGGGCGTTCTTAACGTAAACAGCCGGAACATATTCCTCGCGGCCGTCAAGAAAGTCGTCGCACAGACACACAGGGCCATCGAACATCCGCTCAACCGTATAAGGAACAAACTCGCCCTCCGATAGCAGGCGGCGATGCAGTGCCGTTGCGACCGCCTCGTTAAAGGGACGTTGATCGTCCATGCCGCACCCCTTGACCAGAACGCGAACACCGTTGCGAATCATCCACGATTTAGGGAGCTCGCCCTCGGACGTGTTATCCGGATTATTAAGACCGATGCCCTCCAGCCAACCCGAACGCCCCTCGGGCGCCGATCGCTCAAATTCGTTCTCAAAGTAATTGATGTTTTGCCATTTGAGTTCGTCGCAATCGGCCGGCCGCAGCCAATAACAATCCGAAAGCGATAGGCCCAGGCACCGAACCGGAACCTCGATGCCACTGGCAATCCCCAGTTCACGATAGCGCGAGATAAGCCCAGGGCGAACATCGGGCACCAACCGATGCCCCCACCACGCGTTGAGCTCCCGCTTATTCACCGTTGGAGAAGAACTCGAGCATGTGCCGAACGGCATTCGTTGCGCATCGAGGACCTCGGCGATTTCGAAGGAAAACTCGCGCGTCGGATCAAATGAGACATGCGCGACCTCATGGTCGGCCGACATCAGCGTAAACTTGCGTCCCACATCGGCCGCAGGACGGCGTCCTCGCTTGCGGACCTTTTGATAGGCGATCGCAGAATTGTACTCGACCATCTTCCGGCCGCCCACAATATCGCACACAAGCGTCCCCGATGCGGCAAGTTGCGATATGCGGGCTTTCGTAACGCCCAACAGGTGGGCCGCATCACCCATAGATAAGTACTCAGATGTATTCATATGCCGCATCACCTCGTTAAGTATTCCAAACGTAAAGTTAATTGGTTACATACAGCATAATACTAAACAGACTGAAGCGAAAAAAGGCCCGAGCAATCGGGCCTTAGAGCAATTGGTCAGCCGAGTCGCAAGCTGCTCCCCTAGCGTTGTACGTAGGCTCGGACCAGCTCGTAGGTGTTGCGCACGCCGTCGATGTGGCTGCGCTCGTAGTTGTGGCTCGCGTACACGCCGGGGCCGATCAGGCCGTGACGGATGTCGTAGCCGGCAGAAAGCGTGGCCTCAACATCGGAGCCGTAGTGCGGATACACGTCGATGGCGTAATCGAGCTCCAGCTCGCGCGCGATGTTGGACAGCGTGGTTACCAGGTCGTAGTTGTACGGACCGCCCGAATCCTTGGCGCAGATTGAAACCATGCGCTCGGTGCAGCCCAGGTCGTCACCCACGCAGCCCATGTCCACGCTAATCATCTCGCGCGTGTCGGCCGGCACAAAGGCACCGCCGTGGCCGACCTCCTCGTACACCGTAAAGAGCAGCGATACCTTGCGCGAAAGCGTCACCTCGCCAGCGGCGACGGCACGCGCCAAGCCCAGCAGAATCGACGCGGACAGCTTGTCGTCAAGGAAGCGACTCTTGATGTAGCCGCTCTCCGTCACCGTGGTACGCGGGTCCATAGCGATGATGTCGCCGGTCTGAATACCCAGCTCGAGCACATCGTCCTTGCTGTCAACGTTCTCGTCGAGCAGGATTTCCATGTTCTTCTCGATGGTCTTGACCGGCTCATCGGCCACATGCGCCGAAGGCTCGGTATTGAGGACCACGCCCGTGTAGACATTGCCGTCACGCGTGTAGACGGTGCAGTTCTCGCCATCGGCCGTAGACCACTGGTGCCCACCAAGCGTCGTGGGACGCAGGCGGCCATTGTCCTTAATGGAGCGCACCATGGCACCCAGGGTATCGACATGGCTCGCCAACACAAGCGGCTCGCCCTCGCCACCAAGCTCAACGAGCACGTTACCCTTATTAGAACGCTCAGGCCCAAACCCCATATCGCGCAGGGTCTCCATCAGATAATCAGTCGCCGCACGGGTATAGCCCGTAGGCGAAGCAATCGAGGTAAGCGTCTTCAACTGGCCAGTAATATAGGAGAGCGTCTCCTCTAGAGAAGCATCAATATTAGAAGTCATATGCATCCTTCCAAGTAAAACTAAGACCGAGTCCCGATTTTAACCGTTCTGCACGTGCAATGCCCCAGGAGCCGAGCCGCCTCCAGACGTCCCCGCACCGGTTTTGTGCACGTGCACGGTTTACAATCTCAATCTTGCATAAATCCTATCGGTATTTGCATAGAAATGAGGTATCTTTTTGCTTCGTCTCAGGGTGCCCCACCTTGGACCGTGCAAAAAACGGAGTATTCAGCACCGTGGGCCCCAACGGCCCCATCACGAACGACAAAACGACGCGGTTACAGCAGTGTTGCAGGTCGTCGCAAAGCAGAAACTCAGTAACAACCCCCTCCACTCATCGATAGCCCGCCCACAATGGCTGTCGATGGGCGCCTGCGGGTCACTACCGCCCATTCACAACGTTATGCATTTTTAAGAGCTTGTTGAATACTCCCAAAAATGCACGCAGGGAAGTGCACCACCTATCCGCAGCGGACAGTAAGCCTTGGTTTTGTCCGTCTCAGGGCATCGACGCAGCACAAAAAGCCCCGCCGTGCGTAGCACGGCGGGGCCAGCGGCAAGTCAAAAGACCATACACCTACGGACGAAGGGCCACCAAACCAAGTTAGGCAGCCGGGCAGATCTTCTTGAAGAGCTCGATGACGTCGTCGAGCGTCGCCTCGCGCGGGTTACCCGGGAAGCAGGCGTCGGCCATGGCGTCCTTAGCCAGGACCTCGATCTCGTCAGCCTTCATGGCCTCGCAGACGTGCGGGATGTTCACGTCGGCGGAAAGCTGCTTGACGGCGGCGATGGCGGCGTCGGCGGCCTCGTCAGTGCTCATGCCCGTGGTGTCAACGCCCATGGCGACGGCGACCTTGGCCAGGCGCTCGGCGCAAACCGGCTTGTTGAACTCCATGGCAATCGGCAGCAGCATGGCGCAGGCGACGCCGTGCGGGGTGTCGTAGTGAGCGGACAGGGTGTGAGCCATGGCGTGGTCGATGCCCAGGCCAACGTTGGAGAAGCCCATGCCGGCGACATACTGGCCAAGAGCCATGCCCTCGCGGCCGGAGCCGGGCTGACCGGACTTGGCCTCGGCGACGGAGTCGCGCAAGTTCTCGCTGATCAGCTTAATGGCCTCAAAGTGGAACATATCGGAGAGCTCCCAAGCACCCTTGGTGGTGTAGCCCTCGATGGCGTGGGTCAGAGCGTCCATGCCGGTGGAAGCGGTCAGGCCGGCGGGCATGGAGGCCATCATGTCGGGGTCGACGACGGCGACCTCAGGTGCGTCGTTGGTGTCGACGCACACGAACTTGCGGACCTTCTCGGGGTCGGTGATGACGTAGTTGATGGTCACCTCAGCAGCGGTACCGGCGGTCGTCGGCACGGCGATGGTGAACACGGCGTGGTTCTTAGTGGGAGCAACGCCCTCGAGGCTGCGGACATCGGCGAACTCGGGGTTGTTGATGATGATGCCGATAGCCTTGGCGGTATCCATGGAGGAGCCGCCGCCGATGGTCACGATAGCGGCAGCCTCGGCGGCCTTGAAGGCCTCGACGCCGTCCTTGACGTTCTGGATGGTGGGGTTGGGCTTGATCTCGGAGTAGAGGCTCCAAGCGATGCCGGCGGCGTCGAGCTCGTCGGTCACCTTAGCGGTAACGCCAAACTTGACCAGATCGGGGTCGGAGCAGACGAAGATCTTCTTGTAGCCGCGACGCTGGAGCTCGCCGGGGATCTCCTTGATGGCGCCGGAACCATGATAAGAGATGGTGTTGAGAACGAAACGATTAGCCATTGATAGCCTCCCATCGTGTGCGGGGCACCCATTACGCCCCGCGCTATAAGTCCCATCCTAACGCTTTTGAAACAAAAAACGCGTGAGAACGTCAAAAGTGTTAAAGCGTTTCAACAGAATAACGGAGCCCTAGTCCTTCTCTCCCGACAGCAGCGAAGGCTAGATTATAGGAGCAATCGCCCAAAGAATACGACCGACTCAGTCTATAAATTGTTTCTGTTTTAGCAATATATGTTTGACAATACGTTTATAACAAGATACTTTGTAGTGAATAACATGCATGCAGCAAATAACGTCATTCATTTTGTTAGAAATTGCCCATGCGGTTATTGCAGCTGCATCTACTGCAACGTACAGCGTAATTCTCCGCACGAAGCAGAAGACGGTTCCAATTCGATCGAGGCGATGACACATGGTGGCTAGTGGTCCTAAATCGAGCAAGACGGCTACAAACGAATATCGAATCTCAATTGAAGGTAACCCTTATCCGCATACTCTGGCTCTCATCAACCCAGCGGGAGACAGCCTCAACATCAAAAAACATGGGTTCACGGGTCCACTAGGACAGCTATTGAGTCTTAAATATACCGTTTATGACGATGCAAATGAAAAACTCTTCACTGTCGTCGACGGCGGTTTTAGCAACATGCCCAGGGTTGCGCTCATCATCGAACACGAGGAAGTTGCGGTGTTCGATTATGGTCTAAACAGACTTGAGATGAAGTGCGTAACGAACATACCGGATTACACAATAAAAGGTAACTTCCTATTTGGAGATTACGATATATTCAGCCAACGGGAAGTGAAACTATCTTCAGTTATCGTCCTTCAATGTGATAAACAATCGTGCTTTAGCATACAGGTTTTGGATAAAGCCGAATTAGCCGCCGCAATTGGAATACCTACAGCCATTGCCCTTCTTAGGGCTCGGATTGAAGAGCATCTCGAATAAATCGCAAAAAGCAGTTCGTAACAACATTCAGGAGCTGGATTGTTTTTTCTGGCTCCTGGAACTGTATTACATAGTCTGCAAATTGTTCGAAACCATGTCCATGATCCGCAGTGATGGCATTATGCTTTTTCATCTCCTGCGTAAACGCTACTTTCAAAAAGGATATCGAAACACTATCTAAATTGTTGCAAGACTCATCCAGACTAATAATAGAATAGCTGCTCAGAAAGGCTCTACAAAGCAATAAAGACGACAGTTCTCCGCCTTGATTATCAACTTGATTACTGTCGTCTTATTTTGAATAAAAAGCTCTGACATATGTCCATCCCCTTAACTAATAATCATAGCTGGAAAGATGGCATTTTTATTCTATAGCCTCAAGCAACACGCTTTGCTGACGTCAAATCTTGTCATTACAAACATGTACCTGAGCGCTTAAGACTCCAAAAAAAAGGGGCGGCCGAGATGGCCGTCCCCTCCCCAATATTGATCAGCGCGGCAAAGGGACAGCCCCTTTGCCGCATTCGGTTACTTTCGGCAGCCCTCTTTCCAAGCCTCGGCCGCAACCTTCCAGCGTAAGCGCAAGTCGCGCTCGCGGTCGATGAACATGATGGCAAACGCGACAAACAGCAGCAAGCTCGCCACGACGATGGCGTGCAGGCCCATGCGCTCAATGCACCAGTTGCCCAACACGGCGCCAAACACAAAGGTAAAGATCACGCCGAAATACAGCAGGCCGTTTTCCAAAAAGCCGCGCCTGTGGGTGATGATGTAATCGTCCACGTTTTGCAGCGCGTTGCGCAAGTTGCCGATGCACATGGTCGTAGCGATGCCGTGACCGTGGATCTTGCGGAAGCTCTCTACCTGCATACCGCAGGCAAACGAAGTGAGGCAGTTGGCGAGCAGATTGAAATTGCCGCCCGGGATAAAGCTCACGCCCAGCAAGATGACAGCTTCAAAGAACACCGTTACCTGGCGCCAGTGAATCACGCTGCCAAACCGCTCATGCACCAGGTCGGCAAGCATAATGCCCACGGCAAACGACACCACGGGGAAGAAGTAGCGTCCCGCAAGTGCCCAGTTGCCCTCCGAGATGCTCACGCCCACGAGCAGGATGTTGCCTGTCTGCGCGTTGGCGAAAACATGATCGCGCCCAATGTACGAATAGACGTCCATAAAGCCACCGGCGAGCGCCAAGATGATGCCCAGCTCAATAGACTCCGATATCTGTTTGGCACGCTGCATCGTCGTGCATCCTCCTTGTTGACGACTCTCTCGTGCGTTGGCGGAAACATAGCCGCCGTTCATACTGTAACCCATTGACAACATGGCGTGCGCGCGAGACGGGTTCTCCAACGCGCAGATACACAGTCTGGAAACAAACGATCCCCGCATCGACGCGCCGATCCCCAGCTCATGTACTCCCCCAGTCTTTTTAGCCCCGTCCCAAAAAGACTGGTTACAATTACGTGCAGCATACAAACACCGGGAGGGATCGTGGCAAAAAAGCCTCAGCACGCTCAGAACAGCCAACGCGGACAGCAGGGCAAACAGGGTCAGCAGCAAAAGCGCGGCGGCAAGGCGCAGGCCACGGTCGCCCGCGCCAAGCATTCCCAAGCGACGCCCGCCCGCCCCTGGCGCCCGGGCCGCGACAAATTTCTCCCCGTCAGTCGCGCCGATATGAATGCGCGCGGCTGGGACCAGTGCGACTTTGTCTACATCTGCGGCGACGCCTACGTGGACCACCCCAGCTTTGGTATGGCCATCATTAGCCGCGTACTCGACGCGCACGGCTATAAGGTGGGCATCATCTGCCAGCCCAACTGGACCGACCCCGCCAGCATCACCGTGCTCGGCGAACCGCGCCTGGGCTTTCTCGTCAGTGCCGGCAACATGGACTCCATGGTCAACCACTATTCAGTGACCAAGCACCGCCGCCACACCGACGCCTATACTCCCGGTGGCGAGGAGGGGCGCCGTCCCAACCGAGCCGTCACGGTCTACGGCAACCTCATCCGCCAGACGTTTAAGGACATCCCCATCATCATCGGGGGCATCGAGGCGAGTCTGCGCCGTCTGGCCCACTACGACTACTGGCAGGACAAGCTTAAGCGTTCGGTACTGCTCGACTCGGGCGCCGACATTCTCATCTACGGCATGGGCGAGCACGCGATTGTCGAGATCGCCGACGCGCTCGACGCGGGACTGCCCGTCGACCAGATTACCTATATCAACGGCACCGTCTACCGCACCAACTCGCTCGACGAGGTCTACGACTACGACCTGTTGCCCAGCTGGGACGATCTTGCCGCCGACAAGCTCAACTACGCGCGCAGCTTTAACGTGCAGCAGCAGAATATGGACCCCATCACCGGCCATCGCCTGGTAGAGCCCTATCCCAACAGCGTCTATGTGGTGCAAAACCCGCCGTCGACGACACTCACCACCGACGAGATGGACGAGGTGGCCGAACTCCCCTACGCACGCGATTGGCATCCCGACTACGACGCGGCGGGCGGCGTGCCGGCCTTTGCCGAGATCAAGTTTTCCATTAGCTCCAACCGCGGTTGTTTTGGCGAGTGTTCGTTTTGCGCCCTCACCTTCCACCAGGGCCGCGTGTTGCAGATGCGCAGCCACGACTCGATCATGCGCGAGGCCGAGCTGCTCACACGCGATCCCGAGTTTAAGGGCTACATCAACGACGTAGGCGGACCGACGGCCAACTTTAGCCGTCCCGCCTGCGACAAGCAGCTCAAGCACGGCGTGTGCAAGAACAAGCGCTGCCTATGGCCGAGCGTGTGCAAGAACATGGTGGTCGACGAGAGCGGCTACACGCAGCTGCTGCGCGACCTACGCCAGCTGCCGGGCGTCAAGAAGGTCTTCGTCCGCAGCGGCATCCGTTTTGACTACACTATGGCCGATGACTCGGACGAGTTTTTGCGCGAGCTGCTGGAGCACCATGTCTCGGGCCAGCTACGCGTGGCGCCCGAGCATGTGAGCGACGCGGTGCTCTCCGTGATGGGCAAGCCGAGCCGCGCCGTCTACGATGCGTTCTGTCGCAAATTTGAGCGCCTGAACCGCGAGTACGGACTCAAGCAGTACGTGGTGCCGTATCTGATCTCGAGCCACCCCGGCTCGACGATGAAGGAAGCCGTGGACCTTGCCGAGGCCGTGCGCGACATGGGCTACATGCCCGAGCAGGTGCAGGACTTCTACCCTACGCCGTCCACCATGTCGACCTGCATGTACTACACCGGCGTGGACCCGCGCACCATGGAGCCGATCTACGTGGCGCGCGACCCGCACGAGAAGGCTATGCAACGCGCGCTCATCCAGTATCGCAAGCCCGAGAACTACAAGCTGGTACGTGAGGCGCTGGAGAAGGCCGGCCGCCGCGATCTGATCGGCTACACCAAGCATTGCCTGATCCGTCCCGTGCCGCCGCGACCGGGCGAGACGTCTGCTGGCGGCGGACATGGCGCCGGCAATAAGGGCGGCAGGGCCCACGGTGGCGCTGGCGGCGCCGGCAAGGGGCCTAAGGGCAGCAAGGGTCACGGCGGCATGTCGCGCGCGCAGAACACTGCCGGCCGCAACCGCGCGGCCCAGGGGCGGCAGGGTGCCAACGGCGGCGGCAGGCGCAACTAGCGCGACAGGGCGTGGCGGCACGACACGCCCCCACCAATAAAATGCCGCTCGCCGGGGCGTCGTAAAACGATTCCCCGGCGAGCGGCCGATTAATATTGTCTATCTCAAAACGTCGTTACTTTTTGTCAAAACGACCATAGAGCGCAAACGAGAGCGTCGCGGAAATAACCCAAGTCAAAGCGATGCAGACGACAATCATGATCAGGTTCATGGGATTGCCGCTTGGATCGGCATAAACGGGCAACGAGGTAATGCCAGGCATAACAAAACCGAAGCACTTTGCGCCCAGAACAACGGTGAGCGCACCGCCAATGCCATCCGCGATCATCGCAGCGATAAGCGGAGTCCTGTTAGGAACCTGAACGGTAAACAAGGCGGGCTCGGAGATTCCCATAAATGCCGAGAAGGCGCACGTCATTGCAGCGGACTTGAGCTTTTCGTCGGTCATGCGCAGGGCCGCACCAAAAGACGCACCGCTTTCGGCGAGGTTATGGCAGAAAGAGATCGGGAGCAGATAGTCATACCCCAGCGTTGCGATATTGGAAATCTGGATAGGACTCGTCGATTGATGCATGCCGAAGAGCACGATAAGCGGCATAAAGAAGCCCAGCAGAAAACCGGCAACAGGGCCCAACGTCGAGAATAGCCAAACGATACCGTTGGCGAGACCAAGACCGCACCAGGCACCAATCGGAGCGAGCACAAACAGGTTGACCGGAATCACGATAGCAAGGGAGAGTGCCGGGACGACAACGAGCTTGAAAAGATCCGGCACGACCTTGTCGATTGCGCGATATACAAAGGACAAGCCAATGACGCCAAAGATGACCGGGAACACGGAATCGGCGTAGCTAAAAATCGGCACCGTAAAACCGAACAACGCAAGAGGCGTCTCGCCTGTACCGACAGCGTTGACAATAGTCGGGTACATCAGCGATCCGGCAACACAAAGCGCAAGCGAACGGTTGACTCGGAACTTATCAGCTGTAGACATTGCCAGCAAAAACGGCAAGAAGTAGAACGGGATATCCGAAATCATATTGAATATCGCAAAATCGCCGGCACCCGTGTCGATTCCAAAAGCCGCGATAGCAGCCAGGATGCCCTTTACGATACCTCCCGCCACCAGCGCGGGAATGATAGCGGAGAAAATGCCGGTGATGATATCGAATACGCGAGCCGAACCTTTTTGGAGCTCAGGCTGCTCGGCATCGGCGGAGACCTCACCACCCATCCTGTCGCCTAGCATGGGCTCCAATTCGTCATATACCGACCCCACGCTGGCGCCGATGATAACCTGCCACTGCCCGTCTTTAACCTGCGCGCCCAAGGCGCCGTCAAGCGTCTTAAGGGCCTCCAGGTCTGCCTTGCTATCGTCCTTCAGGTTGAATCTGAGCCTTGTAATGCAGTGCGTTGCCATAACAACGTTATCGGCGCCGCCCACGAGCTCGAGGACACGAGCGGCCAGTTCCTTCTTGTCTGCCACAGCAATCACTCCTACCCAAGATCCTCGCCATTAGTGGCGATACATTTCTGATACCAATAGAAAGAGTCTTTACGCAAGCGCTCCGCAGTGCCGTTGCCGCAATTATCCAGATCGACATAGATAAGCCCGTATCGCTTGTCCATCGTTAGCGGGCCGCAGGCAACAAGGTCAATGAATCCCCAGATCATATATCCGCGCACGTCAACGCCATCGATCACCGCCTCTTTAAGGCACTTTATGTGCTGGCGCAAATAATCGATTCGATACTCGTCGTGGATGCTGCCATCCTCCTCGACCACATCAGATGTACCGAGGCCGTTCTCGGCGATATACAGGGGCAGCCCATAGCGGTCATACATCTGGTTAAGGGTAACCCTCAAGCCAATGGGATCGAGCTGCCAGCCCCACTCACTCGTCTCGAGATAAGGGTTCTTGTTTGCCATGACCAGATTTCCCGCAGTCTTCTCCCATCCCTGATCGCAGGTAGATACCTGGGAAAAGTAGTACGAGAAGGCCAGGAAGTCGACCGTGTTGCGAGCGATGAGCTCTTCATCGCCCGGTTCCATTTGAATCTCGATATCGCACGCATCGAAATAGCGATTCATATAAGCGGGGTATTTTCCGCGAGCCATCACGTCCGTATAGAACCAGTTGGAATACTGGTCGTCGTGAATAGCCTGCATGTTATCTTCGGGACGGCAGGTGGCGGGATACGTACAGAATCGAGCGATCATGCCGCCAACGGGAGTATCGGGCGAAAGACGATGGACAATCTCGACGGCACGCGCATTGGCAACGAACTCATGGTGCAGGCACTGGAAGATGGCTCGATCGAAGTTCTCCCCCTCTTCGTCTTTGACCAGACAGACCCCGTCCCAAGGCGAAAAACGCGCTGCATTGAACTCGTTAAAAGGCAGCCAGAAATCGACCAGATCGCCCAATTCCGTAACGATTGTCTCGACATAGCGGGCGAAGAAGTCAATCGTCTTGCGATTCTTCCATCCCCCATATGTGGTGACAAGATTTACCGGGATGTCATAGTGGAGCATGGTGACGAAGGTCTTAATGCCGTGCTTTTTGCACTCACCCAGCATGCTTCGATACCACTCGATGCCTTCGCGGTTAGGCTCAAGGTCATCTCCGTTAGGATAGATTCGGCTCCAGCAAATAGAGGTGCGGAACAGCTTGAGGCCCATCTCCGCAAAAAGCGCGATGTCCTCACGATAGTGATGATAGAAGTCGTTGCCACGCCTAAACGGGTAGAACTCAACGCCATCATCTGCGAGAGCGTTCATTAGCTCGTCATGGCAGAATGGGTTGTTTTGATGCTTGTCCTCAATCTGGTCATGAGTCCAGGTACCATCCAGCCATCGACAATCCTGCGTCGACTTTCCCTTTCCGCCCTCATTCCAGGCGCCATCGGCCTGCGAGCACGATATGGCTCCGCCCCATAAAAAGTCGGAGTCAAACCCATGTTTTAACTTACCCATTTGCCCTCCTTGATCGGATGCTCCAGCGGATAACCCAATACTAGGAAGAACAAGATGCATAAGATATCGCATAGAAAGCATGGCTTTATAACATTTTTTTAGATATAATACCGTTCAAGGTATCGATTCTACCGTTCACCGCTGGAGCACCCCATGGATTCGAATCTCAAACAGCTGCTCTATACGCATACCGAGACCGAAGAGTGGCATCGCACACATCCGGGAGAGCTCAGCCCGCGATATAACAGGGTGGAAACCACAACCATTAACGGCGAAGAGGTCTATCTGTTTGATTGGAAAGAAACTCTCGACGAAAACCCCGTGGGCCTTATCAAGGAGTCGCGCTTTACCGATATTCCTCCTCATATCAATCGGGATATGGAGCTTAACTACGTGTACGACGGCGTCTGCACGTTTATCGTCAACGAACGGCGACTACTCCTTAAAAAGGGCGACGTGCTCATTTGCAACACCGGCGTAGTCAGAAGCGTTCCATACGTTAAGGGCGAGCATGATATCGTCATTTCGATCGTCTTCAAAAAAGAAATGTTCGATTCGTTGTTCCTGAGCCAGCTACCCGGCGCGTCACCATTAACGAATCTTCTATTTGATTTTGTGTCCAAAAACCGCGAGGCCCGAAAATATCTCATTCTTCCAGAGGAATACGCCCGACATGCGCGACGCCTCATCGAGATGCTCTTTATCGAATATCACTTTAAAGATGCCTATTCCAATGAACTCATGAGGCACCTCGCCGTCAGCCTATTCCTTGTTCTCATTCGAGGACTGTACCGACGCTCCGCAACTGATAACCAGGCGATCATGTCGGACGAACGCATCGTGTCGATTCTGAATCATATTGAGCGAAGCTACGGCGACTGCACACTCGAAAGCATTGCGAGCGATACGGGTTATAGCACCAGCTATCTCAGCAGCTTGATCAAGCAAAAAACCGGCAAAACGTTTTCGCAAATCAAGCTCAACCAGCAGCTCACAGAGGCGGCATATCTTCTCAATAACACCGAGCGCAGCGTGCAGTATGTAGCCCGAAAAGTCGGCATCTCCAACATGTCATTCTTTTACTCAAAATTTAAAGAAGCATTCGGCGAAACGCCAGGTGCGTTCAGGACGCATCGGTCTAATTAAAGGCGTTATTACTCAGACCGATCAGCTTCGCGCGACACGGGAATGCGCAATCGAAGCAGCGAGTGCATCGCCTCTACCAGCACAAAGCCGGCGATGCCAACCGTGACCACAACGTCGAGCGGCGTGTTCACAAACCACAGCAACGTCATGAGATACGACCCGGCGTTAAAGGCAAAATGCAGCAGGATCGTGTAGCGGAGCTTTCCGGTGGTCACGAACACCCAACCAAAAATGAGGCCGGCAGCGCCCGCATAGCAGCCCTGCACCCAGTTCATATGCATAAAGCCAAAGATGGCCGCCTGCAGCACGATTGCCGCGGCGATACCCCACGTGCTTGGGGCCGCCCAGGGCACCATGGCGCCGTCTTGCGCGTTCGCGCGGCGCCGGCGCTTCCAGAGCGAACGGCACTGTGGATTAAACGCACGCAGCGAAAACTCAAAGATGATGCCGCGCACCAGCAGTTCCTCGCAAAACGGAGCGCCGAGCACCGTGGTCAGGACGGCAAGAAGGCTGGTATCGCCCATGCCCGTTTCCTCGACGAGCTCGCTATAGTCTGCCGCGACCTCGGGCAGCAGCGACAGCACGCCGTCGCATAGGTAGCTAATGACCACCTGCATGGATAGGCCGATCACGACAACGCAGGCAATGCGCTTCCATGCCGCGCTTGCTCCCCCACCGAGCGGGCGCTCGCCTTGCCGGCGTGCCATGAAGGAGCGGGGCCACAGATAACGCCACCACAGCAGCGCCATCAAAAATGACGCCGTCTGAGCGGCAGCCTGGAACCATTGAATATCGAGGTTGTCGATCGGGAAACCCGTCAGCACCGACACGGCATCGAGAACTGAAAACAGAACCACGCTCAGGGCTATATCGGCAGCGACAACGCCAAAACAGGCAAGCGCCCACGCCATCGCATTGAGCATGCCAACCTCCTCAAAACCCGGCACTTAGGGACGTTCCTTAACTGCCGGCTGAAAAGGAACGTCCCCAAGTGCCGGCAGTTTGGGACGGTCATTGTTGACGAGAATCGGGCGCAGCGCCAAAGGCCCCGTTGGGCGAAATGTCGAACGGGAAGGTGCCGCAGCGATTGAACGCGGCGATAAACATGCGGATGGCGTTGGACGGCGTGGTGCCCACGAGCTGGGTTGCCGCCGCGAAGGCCGCCTTTTCCTCGGGCAAGACCTTCGCGACAACCGGGGTCATGTGTTCTGCCATGGCGCTTCCTTTTTGAAACGACGGTGATGCGGATAGATGCGGGCCACGCGGCTGGGCGACGGGCTGTGAAGGCAACCCGATTGGCCCGCATCTGGAGTTTGTTTCTACGGCGTTGGTATTACTTGGTATTCCTAAGTATTACCCCGCAGATAGAATACCATACCCGGCCCTATGGAGACGGAGAAAAACGGATCATTTTGTTGCTGGGTAAGTATTTAGAGCGTGATGATGTCCGAGATATTGAGGGCCCGAGCGTCAGCGGAATCGTGCGTGGCAAGCAACAGCATACGGCCGTCGAGCAAGTCGAGCACGGCCTCGGCGCATGCGTCGCGCGCAGCGGTATCTAGACCGGTAAAGGGCTCGTCCAGAATCACCGCGTCGCCTGGGCACAGCAGGGCTCGGGCAATCTCGACGCGACGGCGCTGCCCGCCCGAGAGCTCGGCCACACGAGCATGTACATCGACCCCCGGCACCAGCAGGCGCAACAGGGCTGCGGCACTCGAGGCATCCACGCGCGCGTCGGCGCACACCAGCACGTTATCCAAAGCCGAGGCGCCCTCTACCAGGCGCACATCCTGAAACACCATGGAGCACGGCGCGCACTCGCCCGCCGCCAGCGCAAGCAGCGTCGACTTGCCCACGCCCGAAGCGCCCATCACGCAGGTGCGCCCACCAGCAGAAACGCGAAGTACCAGTCCATCGAGCGCCGGCACCCAGGGCGCTCGGTCGCCCACGGCGAGCGCAAGCTCCGCAGCAGCCCTGCCGCCAGCAGAGCCGCCCGCACGTCCGCGACTACCACACCCATGCGCCCGCACGGCAGCGCGCCACGCTACGGGCCCCGAAACCCGCAGCAGCCACACCAGCACACGCTCGCACGCCCACGAGGCGGCAACGACCAGCACGGTCCACGCCAGCAGGTCAGCCGTCTCGATGAGCAGCTTCGCCTGATAGATGCGTTCGCCCACGGTGCCCGTCGCCATGCCGATGAGCTCCGCCGCCACGCCGGCCTTCCAGCTCATGCCAATCACGGCGCGGGAACACGAAAGCACAAACGGCAGGACCTCGCGCCAGGTGTGGGCGCAAAACAGACGCCAACCCCGCACGCCATGCAGACGAAACATCTGCTCCAGTGGCTTATCCGCTTGCGTCAAACCCTCAACCAGCGAAAAATACACGCCCGGCAGCGCCATCAAAAAGACCGCCGCAATGCTCACGCGCGCCGACCCCAACCAAATGAGCAGCAGGACCACCACGCAGGCAACCGGTGTCGCCTTAACAAACGAAAGCGCCGGCGCCACCAGGCGGGCAAACGTTCGCGACCGCACCGAGGCCCCCGCCAGCACACCGCCGCACACCGCGGCAAGCGCCAAACCGCCTAGAATCCGCGCACCCGAGCCCGCCAGAATCGCCCACGTGGCGGCATCGCACACCAGCCGTAGCAACGCCACCACAACAGCGCCCGGCCCCGGCAAAATCAACGGCTGCGCCACCAGCGCCGCCGCGAAGACCCACACGGCAAGCCAAAAGGCGGCAACGGCACCTGCTGCCGCCACCGCCTTCATACGCTCTGCCATTTATCGAGCAAACGCACGCACGGGCTACTCCATGTAGTAGAAATCGTCAGCCGGGAGCTTTCCGCCCACGGCGCTCGCGTCCGCATCGGCCAGCACCTGCAGGTACCCACCGAGCGCCGCCTTCATATCCTTCCCCGTCTGGCACACGAGCATGCACCCGGGAATCGCCTTTTCGGCAATCGCGGCGTTATCGACGATACCCGCATCGACCACGGCCTGAGCCCAGTCCGCCGGCGCCGCGTTCACGGCCTCAACGCTCGCAACATGGCAGCTCAGGAATTCCGCCACGACCTCGGGATGCTCCTCGGCAAAGGCACGGCGCACCACGGTCACGCCCGTCAGCAGGCGCGAACCCGTGTCACCCGCCAGCTCATCCCACACATCGGTCAGACTTACCGGCGCTGACAGCTTGCCTTCGCTCTTGGCGATGGCAGCGGTCTTGAACGGCTCCGGCAGCACGCCCACGGCAGACGGGTCGGCAAGCAGGGCCGACAGCACCTCGGTGGGCTCGCTCTTAAACTCGAGCGTCACCTGGCCGGTCAGGCCCGCGCGCTCCAGCAGGAAGTTCATGACGTACTCTGGCGTGGTGCCCTTGCCCGTCATGTAGACGGTGCGACCCGCCAGATCGCCAAACGAGGCCACATTCGCGTCGCCCGTCACCACATTCAGCACACCCAGCGTGTTGATGTCGATGACCCGCACCGCACCCTCGGTCTTGTTGTAGAGCACGCTCGCCACGTTGGCGGGCACCAGGGCAATGTCGATATCGCCCTGAATGACCTTGGGCACGATCTCGTCGGCGGCAGTGTTGATCGCAAAGTCGAACTCATTGTCCGTCTCGCCATCGGCCGCCCGGTCCATAAACTGCACCAGACCAATCGAGGTCGGCCCCTTGAGCGAGGCGACGTGCACCTCGACCGGCTCTGCAGCAGCACCGGCGCCGTCCGTGGCAGCCGAGCCCGCGGCGGACCCGGCACCGGCGGCCCCGCCGCCACAGCCCGCGAGCGCAAGCGACAGGGCGCCCGCGGCGAGCGCCGAGGCAAACCCCCGGCGCGACATCTCAAAATCAAACGCGCGCATCGCTAGCACGTCCCCTCGTTGGGCATCGTCCATGCGTGATGGTCGGTATGCAGCAGCTCCTCGGCCAGTGGCGAGAGCGGCTCGCCCAAGAACTCGCTATAGCACGCCTGAACATCGGGATTCTCGTGCGAGAAGCGAATGTCCGCAGCGGCATCCAGGCTCCACAGCACCTGGCCACGCTCAGCCGCCAGCTCGCAGCCGTCGTGGATGGGCTGACCGCCGCCACCGACGCAGCCGCCCGGGCACGCCATGACCTCAACAAAGTCATATCTCACACGGCCGTCGCGAATCGCGTCGAGCAGACGGGCGGCGTTGCCCAGCCCGTGCGCCACGGCGACGCGCACCTTGGTACCGTCGATATCGGCCACGGCCTCCTTCCAGCCCTCGAGTCCGCGCACGTCAGTGAAGAAGTCGGCATCCGGGTTCTTGCCCGTCACCAGGTAATATGCCGAGCGCACGGCGGCCTCCATCACGCCGCCCGTGGCGCCAAAGATCACACCCGCGCCCGTGCCAAAGCCCAACGGCGTATCGAGCGGCTCCTCGACCAGCGTGTCAACGCTCACGTGGCTCGCGCGGATCATGCGCACCATCTCGCGCACCGTCAGCGCAACGTCCACGTCGGGCGCGCCGCCCTCGCCCATCATGCTCGGCAGCGCACACTCGGCCTTCTTGGCCGTGCATGGCATAACGGACACCACGAACAGACGCTCGGGCTCCACGCCCAGCACCTTGGCGTAGTAGGTCTTGGCGATAGCGCCGAACATCTGCTGCGGCGACTTTGACGTGGACAGGCTGTCGACAAACTCCGGGTAGCGCGCCTTCACAAAGCGTACCCAGCCCGGGCAGCAGCTCGTGAACATGGGCCAGCTGCGGCTGTCGCCCTCGCCCTTGGCGGCCTTACCCAAGCGCTCGAGCAGCTCGGAGCCCTCCTCCATAATGGTGAGGTCGGCCGAGAAGTCGGTATCGAACACGTACTCAAAGCCCACGCGGCGCAGCGCACAAGCCAGGCGCTCGACAGTAGCCTCCTCGCGCGGAATGCCGAGCTCCTCGCCCCAGGCGCTACGCACGGCCGGCGCAATCTGCACCAGCACGATCTTGTCGGGATCGGCGATGGCATCGAACACGGTCTCGGTATCGTCACGCTCGCGCAGGGCGCCCGTCGGGCAATGCGTGATGCACTGGCCGCACGCGACGCAATCGGTCTTGCCGATCGGCGCACGCCCGCGGGTGCCCACGGCGGTATGCGTGGCGCGGTTGGTCAGATCCCAAATCCCTAAGCCCTGCACGCTCTCGCACACCTTGATGCAGCGCATGCATTTGATGCACTTGTCGTTATCGCGGATGATGGGGAAATCGAAATCCCAGCCCTCGCGCGCCAGGTGCTGCTCGTACGGCAGATAGAAGATGCCCAGGTCGTTGGCGATGGTCTGCAGGTTGCAGTTACCACTGCGCACGCAGCTCGTACAGCGCGAGTCGTGCTGGGACAGCAGCAGCTGCACGTTGGTGCGACGCGCCTCGCGGGCCTTGGGGCTGTTAGTGTGGACCACCATGCCGTCGAGCACGTAGTTGTTGCAGGCGGCAACCAGCTGGTCGCAGCCCTCAACCTCGACCACGCACACGCGGCAACCGCCGATCTCGTTTAGATCGCGCAGGTAGCACAGGGTGGGAATCTGGATGCCGGCGGACTTGGCCGCGTCCAGGATCGTGGTGTGCTCGGGTACCATGACCTCGCAATTATCGATAGTGAGCTTGACCATATTGAGTGCTCCGCTTTCGGTGTTGTCGCTGACAGTGGGGTTGTTGGGCTCTACCATTCCAGGTTCCTCCCTCCGCGGAACGCGCCAAAGCCAAAGTGGTCGCAACGCAGGCAGCGGCTTGCCTCCTGGCGCGCCTCCTCCTCGGTAAGGCCCTGCTCGACCAGATTCCAATCGTGAATACGCTCGCCGGCCTCGCGCTCACCCAGCTCGCAGCGGCCGCACTCGTGCTTGCCCTTAAACTGAACGGTCGGCAGCTCCACGTCGAGCTTGATCTTGTGGTCGAAGCCCAGATAGCGGTCGATGTTTGCCGAAGCCACGCGGCCGGCGTTGATGGCACGGATGACGGTGGCGGGGCCGGTCTGGCAGTCGCCGCCGCTAAAGAGGCCATCGAAGTTGGGCACGGCACCGTCCGAGTCGGTGACCACGCAACCCCACTTGCAGGCGATGCCCATGTCCTCAAACGGCTTGGAATCGATGTCCTGGCCAATGGCGACAAACACGCGCTCGCAGGGGATGACGCGCTCGGGCGTAGCGGCGGCACGCGGAGCCGGACGACCGCGGCGGGGCTCGCCGATAATCTGCGGTTGCACGCGCAGGCCGCTCACGCGACCATCTTCGCCCGTCTCGATGGCGAGCGGCGCCGTGAGCTCCAGAACCTCGCAACCCTCGGCCTGGGCGCCGGCAATCTCGGCGTCCTGGGCCGTCATATCGCAGATGCGACGGCGGTAGACGATGCTCACCTTTTCGGCACCGCAGCGCACGGCAGAGCGCGCCACGTCCATGGCCACGTTGCCGCCGCCGATGACGCACACGCGCTGGCCGCTCAGGTCGGGCAGCTCGTCGTCTCCGATGGCGCGCAGCATCTTGACGGCCGACTCCACGCCGGGCGCCTCTTCACCCGGAAGGCCGAGCTTCTTGTCGCTATGGGCACCGATGGCCAGGTAGACGGCATCGAACTCGTCGCGCAGGCGAGCGAGCTCCTCGCCGTTCACGGAGTGATCGAGCTCAACGTCGATGCCGGCGCTCAAGATCCAGTCGATCTCGGCCTGCAGGCGCTCGCGCGGCAGACGATAGCTGGGGATGCCGTAGCGCAGCATGCCGCCCAAGTGGTGGCGCTGCTCAAAAATGGTCACCTTGTGGCCCATCACGGCCAGGTAGTAGGCACAGGAAAGGCCAGCCGGGCCGCCGCCGATCACGGAGACGCGCTTACCGGTGTTGTCCACTACATGCGGCTTGTGGTCGTTGAGGTCACTGTGCTCAACGGCAAAACGCTTGAGGGCGAGGATGTTCATGGGGTCGTCGACCATGCCACGGCGGCAATGCATCTCGCAGGGATGCTCGCACACCAGGCCGCAAACGAGCGGCAGCGGGTTATTCTTGCGGATGACCTTGACGGCATCGGCATAGCGGCCGGCCTCGACGAGCGAAATGTAACCGGGAATGTCGACATGCGCCGGACAGCCCGAGACGCACGGGACGCGGGCCTCGCGGTCAAAGCCACAGGAGTGCTCGCGGATGTGGTGCTCAAAATCGTCACGGAAACCGCGGATAGCCGTAAGCGCCATGGCGCCGGCCTCGTAACCGATGGCGCAATCGCTCGAAAGATAGATGGTGCGGGCGGTGCGCTCGATCAGATTGAGCGTGGACTCGTCGGCGCGGCCCTCGAGCACATCGGCGAGCAGATCGCTCAGCGCGCTCAGGCCCACGCGGCAGGGCGTGCACTTGCCGCAGCTCTGGGTGGAGCACAGGTTGACGAGCGCTGCCGTAAACTCAACGGGACACGGGGCGAGCGAACTCACCGCCAGACGACGTCCGAGCGCATCGTGCAGGTCGTCCATGACGGCCTGAGCGTGGCTGCGTTCCATTACGTGCAGTCGAGCCATAAGATCCCCTCTCACATGGCAGCCCGGAGGCGAGGCCGGGCGAAATTGCTACACGCACAACACTGACCTAAAAAGTTGTGAGGTCTCCATACGGTTCGGCAGGCGGTATAAAATGTCACCCTCAGCGGTGAAATAGAACATTACCGCAGATAAATGCCATATTTGATAAAACGCGTTACCAAACGACAATGCCCCGCCCACGCAATCACGTGGGCGGGGCATTGCTTCAGGCATGCGGCCAGCGACCCTGTTGCTTTTACTTAAGCTCGGGCCAGTAACCCTTGTTGGCCTCGATCATGTCGTCGAGAACCTCCTTGGCGACCTTCATCGACGGCACGGTCTTGTTGAGCGTAAAGGCCTTGAGCGCCTTCTCGTACGAACCCTCGATCGTAGCCTCGACAATGAGCTTCTCGGAGTTCAGCTGCTGCATCATGAGGCCCTGCTGGAACAGCGGAATGTTGTCGCGGCTGATGACCTCGGGGCCGTTCTTGCCAATGTAGGCAGGCAGCTCGACCATAGCGTCGTAGGGCATGTTGGGGATGGCGCCCTTGTTCTCGCAAATGACCAGGAAGCGCTGCTTGGTGTCGTTCTTCAGAGCGATAGCCAGATCGGCAATCCAGTCGCCGTGGCTGCCCGCATAGAACGTGCTCTCGTCGATCTCGCCCGTCTTCTCGTAGTGGTCGATGCCGTCGAAGAGGTTCTTCTCGCGCGTCTCCTCAACCTCATTTGCACGGGTGCGCTCGGGGTTGGAATGCTCGACGAACTCCTTCTGCTGCAGGTAGTAGTTCAGATACGTGTTGGGCAGGTACTCCGGGAAGCACTCCATAATCTCGTACTCGCCCTTCCAGACGTAGTACCAGCTGCCCTTGGTGTGGCGATTCTGCTCGGGGTGCTCGTCAGTGGCCTCCTCGGGCTTCTTTGCCATGAGCGAGCCCATGCCCTTGAGGTAGGAGTCGGGCAGCAGAATCTGGTGCTCCTTGATGTACTCGCGCAGCTGCGGGAGCACCTCCTCGCCCTTGTGGCGGATCGAGGTGAACCAACCAAAGTGGTTGAGGCCAAAGTAATCGTACTCGACATCCTTCTTGTCGATATCGAGCGCGGCGCAAACCACGTCGATGATCGCGATCGGCATGTCGCAGATGTTGATGATGCGAGCATTGGGACGCAGCACGCGGCAGCCCTCGGAGACAATGGCGGCAGGGTTGGAGTAGTTGAGAATCCAGTAGTCCTTCTTGGCGTACTTCTCAACGTCATCGATCAGCTCGACCATGGGGAAGATGGTGCGCATGCCGTAGGCAAGGCCGCCGCAACCGCAAGTCTCCTGACCCACGCAGCCGTGACGCAGCGGAATCTTCTCGTCCTGCTCGCGCATGGCGTAGCCGCCCACGCGCATCTGGGCAAACACGAAGCTGGCGTCGGTAAAAGCCGTCTTTTTGTCGGTGGTCACCGTGAGCTTGATGTCCAGGCCGAGGTCCTCGTGCAAAATCCAGTCCACGAGCACGCCGATCTTGCGCTGGCGCTCCTCGTTGATGTCGTACAGACGAATCTCGTCAACATCGAGCTCTTCCTTGCGCAGGGCGATGGACTTGACGATGCCGGGGGTAAAGGTGGATCCGCCACCACACAGAGTAATGATCATTGTTTACTGCTCCTTCTCAATTGCGTTTTCGACCTTGTCGCGCATCTCGGCGACCTTCATGCCAAAGATGATCTGGATATTATTGCCGTTGCGGTTGATGCCGCTGTTGGGCACGTGGTTGATGAGGTCCTCATTGATGAGGTCCGGGTTCTTAACGTTCACGCGAAGACGCGTAAAGCAGTTCTCGAGCTCTTCGATGTTGTCCTTGCCACCAAGACCTGCGACCAGGTCGGCAATACCTGCATCGACGCCCTCTGCGGGAGCTGCGGCAACAGCGCCCTGCTTCACCGCGACAGACGCGGCGGCCTCGCCCTCGGCAACGGACTCGGCGAGCTCGGACTCCTCCTCGCGACCAGGCGTGTGAAGGTTGAGCTTCTTGATGAGGAAGGTGAAGAGGAAGAAGTACAGAGCGGCGTTGACGACTCCAAGCACCAGCATAACCGGCCAGTTGGTCTTATCGACACCGAGGACCAGGTTGGAAACCACGATGTTGATGATGCCGCCTGCAGTCGAAGCGGGCACGGAGAGGACCTTGAGCAGGACCAGGAAGATGCCGGAAAGAACCGAGTGAACGACAAAGAGCACGGGAGCGGCAAAGACAAAGAGGAAGTCCATGGGCTCGGTGACACAGGAGAGCACGGCGGTGATGATCAGCGGGATGATAACGGCCTTGGTCTTATCCTTGTTCCCCTTGTAAGCGGTGACGATAAAGGCGAGACCGATACCGATGTAGGGCCACAGGTTGTTGAAGGTATAGCTGTTGAAGTAGGTGCTATCGGAGAAGGGCTGGCCCGTCATTGCCATCTCGGCAACACGGATGGAATAGGCGCCGGCAATAACCTGATCACCCAGCGTCAGGGTGCCGCCCACATCGGAGAACTGGAACGGGGTGTAGATGAGGTGGTGCAGAACGGTGGGAACGAGCAGCTTGTTGAGCATGCCGTAGATAAACAGACCGATGTTGCCCGACTCCTTAATGATGCCGGCAACGGAGGAGATGGCGCCCTGAACCGGAGGCCAAACGATGCAGAAGCCAGCGCCCATGATCCAGGAGATGATGATCATGATCAGGAACGGGAAGCGAACGCCCGAGAACATCGAAAGGGCAATGGGGAACTGCTTGTTCGAGTACTTGTTGAACACGGCACCGGTGATGCAACCAAGAATGATGCCGCCAAACACGCCGGTATCGAGCACCTGGATGCCCATAACGGTGGCCTGGCCGGTTCCGGTAAGGCCGAGCATGCCGCTCGCATCGGCAAGTGAGCCGGTGGCGTTGAGCACGATGTTGTTAGCCTGCAGGAACAGGAAGAACGACATCAGGGCGATCAGCGAAGCATGGCCCTTGTTCTTCTTTGCCATGGCGCCGGCGATGCCCACGCAGAACAGAATCGAGAGGTTGTTGATGATAAACATCAGCGACTGGTAAACAACGGCGCCCACAAGCTGGAACGGACCGGAGCCCAGTACGGGGACCAAAGCACAAATGGTCTTGTTGGTCAGAATGATGCCCACGAGGAGCAGGATGCCGACAACCGAGAGATACATCATCGGCTGAACGATCGACTTTGCGAACACCTCCAACGGCGCTTTGAAATTGAACTTCTTTTTTGCGGTCATAGCGGTACTCCCCTTCCTTTTCCGCAAATTAAGACAGATGTGCCCTGGACAAGACCGTGAGCCTTGCCTTATATCAATCGATGTGTGGGCACGTTATGCCTAGAGACCAGGTTCTCCAAGCAGGTTAACAATGTGATATGCGAGATAACTCTTCTCAGCATCGGTAACGACAACGTTATAGGTAGACGACAAGTGGGCGGCTATGGCGTCCGCGCACGAGAATGCGCAGGGATACGCCGTTTCATCGATTCGGAACAGCGCGTCTCCGTTGATTTGCCCTGCCGTAGGATCGAGCGCTCGCTGTGCGAAAAACTGCAGGTGACGAACGAAACGTTCGTAAGGCAGCGAGGTGTCATCGAGAGTCGTAGCATAGCGCTTGGAAACAATCGCGAGCACGTCGCGAACAAGCTGGACCGAAACAATCAAACGATCGGAGCGTTGCGGCATGGTGGCGTTGACGATATGCAGCGTAATAAAACCCTGCTCTTCTTCGCTCATCTGGATGCCCATATACTCCTTGATAATCTGCAGCGCACGGCCCGCAAGCGCATACTCCTTGCGATAGAATTGCTGGATCTCGAGCAGCAACGGATTCTCACAGGAGACGCCCTTGCGCTCACGCTCCAAGGCAAGGCTGATATGGTCTGCGAGAGCAATGAGAATCTTGTCGTTGATATCAACATTGAGCTCTCGACGGAGCATCTGAACAATGTCCTCGGCAATCACGAGGTTGACGGTGGGGATGGACTCCAAAAGATGTGCCAAGCGGTCGATCGTACGCGAATCCTGAGAAGTTCCCTCCTGCAACGCGTAGGTCTTTTCGATCGACGCCTCGTCGATGGCATCGCCGGCATGACGGCCGAAGCAGAGGCCTCGACCGATGACGATGAGCTCGGAGCCATCGTCCGAAGTGACCATTGCGACGTTGTTGTTAAAAACTCGCTTGATAACCACGGTACCCACCACAAGAATTTACTCGGAAAGCCAGACGACAGGCTCTTTAACAGCAACAGGGCCGGAAGCATGCTCACGAAGAGTCGAGTTCTCCGAGCGCTCGCACACGATAACGAAGACCGTGTGATCGAAGCCGGCGGCGCGGACCGCGTCGAAATCGACCTCGACGAGGGGCTGGCCCGCGTCGACATGGTCGCCCTGGGCAACGAGCGCATGGAAGCCCTTGCCCTCAAGCTTAACAGTGTCGATTCCGATATGCAGCATCACCTGAGCAGAGCTGTCGTCGGACATGATGCCCAGCGCGTGCTCAGTCGGAAACAGCGCCGCGACGGTGCCGGAAACAGGGGCGCACACCGTTCCCTCTTGGGGAACCACGGCAACGCCATCGCCCACTGCACGGCTGCTAAAAGCGGGATCATTGGTATTTTCTAGATGAACAAGCTCGCCGGAAACGGGAGCGAGGATTTCGAACTCGGAAGCTGCAGTCTTCTGCTCATCCGAACCGCCCATCAGGCGAGAAAAGAAACCCATGGTGGCATGTCCCTTCATAGACGATATTAGATTTAGGCCAACCAAAATCAAGCGAATGCGTCCATAGAGACACACCCGTTCAAAGACTTTGGTTAGGCCCACGTCCGAGGGACTCGGTAACCTTCCGCATTTCTTTTTACGGGAGCTATTGTAGACAAGCCCAAAGCCGGAACAACCATTATGACCGATGAACGGTATTTTTTCTTCGATAAACGGTATTTAGGCGGCACTTAGGGACGTTCCTTTTCTGCCGGCACCCGGGGACACTCCTTGCTCTGGTGCAATGGGGTCAGGTTTGTTTGCACCAACTTGGTGCAGATTAACCTGACCTCATTGCACCAATCTCGCTTGCGTTAGATGAAGATCTCACATTCCCTGCGCTCGACGCAAGCCTTGCTCAGCATCTGGGTAACGGCGGCAAGTTTGTTAGGGTCAAGTTTGCGAGCATTCTGCGAGCATACGGAGACGCAACGCATGCAGGAGATGCACGCCTCGCCATCCACCTGCCTTGGATCGTCCTTGTCGATAGCTCGAACAGGGCACAACGCAGCGCAAGCACCGCAGGAGACGCAATCCTCCGTTGCATGGGGCACCATACTGTGGCCTCCAGCTTGCTTATAAGGACGATTGCCGGGAATAGAGGGCTCGGACGCAGCCCCGTTCAGTAGCTTTTGCCGGATTCGCTGCGCAAACTCTGAAAGTTGCGCCACATCCTGCGCATCCGGTCGCCCAGCAGCAAACTGACGAGCAACGGAATGCTCGGCAATGGCAGAAACCGCTGCAACCACCCTAAATCCGGCACGCTTCGCAACGTCTTCCAGCTCAATAAGCGTATCCTCAAACGCGCGGCCCCCGTAAACACAAACCAAAACAGCCCGAGCTCCGTTGCCACGCACCATTCCCAGTCGCTCAACCGCCACAGCTGGAACCCTGCCAGCATATGATGGGACGGAGATAACCGCAACGTCGCCCTTCGCCATCGAGACCCCGTGGAAATCCAACCCGCTATCGGTCAGATCGACAGTAACGATATTCCCATCCAGCGTCCCGGTCACAAGACCAGACACTTTCTCCGTTCCGCCCGTCGGACTAAACACAATTTCGAACATGCTCATCGAACATCCTCCCCTACGCTTGATAACACACCAAGCCGCCCGCATGCTAAGACAGAGTATACGGCGCGCGGGGACACCCCGGTTTAGCGCAAAGGGGTCAGGTTTGTTTCCACCAACCTGGTGCAGATTAACCTGACCCCTTTGCACCAAACTATGCTGTCTGCCTCATCGATTTGCATAATTTCCGTTACAGATTGCATATATTTACGTGATACCGCTGTGTTCTCCTGAGGTACCCCATCCCGGACCGTGCAAAAAACGGAGTATTCTGCAACGCGCTCGTGCCAACACCGCCGCGAGCGGGCAAAACTGTAGGGCGCTGCATCATTTTGGGTTCCGCTATAACGAGAATGACGCACCTTTGCACCGGAAAACGGAAAAGTCTGACTCAAAACGCTCGCTAGGGATATCCGAAGGCCACCGCTGGCGACGTCGAATCGTATGCAGGCAACTCGATCTGCAGAATACTCCAAAAAATGCACGGCGCACCCCATGGGACCCATTGCCGCATGGCTGAAAACGGGCCTTCAGCATCCTCCAGGTGCATTCCTGAGCAAATCACACCGGACCAACGGTCGGATGCGGCAAACAAAAGGGCCCCGAGCATAGTTGCTCGGGGCCCTTAGTTCGCCTCGCTCTAGCGTGCGACGCGTATGTTACTTGCGCTTGCCGCCGCCGTCACCGGGGCGACGGGAGCTGCCGCCGCGCTTGCCGCCACGATTGTTGCCATAGCTGCCACGGTTATCGCGACCGCCGGCACGACCGCCGCGGGAGCCGGCCTGGTTGCCGCCACGCCCGCCGCGATAGCCGCCACGGCGCTCCTCGCGGGTGTCGTCGTAGTTGCGCCAGTCATCGCGACGATCGCGGCTGGCACGCGGGTCGCGACGATCGCGCGACTCATTCGAACGACCGGCGCCGCTGCGGCCACCGTTGCCACGAGCGCCCTCGCGACGCTCACCACCGCGGCCGCCCTCGCGGCCTCCGCGCTCGTCAAAGCGCTTGCCGCCGCGGGCACCACGCTCGTCACGCGACCCACGGCCTTCGCCGCCACGGCGCTCATCGCGCCCGCCGCGCTCGCTATCGCGACCGGCGCGACGACGGTCACCCGAACCGCGCTTGCCACAGCGCGAACCGCGGCCCTCGTCCTCGCGCTCAACACGGCGACGACCGCCGCGGTCCTCGTCCTCACGACGACGACGGTGCGCCTCGCCCTGGAACTGCTTGGCAGGACGCTCGGCACGGTTGCCGCGCGGGCCCTGCTCAACAGCAGCAGCACGCTCCTCGGCAGCCACCTCGCGGGCCACGCTCTCCACAGCCTCGTCCACGCGAGCCTGAACGCCCTCGCGCACGCGGGTCTTGCCGCCGCGCTTGGGACGGCTCGGGCGCTCGCCGTCGCTGCGGCGCTCGTCGCGACCGCGGTTGGAACGACCGGCCACGTCGCCGTAATCATCGCCGTTGCGCTTGCCGTCGCGACGTGCCTGCTCAAGCTTCTTCTTGCTCTTGGACTTGCCGCGCTTGGTCTTCTTCTTCACCTTAAAGGCCGCAGGATCGCGCTCGGGATCGACGGCAGGCGGGTTGGGGCCCACATGCAGGTCGCCGGCCTCGTAGATGTCGGCCGTCTTGTCCATGAGCTTCTCGATCTCGTAGAACTCATCGACGTCCTGCTCGGTCACAAACGTAATGGCCCAGCCCAGCTCGCCGGCACGGCCCGTGCGGCCGATGCGGTGGATGTAGTCGGTCGGCTCGGCCGGCACGTCAAAGTTCACGACATAGCGCACATCGCTAATGTCGATGCCGCGGGCAAGAACATCGGTTGCCACCAGCACGTCAACGGTACCGTCGCGGAAGGCCGAAAGCGCGCGCTCGCGCTGCGCCTGGCTGCGGTTGCCGTGGATCGCGGCGGCCTTGATGCCCTTACGCTCCAGACGACGGCAGCAGCTGTCGGCGCGGTGCTTGGTGCGCATAAAGACGATAGTGCGCTCCGGGCCCTCCTTCTTGAGGAACTCGGGCAGCAGGTTGTTCTTGGCCTCGATGGACACCGGGAACACAAACTGGTCGACGGTGTCGGCGGTCGACGTGGCGGGCGCGATCTCCACGCGGGCCGGGTCGCTCACCAGGTCGGTGATCTCGCCCACGGCCTCCTCGTCGAGCGTGGCCGAGAACAGCAGCGTCTGGCGCTCGGCAGGCGTCTCGCGCACAATACGGCGAACGGCGGGCAAAAAGCCCATGTCGAGCATGCGGTCGGCCTCGTCGAGCACCAGCACCTTGACCTCGTCCAGGTGGCAGGCGCCCTGCTCGATCAGATCGACCAGACGGCCCGGCGTGGCGACCAGAATGTCGCAGCCGTACTTGAGCGCCGCGGTCTGCGGCTTGTAGCTCACGCCGCCCACGACGGTCACGGCGACATGGCCGGTGACGTCGGCGATCTTGCTCGCGACCTCGTCGATCTGCTGGGCAAGCTCGCGCGTGGGGGTGATGACGAGCATCACGGGGCCGCGGCCGTTGCCCTCGGGCTTCTTGGCGCCGCGACGGCGGTTACGGCCGCCACGCTCGCGCACGGGCTTGGGCGGAGCAATGTGCTCCAGGTTGTTCATGGTCGGCAGCAAGAAGGCGGCCGTCTTGCCGGTGCCGGTCTGAGCGGCGGCAAGCAGGTCGCGGCCCTCGAGCACCACGGGGATCGAGCCGGCCTGGACAGGCGTGGGCGCCGTGTAGCCCAGGTTCTCGATGGCACGTAGCATCTCGTCCGAAAGTCCCAGCTCGTCAAAGGCGGGCAGGTTCTCGGTCGCGGACTCGACGGTCTCGGCGGCGCTGGCCTCGTCGGCAGCATCGAAGGCAGCCTGGGTCATGGCCTCGCGGGCCTCGTCCAGAATCTCGGCGTCCGTGACGTCGGATACAGAATTACGCATATGTTGTTGTTCCTTATCTGCACGCGTTATGGGCACGGCATGCGGCCGCGCGAGCGTGCTTGGTAGTGCGCTAATACATACAAAAACAGGTGCGCACAGAGAGGACGTTGCTCAGCACGCTGGCGATCGCTTTGGCAGCCCTATCACGCGCCGTCCAGACGCAGCAGCTCTAAGCGATGGAGCAGATTCGCCGCCGGTTAGTATACCCGCACTCCGTATGCCCCCACGTAAACCACAGATGACGAGGCGAACGGGGCGGGGCTGGCTGATTGTCTCGATCTGTAACATCTACAGGGCAAATCTTCCTCTACGTGTTACAGATCGAGACAAACGGTCGACACGGTTCACGAGCGTCTCAATCTGTAACAGTTACCGAGTAAAATCGCTCCTAATTGTTATAGAACAAGACAGAGGGGGATTTCCGTTCAGTCCAAACCAAATCTCTCGCTCTTCCTGCAATTTCGAACATGTGGCCTATAATGTTGCTTTGGTTACGCTATATATTGCGCAGCCATTTAATACGTCGCCCACCGGGGGCCATTAATTCCTATCGCCATATTGGCTAGGAAGCAATCAAAGGAGGTATCCGTGGCAGCAGAGACGCCTTGCTCGGTCCTCTATAACGATATTCGCTCGTTCGGCGGTCTTAAACATCTCGAGATCGCCCGAATGCTCATCAATGGAAACTCTTATCTCGGCAGTACCCTGCTCGAGAAATGCTCTTCCAACCGCTCGTATCTCACCCGTTACATCGTCCATCGCAAGCCTGACCAGTGCGCACCCTCCATCTACAGCGACTTTACCGTCACCACACTCAACCTTTCCTCGGCAATCTGCAGCAAGCTCGGCGGCGGCGAGTCCGCCTATCGGGCAATCGCCGAGCACTATCGCGGTCCGGCCGCCAACGAAATGATGTCGGCTCTCGCCAGCTACAAGCTTGACAGCCGCCTATATGCAAATGCCCTCAATCGCATCGACAACTTCGACGGCAATGCCGTGCGCGAGAAAAGCACGCTTTACCTTATGCTCTTTGTGGCAACGGGGGCGCTCGCCGATCCCGTTCAGGGCGTGGCCACCGTCGAGCGCTTTTGCAGCAGCAAGACGGGCGGGCACTTCGGCACCACCGAAACTACCGTCGGACGTGGCTTTATGAACAGCCTGGAACAGCCGCGCACCGTCGCCCCCAACCTCGGTCTGCTCAGAACCCATGCCGACAACTGCGCCGACATGCAAATCCATCCCCTCACACGCGATCCGCGCGGCACCGTGATTGGTTCTTTGCCCAAAACCTCGCCCAGCATCACCGATGTGGGCGCCGACGCATCGCGCGAGCATCTTCGCATTTGGCTCGAGGGTGAGCACTGGTACGCCCAGGGCCTTGGATCGACCAACGGCACAGTGCTCGAATCGGGCGCGGGCGACGGCGATATTGTGATTGAGCCGCCGCGCGACCAACGCGAGCCCGGCAAAGTCTATCCCCCCGTGGAAATCGCCAACAGCGACAGGCTCCATCTGGGTCTCTACACGACATTCCTTGTCATTGTGGACTAGCGCGGACGGCGATCGGAAGACGGTCGCCGTCCGTCTTTCGTCTTCTACCTTCTGCGTCGTAAACGACAATACTCAGCGGCATACGTGGGCAGTGCGGCTATCATGGTTCTTTACCGATATCCGCACTGCTCACGTATACGTGCGGCAACCCATGCCAGACAAAGGAACGCCATGGATACTACCGATAGCGCCTATGGCGACAAACTCATCCGTCTTGACACGTTCGACACCGCCGTGGCGGTCGACCCCAGCGCCGAGGACGAGGCCAAGCGTCGGTTTATGACGCTTATTCTCCAGACGGCCCACCGCAACAACGGCAACATCGGGCACGTGCTGCGCGCGACCAACACGAGCGGCGAGGTCTTTGCCGTCAAGCTACTCAAGGACAACGCCATCCTTTCCGGCCAAGCCCCCGACCGCTCCGCCGAGCAATCGGCAGCGCACCTGGCCAACACTGCCGCGCTGTTCGAGGAGTACCGTCATCTGTGTACCGTCTCGCACCTGCGCGGATTTCCGCGCGTCTATGGCTACGGATCGTGCGAGGATGACCCGCTCATCCTCATGGAGTGGGTCGAGGGCATCTCGCTCAAGCAGGCGCTGCCCCTGCTTCCGCACGACGCCTCGGGCGGGCTGACCACCCAGATGGTCGCCGCCGTCGGAAACGCCGTGCTTCGCGCGCTCCTGATGACCCAAGGCCTCGTGAATCCGGTCGTCCATCGCGACCTGTCGCCTGCCAATATCATGTTCCGCACCACCAGCCGAACGCTCGAGCAGCAGATCGACGATTGCTCCTTTGACCCCTGCCTCATCGACATGGGCTCCGCGACCATAGCCCTCGGCGACGACACGATCACCCGGCGCGCCGACATCTGGCGTTTTGCCACGCCCGCATACGCCGCGCCCGAGATGCTCACGCAGGATATCGAAGGTATCGCGGCCCTTCGCCGTTCGCCGGCAATCGATGTCTACGCGCTTTCGAGCATTCTGTACCAGCTCTACAGCGGTCGCAAACCGTTCGATGTCGAGTCGACGGGTGCCGCGGCAACCGGCTCGTTCTACCTCATAAAGACCAAGACCAAGCCGGCACCGCTCGAGCCGCGCTGTGAGGGCGATAAGGCGCTCGTCCAGATCATCATGAAAGGCATCTCGGTCGAACAGGGCGATCGCCCTACCGAGCAGCAGATGCTCGAGGTGCTCTCGACATACCTCCCCGCTGCAGAATCTGAGGACCGCGAGGGCGCGGGCAATGACGCCGTAATCGACATCGACTCCGGTACGCACCTTAAGGTCGACGTCGCCGGCGAGCGAGCGCGAGAGATTCTAGAGCAGGCCCGGCACGATGCCATGACCCGCCGCCGCTTTATTATCGGTGGCGTTGTCGCAGCCGTTGCGGGGCTCGGCGTTATCGGGGCGGCAACCCATGGCTTTGGCATCCCCGACTACCTGGACGGCATCCGCGGTTCACTTGATGACTACACCTGGGATCAGCTGCAGGAGATTTCGCTCAAGATTAAGGCCGCCGAGACCCGTAGCGAGGCACGCGAGATTGCCAAGCGCTATCACCTGCTCAACGTCGATGGGCATATCCCCTATCCGTGTACCAAGCGTGTCACGCTCACCAACGGGCTGCAGGTTGGCGCGCAGCTTGTGGGCATCCGCCACGATGAACTCCTGGACGGGACGGGCAAGGCCGGACTGACGTTTATGTTCGATGCGGGTATTGCCGAGCGCAACGCTGCGGCTGAACCGCCGAGCGCCGGCTGGGCAGATTGCGAGCTGCGGGAATGGCTCAACGGCGACGGCCTTAAGCTGCTACCCAACGAGTTGCGCGCACTCATCAAATCTGTCAAAAAGGTCTCGAATAACGCTGGCGCCGCCAACAGCGCATCATGTCTGAGCGAGTTGCCCGCAACCCTTTGGCTGCCCGCCATGGTCGAGCTGTGCGGTACGCAACCGCCCGATTCGTTTGCCAAGGACTATCACTACCTGGCAGACATCTACAACGGCGAAGGCAAGGAGTACCAGCTGTTCCGCGAGCTCAAGGTGAGCCCGTATTCCACGAACGAGACGATGGTCCGCCAGTGGAAGGGCAAGGACACCTGCTGGTGGGAACGAACAGCGAGTCCTGACACATCGGAGACCGAAGGCACGCTCTACATAAACCGTGTGGGCCACGACGGCGACGTCTTTACGTACGCAACGCCTGCGGAAAAGCCAAACAAGCTAACCTGTGTGATTCCCGGGTTCTGTATCTAGGCGGCGGGCGTCTTGCCGTGACGGGACCCCTCCCCGGCAGTTGTCTCGATTTGTAACACTAGCTCGGCAGATACAGGTCTAGATGCTACAGAACGAGACAAACCCCAATCCCGCGAGACAACATCTCAATCTGTAACAGTAAGGGGTCAAAAACCTCTCTAGATGTTACAGATCAAGACATTTGAGTTGGCCGCGGACGGTCTGTCTCGATCTGTAACAGTAAGGGGTCATATTTCCCGCCAGATGTTACAGATTGAGACATTGAGTTTATTGCTGAAGGTTCGTCTCGATCTGTAACATCTGGAATCCAAAAACCGGTCTAACTGTTACAGATGGAGACAAACTCAAACCTCTCAAAACAAAATCTCAATCTGTAACAGTTAGAGGTCATTTTCCCCGCTAGATGTTACAGATCGAGATATTGATTTGCCGCCGGAGAGTTTGTCTCATTCTGTAACAGCAGCTCGGCAAAAACTGGGCTAGATGTTACAGATTGAGACGAAGGGCGGGGATGGTGCACCAACCCGGCAACCACCCTCATCTGTAACGAAATGTCATACATTTCTTTCTGTACTGGACACCCCCAGGGGGTATGGGTGTATAGTATCGGCAGGTTAACAATTCCAACACCGAACTACAGAAAGGAGAAGCCATGGCTCAAGATAAGTTCGACGTGGGCGGCATGACATGCGCCGCCTGCCAGGCGCACGTGGACCGTGCCGTGAGCAAGCTCGACGGCGTCCAAAGCGTCGCGGTCAATCTGCTCGCCGGCTCTATGCTGGTGGACTACGACCCTGCGCAGGTCTCCCCCGACGACATCTGCACCGCTGTCGACCGCGCGGGCTACTCGGCCTCGCCCATCAGCACGGGCACCGACGCTGTCCAAAGCGGAAGTGCGCAAGCCAGGTCCGGCGCCGCCCATATGGAGTCGCCGACCAAAAAGTTGGAGGCCGCCGCCTCTGCCATGCGCACCCGCCTCATCGTCTCGATCGTATTCCTCATCCCACTGTTCTACATAGGCATGGGGCACATGCTCGGCTGGCCGCTGCCCGGCATCTTCACCGACCACACCCACAGCATGACGCTCGCGCTCACCGAGCTCGTCCTGCTCATTCCCATCGTCTACGTCAACGACGCGTACTTTATCAACGGGTTTAAATCACTCGCGCACGGCGCGCCTACCATGGACGCCCTTATTGCCGTGGGCGCCACCGCCTCCATCGCCTGGTCGCTCTACGCCATGTTTATCATGGCCGACCAGCTAGCCGCGGGTCAGGTCCACGAGGCCATGATGACGGGCATGGACAATCTGTATTTTGAGAGCGCCGGCACCATCCTGTCGCTCGTCACCGTAGGCAAATACCTCGAGACGCGCAGCAAGTCCAAGACCGGCGGCGCCATCGAGGCGCTCATCGACCTAGCGCCCAAGACCGCGACCGTCGTGGCAGAGGACGGCACCGAGGCCACCGTCGACGTCGATGCCATTCTGCCCGGCCAGGTGCTGCGTGTGCGCCCCGGCGAGTCCATCCCTGTCGACGGCGTGGTACTCGAGGGCGCTTCGGCCGTGGACGAAAGTGCACTGACCGGCGAGTCCATCCCCGTGGAGAAGACCGCCGGCGACACCGTCAACGCCGCCACTGTCAACCGCACCGGCTCGTTTACCTTCCGTGCCACACGCGTGGGCGCCGACACGTCGCTCGCCAAGATTATCCAGCTCGTCGAGGACGCCAACGCCACCGAGGCGCCCATCGCCCGCATGGCCGACAAGGTCGCCGGCGTGTTCGTGCCCGTGGTGTTCATGATCTCGGCCGTGACCTTCGTGGTGTGGACGGCACTGACCGGAAGCGTGAACGAAGCGCTCACCTCCGCCGTCGCCGTGCTGGTGATCAGCTGCCCGTGCGCGCTGGGCCTGGCCACGCCCGTCGCCATTATGGTCGGCACCGGCAAGGGCGCCGAAATGGGCATTCTGTTTAAGAGCGCCGAGGCGCTGGAGAACCTACGCAGCGTGGGCACCGTGGTGCTCGACAAGACGGGCACCGTCACCCGCGGCAAGCCGGCTGTGACCGATATCACGGTAGCCACGCGCGCTGACGGCTCGCCCGCCATGAGCGAAAAGGCGTTGCTCAAGCTGGCCGCTGCGCTGGAGCGCTCAAGCGAGCACCCGCTGGCCGAGGCGATTATGGCCGAGTGCGAGGCGCGCGGAATCGTCGCACGCATGGTCGAGGACTTTACCGCCGTGCCCGGGCGAGGCGTTACGGCACGCGAGGGGCAGAATGTCATCGCCGCCGGCAACGTGCGTCTGATGGACGAGCTGGGCGTGAAGGTTCCCGCCGGCCTTGCCGAACAGTTCGCGGCCGAGGGCAAGACGCCGCTGTTCTTTGCCAAGAACAGCGAGCTTGTCGGTACCATCGCCGTGGCGGACGAGGTCAAGGAGACGAGCGCCGGGGCCATCGCCGCACTGCGCTCGCTTGGCGTCGACGTGCGCATGCTCACCGGCGACAACCGCGTGACGGCCGAGGCCATCGCCCGCCGCGTGGGGCTGAGCAGCGAACAGGTCATCGCCGACGTCCTCCCTGCCGACAAGGAGCGCCACGTCCGCGAGCTGCAGGATGTGGGCGGCAAGGTCGCCATGGTAGGCGACGGCATCAACGACTCCCCCGCCCTGGCGCGCGCCGACGTGGGCCTTGCTATCGGCACCGGCGCCGACATCGCCAAGGAGGGCGCCGACGTGGTTCTCATGCGCAGCGACCTCATGGACGTCGCCCGCGCCATCGAGCTTTCGCGCGCCACGATCCGCAACATCAAGCAGGACCTGTTCTGGGCACTGTTCTACAACGGCATCGGCATTCCGCTGGCGGCGGGCGTGTTCTTCCCGCTCACCGGATGGCAGCTCTCGCCGATGTTTGGCGCCGCGGCCATGAGCCTGTCGAGTGTCTGCGTCGTAAGCAATGCGCTGCGCTTAAAATCCTTTAAGCCAAAAGTGGCAAAATAAGCTCACCATTAAGTCCATTTAGAACGGGTTTTCCAGGTGCCCGAGATTGACCTGAAAGAGGAGCGACGCGTACTTTGGTACGCGAGCGACGGCTTGAAGGTCAAGGTCGGGTGCCTGGGAAAGCCGACACAACAGGGAGGAATACCCATGCGATACACAATCAAGACTTCCGGCCTCATGTGCGGCCACTGCGACGCTACTGTCGAGACGGCACTGCTCAACGTTGCCGGCGTGACCGACGCCGACGCCGATCACGAGACCCAGACCGTCCAGGTTGAGTGCGCCGACACCGTAACCGCCGAGCAACTCGCCGCCGCTGTCGAGGCCGCGGGCGAGAAATTCCACGCCCTGTCTGTGACCGCCGCATAGCAGTCGCTGCCTACTGAATCCTCAGAAGTTGCGGTGAAATACGGACTGTTGTGCCGCCCTAGGCCTTTAAACGGTCCGTATTTCACCGCAACTGACGGGGACATCCGGAAGATCGACCAGAAACGAGGACCCGACATGATGGCAGACCATAAATCGGTGACCCGCATGCTCAAGACGGCACGCGGTCAGATCGACGGCATCCTGCGGATGGTCGAGGAGGACCGCTACTGCGTCGATATCTCCACGCAGCTCATGGCCACACAGGCGCTCCTCGCGCGCATTAACGCCGACGTGCTCAAGGCGCATATCGAGGGCTGCGTGACTTCGGCAATCGAATCGGGCGACGAAGACCTCAAAGCCGCCAAACTCGCCGAAATCGAACGCGTCGTCGACAAACTCTCCAAGTAATTGGGGCATTGGGGACAGGTACGTTTGCACCGTCTTGGTATTCCGGGGACAGGTATGTTTGCACCACATTGGTGCAGATTAACCTGTCCCCCTTGCTCTAAATCGGGTATAAAGGCGTGCAGCATATCGAACGAAAGGCAATTTGCATGAATGACTTTATGAAGGGTCGCAATGGCGCCGACGAGCTCACCATCGTGATGGGTTTTGCCGGCATCGTCATCGCGATGATCGGATCGATAGCCCGCATCCAGTGGCTCAGCTGGATTGCCATCGCCGTAATCGTGATTGGCGTGCTGCGCGGCCTGTCCAAAAATATCGACGCACGTCACAAGGAGAACGAGGCCTTTGTCGCCGCGACTGCAAACGTCCCCTGCCTGGGCAAATTCGTCGCCAGCTTGGGCGGCGGAACCGCAGCGGCCAGCACCTCACGCGCGGCCGGCACCAGTAAGGAAGACTTTGAGCGTGCCAAGCGCACGGCCAAGAAGATGTGGAAGGGCCGCAAGACCACGGCCTATCTCAAGTGCCCCAACTGCGGCCAGATGCTCTCCGTCCCCAAGGGCAAGGGCAAGATCCGCGTCACCTGCCCCAAGTGCCACGCCAAGATGGAGACGCGCTCCTAGCCGCCATACCATAGGACAAATAAAAGCCGAGGCCTCGCGCTGAGACCTCGGCTTTTTGTATGCGACAACGGAGCTGTCCCTTTGTCACACCTATGCTACGCCGTCGCGGGCCAGCTCCTCAGCCAGCGCTTCGGCTGGCATGGCCATAATCGCGTCGAGCTCGGCATCCACCTCGGGGATGCGCTTCACCTTGAGTTTGCACACCAGATCGCCGCGACACATCACGTGCATCGGCTCACGCAGAGCGCACAGGTCATCGAGCGGGTTCTCGCGCGTCACCAAGATATCGGCGGCCTTGCCGCACTCGATCGTGCCAGTCTCGCCGTCCAGCCCCAGCAGCTCGGCGTTGACTTGCGTAGCCGTATGCAGTGCGAAGGCGTTGCTCACGCCGACATACTTGGCAAAATAGGCCACCTCACGCCACATGTCGTACTGCGTCACGAACGGGCAGCTCGAGTCCGTACCCAGGCCCACCTTAACGCCAGCTTCCAGTGCGGCACGGGCGCTCTCGATAATGCCCGAGCACACGATATCGCCGTTCTTCTTTTGCGTATCGGTCGAATGGGTCTTTTTCGGGTCGAGCAATACAAACGGCAGCGCCGGGCTGATAGTGCAGGTAACACTGGGCGCACGCCCCTCGAGTTGCGTGCCCGCGGCGCCACGGTACAGCTCCAGAATCTCGGGCGTCAACGGAGCGCCGTGCTCAATCGTGTCAACGCCGGCCTCAAGCGCGGCCTTCACGCCCTCGGTACTCTCGACATGGGCCATAACCGGCAGACTCACCTCGTGCGCAGCCTTGCACGCCGCCGCGGCAACCTCGACCGGCATGCGCAGCACGCCCGGCTCGCCCACCTCGGTAGCGTCGAACACGCCGCCCGTCACGAACAGCTTAATGACGTCGGCACCACGCGCATACAGGTCGCGCACCTGTTCGGCTGCCTCGGCGGGACTGTTGGCCACCTGGGCGAACAAGCCCGCACCATGGCCGCCCGGCACCGTGACGCCCGTTCCCGGCGCCACCAGGCGAGGACCTTGATACTTGCCGGCATCGATAGCATCGCGCACGGCCAGATCGGCAAACAGCGGATCGCCCGCGCCGCGCACCGTGGTCACGCCACTTGCCAGTTGTTGTTGGGCGCTGCCCTTAAGAATATGGCGCACGATGGCGCGCCCCACGGGATTATCGAGCTTCTTCATCAGCGCGCCCGCATCGCCGGCCGAGACAGGCTTGCCCGAGCCGCACAGGTGCACGTGCATATTGATGAGACCGGGCATGAGATACGCACCGCCCAGGTCGATAACCTCGGCACCCGCGGGCGCCTGCGTCACAGCACTCGGCCCCATCCAGGTGATGACGCCGCGCTCAACAGTCACGGCCATATCGGGTTGCGGCTCCATATGCTCCGAGCCATCCAGAATGGTCGCATTGATAAACAACGTGGAACGATCGGCAGACGCCATATCGAGCTCCTCCCTCACGATTAACTTGAACATTTGTCCATTATCACCTAGTCCCGCTGGATTGCTGCAGACGCATCGGTTAACGGAGGGAAGAGGGGATGTGGGAGACGGAATATGCTGCAGTCCCACCCCAGCGACACCAGGGAAATATCTCGATCTGTAACAGATACAGGGTTGTTGGGCCCCTTGATGTTACAGATCGAGACATTCGGTCGACGTTTCACCGGTTTGTCTCGATCTGTAACAATTACGAACTCAAACAACTTCTAAACGTTACAGATCAAGACAAAACCTCTCAGCGCCCATACCACCGACGTCTCCACTCCTCAGCCAAATCGGGCCGTCGCGGAATACCCGCCAGCCTCATCTTCTCAACCAGCTTCCCCGGATTCTTGAGCTCATCAAACGTAAACCGAAGCACCTTGTGCCCGAGCATCGTCAGATGAGACTCTCGCTGACGTTCTGCCACGAATGGGTCGACCGACCCCCGATCCCCACCATCCTGCAGGGTATACTTTCCCTTCCCGTCGAGCTCGCCGATGACACATGTCCCATCCTCGAGCCTCCAGAAATAATCAACCCGAAACACCTGGCTCGAATCGAGCGGATCGCGAAACTCCACCTGCAGCTCCGGAACCGGAAAGCCGTACGCAATAAAGAACGCTCGGAACCGAGACTCGCCGCCGTTTTCGGACAGCCCGTCCGCATACGACGCAATCGCCTGTGCCCTGCGATACCCTCGCCTGCCCTCGCAATCGGCGCGGAGGCGCTCGCACAAATCCCCACGTGATACGTCTTTCACCCGCAGTGCAGAATCGGCAATCGCCAACCCGTAGGAGAACGGCGCACGCAGCAAGCAATCCTCCGCCGTGCGCCAAAACGACGTCACCCGCACGCCGTCGACGCGCTCGAGCGCGCCCGCAATCTGCGGACGCAACAACCTGCACCCGCCGCTCAACGTCACCGAACAGCAAGTCTTAACAAGGAAACGCGGCCCGAGCAGATCATTCGGCACCTCCAGACCCCATATCAGCGCGGCGTCATATCCCCAAAACGCCCAATCGGGATGAAATTTCGCAAGCCCTTTGATAGTCCTCAGCGCTCGCTCCGCCGGCGTCAATGCATCCCAATCATGCTGAAAACAGAACAGGTACGGCTCGGGCTCCGCGATATCGTCGGTTCCAACATGGCGTCGCAGCCACATGAGCTCGGTATTGTCATGCGTTGCGAGCAGCGCACCTTGCTTGGCCGTCTCCGCGAGCCGCGCGAGCATCCTATTCCGCGCCAACGTGTTGCGAGTCGCATGTTTGTGTTTGAGAACGGTATTAGGCACTTTCATCACCACCACGTCAGACAAATGGACCATCGTCACCGTTGCCTCCGCTGGCAAATGTCTTGATCTGTAACAGGAAGACAGTCTTTGAGCCTCTAGTTGTTACAGAACAAGATCTTTCGGCAGCCGCCAACCTTCCGTCTCAATCTGTAACAGTTACGGGCCCAAACAGCCGCCAAACGTTACAGATTGAGACAAAGTCAGGGCAGCAGGGCGACGCCAGTCACATCCCCTACTCCCACTCCTGCTCGTAGATGTTGAGCGACTTCACGTACCGCCCCTGGGCGCCCATGATGTCGCGGACCAGGCGCAAAAAGAAGCTGACGCACGAGGTGTCAAAGCCGTCCTGCAGATCCTCGGGATGCACCGCACCCGGTCCATCGACCGCCGTGTCACTCAGGCGCGCGATGTCATACAGATAGAGCTGTCCCGCCGTCAGCCAGACATCGTCGATGCAGGCGAGGCGCACCGCGATCGCGCCGTCGCTCCAATGCTCCTTTTGCACGATATGCAGGTCGTAGACATCAAAGCGACGGTCGGCACGCGTATCCTTCAGCGCAACCATGCCGTTCGCAGGATCCTTGTCCAAAATGCCAAAGCGCGAGAAATACTGCGTGTCGCGTACCTGCTCGAGCCGCTTGAGCGAGGCAGGCGAAAGCGATGCCGGCGGTTCGTCAACATACAGCTCGAGCAGCGTCTTGCCATGGCGATAGGGGCGCTCGAAGAGCAGCCAATCGGTAAATGCCATGTTGTAGGCCATGAGTTCGTTTTGCGAAGGCTCGGTGCAATAGCTGAGCCACGGGTCGACAATGATCTCGAACTGTTCGCGTGCCGGCTCCAAAAACTGGAACTTCCGCAGCATCCAAAAATGGGCCATGTCGGCAATATCGTTGCCGACGGCTTCAGCCAGCTGCGCTCGGTCTAAAACGTGGTCAGTCACGGCATCCTCCTCAAACTGATGAACCTCAATTTGAGCTTACGAGGAGGGTGGGCAGCCACGACCAGCGCGGGCAAAATAGGCCTCCGGCTGCAAACCAGATGCTGACCAAACACTTGACGGGACACTTGACCGAATGAGCGCACCGCAAAGAAACCGCAGGTAGATATAGACAGTCAGTTCACTCATTTGAGGCAAACGCCCGCTACCACCACAGAAAGAGCAGAGTAGCACAGTCGCAAACGTCGACGAATGAACACTTGCACGTCGGCAAATGACAAAGTCGCCTGCGAACTCGCAAGGAGTGTCCCCGAATGCCGGCACATAAGGAACGTCCCCAGCTGCCGGCACTTGGGGACGTTCCTTTTGGGCCGGCATTCGGGGACAGCCCTTGACGATTCAGCTGTGGACAGCCGCCTTACAGCTCCAGCGCGTCGGCGACTTCGGCAGCGCAGGCCAGGGCGTCGGCCATAGCGTTCACCACGAGCGAGCTGCCGTTACGAGCGTCACCGGCAACATACACCGGCGCGGCATCCACAGCGACGCCGCCAACACGCGCCGCAAGATGCGAGCCCTCGGCGGCCATCACAGGCAGCGGACGACCAGCAGTGGCAACGGGCACGCCAACGGCGTCGAACACACCGTGCTCTGGGCCCGTAAAGCCGCAGGCGATGAGCACCAGCTGGGCCGGCACCTCGTGCTCGGAGCCCGCGATGCGCTCGGGCTTGCCAGCCGACCAATCCAGATCGACCACGCGCAGGCCCGCGGCCGCGCCCTTCTTGTCCAGCAGCACCTCGAGCGTATCCACGCCCCAAGCGCGCATCTCGCCGCCCATGACAGCGATGGCCTCCTGCTGGCCGTAGTCGGTCTTCTTAACGTTTGGCCACTGCGGCCAGGGGTTGCTCGCCGCGCGCGCATCAGGCGCCGCCGGCAAGAACTCAAACTGGCGCACGCTGCGCGCACCCTGACGTACCGCGGTGCCCACGCAGTCGTTACCGGTATCGCCGCCGCCAATGACCACGACGTCCAGGCCGTGTGCATCGACGACAGGCTCGCCGCCATCGAGCACCGAGACGGTCGAGGCCGTCAGGTAGTCCACGGCATACACCACGCCGGGTGCGTCAATATTCTCAGCAGCCAGCCCACGCGGGGCGCGAGCACCGGCAGCCACCACGACGGCGTCAAAGCCATTGAGCTTGGCCGCCACCGCAGGGTTCGTAACGTCAGCACCCAGCTCGAACACAATGCCCAGCTCGCGCATGAGCGCCACGCGACGCTCGACCACGGACTTCTCGAGCTTCATGTTGGGAATGCCGTACATGAGCAGACCGCCCGGGCGGTCGTCGCACTCAAACACAGTCACGCGGGCCCCACGACGCGCAAGCTCCCATGCTGCCACCAGACCAGCGGGACCGGAGCCCACCACGGCAACCGTGGGTGCACCCTCCCCTGCCGGCTCAAAGCGGTGCGGACCGCCATTTGCCCACTCATGGTCGCTAATCGCGCGCTCGTTGTCATGGATCGTCGTGGGCTGGCCATCGACCGAGCCCAGGTTGCATGCGGCCTCGCACAGCGCCGGGCACACGCGACTCGTGAACTCGGGCATGGGCGAGGTGAGTGACAGGCGCTCGGCAGCCTCGTCCCAACGGCCGCGGTACACCAGCTCGTTCCACTCGGGAATCAGGTTGTGCAGCGGACAGCCGCTCGGACGTGCCTTGCCAAAGCTCGCGCCCATCTGACAAAACGCCACACCGCACATCATGCAGCGACTCGCCTGGGCACGGCGCGCGTCGTCGTCGAGCTCCACGTACAGCGGATCGAAATCGCGGCTGCGCTCCTCCACGGGGCGCAGCTCATGGGTCACGCGATCGATATCAAGAAAAGCACCGGGCTTACCCATGGCACTTACGCCTCCTTCTTGGTCGAAGCAACAGAGCTGGCGGTGGCGGGCGCAGCGCCAGCGACACCACCCGCCACATCAAAGCGAGCGACATCCGCGGCACTCGCGCGGCCGGTCACAATGTCAAACGCCAGCTCCTCGGCCTGCGCATGCGTCTTGCCCACGGCCTCGGCGGCGGCGACAATCGCCAGCACGCGCTCGTACTCGGTTGGAATGACCTTCACAAAGTGCTTGCTCATCGTCTCAAAGCTGTAGAGCAGCTTAATACCGCGCGGGCTCTGCGTCGCGTCCACGTGCTCCTGGATGAGCGCACGAATCTGCGCAAGCTCACCGGCCGTCGGGGCTTTAAGCTCAACGCTCTCGTGGTTCACACGGGCATCGAGCGTGCCGTACTGGTCAAAGACGTAAGCCACGCCGCCCGTCATGCCGGCGGCGAAGTTCTGCCCGACCTCGCCCAGGATGAGCGCCAGACCTCCCGTCATGTACTCGCAGCCATGGTTGCCGCAGCCCTCGACCACCACCGTGGCACCGGAGTTGCGTACGCCAAAGCGCTGGCCGGCCAGGCCGTTAATGAAGCCGCGGCCACTCGTAGCGCCAAAGAACGCAACGTTGCCCACGATGATGTTCTCGTCGAACTTGTAGGTCGCATGCGGGTTGGGGCGCACCGACACCTCGCCGCCCGAAAGGCCCTTGCCAAAGTAGTCGTTGGCGTCGCCGCACACGTTGAGCGTAATGCCGCGCGGCAGAAAGGCGCCAAAGCTCTGACCGGCCGAACCATCGCAATCGATGGTGATGGAGCCGGCGGGCAGGCCCTCGGGATGCGCCTTGGTCACCGCGTTGCCCAAGATGGTGCCCACGCAGCGGTTGACGTTGGCGATATCGGCGCGGAAGCGAATCGGACGCAGGTGCGCACGGGCATCGGCCGTATAGGGCACAAACAACGTGGAGTCAAGCGTCTTGTCGAGCTCGCTGTCCGCAGCCATCTGGGGCAGGAAGTGACGGCCGTCGGCACCCGGGATGTGGGCACCAAACTCACAGGTCGCGCTCGCCAGCACGGGCGACAGATCGAGCAGGTTGGCCTTGCGGTTGCCCGGGACCTCGATCTGGCGCAAGCACTCGGGATGGCCGACCATCTCGTCGACGGTGCGGAAGCCCAGGCTCGCCATGACCTCGCGCAGTTGCTCGGCAACAAAGAGCATAAAGTGCTCAACGTGCTCGGGCTTGCCGCGGAAGCCGCGACGCAGGCGGCAGTTTTGCGTCGCGATGCCGGCCGGGCAGGTATCCTGCTGGCAGTCGCGCTGCATGAGGCAGCCCATCGAGATGAGCGGCATGGTCGCAAAGCCAAACTCCTCGGCACCCAGCAGGCAGGCGACGGCAACATCGGTGCCGTCCATGAGTTTGCCGTCGGCCTCGAGCACCACGCGCGAGCGCAGGCCGTTTTGCAGCAGCGTCTGCTGGGCCTCGGCAAGACCGAGCTCCAGCGGCAGACCGGCGTGCCAAATGGAATCGCGAGCAGCGGCACCCGAGCCGCCGTTGTGGCCGCTGATCAAAATCTTGTCGGCAGCGCCCTTGGCAACACCAGTGGCGATGGTGCCGACGCCGGCCTCGCTGACCAGCTTGACCGACACGCGCGCGCCGGGGTTGGCGTTCTTAAGGTCAAAGATCAGCTCTGCCAGGTCCTCGATGGAGTAGATGTCGTGGTGCGGCGGAGGCGAGATCAGGCCGATGCCGGGCGTGGACTGACGGACCTCGGCAATCCAGGGGTAGACCTTCTTGCCGGGCAGGTGACCGCCCTCGCCGGGCTTGGCGCCCTGGGCCATCTTGATCTGAATCTCGAAGGCGCTGCACAGGTAGCGGCTCGTCACGCCAAATCGCGCACTTGCTACCTGCTTGATCGCGGAGTTCTTGGAGTCACCGTTAGCCAGCGGAGTCTCGCGGCGCGGGTCCTCGCCGCCCTCGCCGGAGTTGGAACGGCCATGCAGGCGGTTCATGGCGATGGCCATGCACTCGTGTGCTTCCTTGCTGATGGAGCCGTACGACATGGCGCCGGTGTTAAAGCGGCGGACGATGTTGAGCGCGGGCTCGACCTCGTCGAGTGCCGCCGGAGTGCGGCCGCTGGCATCAAAGTCGAGCAGGTCGCGCAGGCGCACGGCACGGCCGGTGCGGTGCAGGCGGGCGCTGTACTCCTTAAAGGTGTCGTAGCTGTCCTCACGGCAGGCGGTCTGCAGCAAGTAGACAGTCTGCGGATCGATGAGGTGATCCTCGCCGCCGAGCGGGCGCCACTTAGTCAGACCCAGTGTGGGCAGCTGATCGGGAGCCGGGCTCTTAAGGATGGCGAGCGCGGCGTCGTAGCGTTCGTTCTGCTCGCGCTCGACGTCCTCGACACCCATACCGCCCACACGGCTCACCGTGCCGGCAAAGTACGCGTTGACGAACTCGGGCGTAAAGCCCACGGCCTCGAAGATCTGCGCGGAGTGGTAGCTCTGCACCGTGGAGATGCCCATCTTGGACATGATGGAGACGATACCCGCCGTCGCGGCCTTATTGTAGTTGTCGATGCCCTGCTCGGCCGTCACGTCCAGGTCGCCGCGCGCCGCCAGATCGCGAATGCACGCATGCGCGTTGTACGGATAGATGCCGCTCGCGGAGTAGCCCACCAGCGCCGCAAAGTCGTGCGGAGACACGGCATCGCCGCACTCCACCACGATGTCGGCAAAGGTACGCACGCCGGCGCGGATCAGGTGGTTGTGCACGCAGCCCACAGCGAGCAGCGACGGCACGGGCACCTCGCCCGCAGCGGCACGATCGCTCAGCACCACGATGTTCACACCGTCGCGGACCGCAGCCTCAACGTCCTCGGAAAGCTGCTTAAGCGCAGCCTGCAGCGCGCCCTCGCCGGCGTCGCGGCGGTAGACGGCACGGAAGCGACGGGTCTTAAAGCCCACGCGGTCGATGGCGCAGATGCGGTCGAACTCCTCCTCGTTGAGCAACGGGCGCTCCAGGCGCACCAGCTGGCAGGCCGTGCGGGAGTCCTCGAGCAGGTTACCGTGGTTGCCCAGGTAGAGCGTGGTCGAGGTTACCATATGCTCGCGCAGGGCATCGATCGGCGGATTCGTGACCTGGGCGAACAGCTGATAGAAGTAATCGAAGAACGAACGCGTCTTCTTGGACAGGCAGGCCAGCGGCGCATCGATACCCATCGAAGCGAGCGGTGCCTTGCCCTGCTGGGCCATGGGGCGCACGACCTCGTCAACATCATCCCAGTGATAGCCGAGCTTGGCCATACGCACGGCGGTAGGCACCTCGTCGTCCTCGGCGGGTGTTGCCGCAACGGGCTCATCGAGCGCGTCGACGGTCAGCGTCTCCTCGGCAATCCAATCACGGTAGGGCTTTTCCTTGGCGTAACGGGCACGCAGCTCGTCGTTGTAGATGACGCGACCGCGGGCAAAGTCGACCTCGAGCATCTGGCCCGGCCCCAGACAGCCGCTCGTCAGAATGTTCTCGGGGCTCACCTCGATGGTGCCCACCTCGCTTGCCAGCATAAAGCGACCGTCGCGCGTCACATAGTAGCGGGCGGGACGCAGGCCGTTGCGGTCGAGGGCAGCACCCAGGGTACGGCCGTCGGTAAAGGCGATGGCGGCCGGGCCGTCCCAGGGCTCCATGAGCATGGACTGGTAGGCGTCGTAGGCGCGGCGCTCCTCGCTCAGGCTGTCGTTGTGGTCCCACGGCTCGGGCAGCAGCATGGACGCGGCACGCGTGAGCGGACGGCCGTTCATGACCAAAAACTCAAGCACATTGTCCAGAATCGCGGAGTCGGAGCCCTCGCGGTTGATGATGGGCATCACGCGCTCAAGATCGTGCTGCAGCACGGGGCTGTACAGGTTGGGTTCGCGGGCGCGAATCCAGTTGACGTTGCCCTTGAGGGTGTTGATCTCGCCGTTGTGGATGATAAAGCGGTTGGGATGTGCGCGCTCCCAGCTGGGCGTGGTGTTGGTGGAGTAGCGCGAGTGGACGAGCGCCACGGCCGTTTTGACGGCGGCGTCGTTGAGGTCGATGAAGAAACGGCGCATCTGCGTGGCCACAAGCATGCCCTTGTACACGATGGTGCGCGAGCTCATGGAGCACACATAGAAGATCTTGTCGCGCAGGGCGAACTCAGCGTCGGCCTTCTTTTCGATGGTGCGGCGGCACACGTACAGGCGACGCTCAAAGGCATCGCCGGCGGGCGTGTCGTCCGGACGGCCCAGGAAAGCCTGCAGGATAGTAGGCATGCAGGCGCGGGCCGTCTCGCCCAGGTCGTGCGGGTCGACCGGCACCTCGCGCCAGAAGAGCAGCGGCACGCCGGCTTCGGCGCAGCCCTCCTCAAACACGCGGCGGGCATCCTCTACACCCTTGTCGTCCTGCGGGAAGAACAGCATGGCCACGCCATAGTCGCCCTCTGCCGGCAGAATCTGACCGCACTTTTGAGCCTCTTTACGGAAAAAGTGATGCGGAACCTGGAACAGGATGCCAGCGCCGTCGCCGGTGTTCTTCTCGAGTCCCGTACCACCGCGGTGCTCCAAGTTAACCAGAATGGACAGTGCATCGTCCAGAATCTGGTGATGGCGCTCACCGTTGATATCGGCAAGCGCGCCGATGCCACATGCATCGTGGTCGAATTCGGGGCGATAAAGGCCCTGCTGCTGAGCGGAATCTGCCTGCATCGCGATCCTCCCCTAGGTGTTAGACAGTCAGTTGACTAGGCATACTAGAAGCATCACCGGTCCGTTGTGTTTCCCGCCCGTTTCGAAACAATCGCTTAACGCACGCCCTACGAGTGGACACCGCCGACCTCAAGGGCGACAACATAGGCCCCAAGTTCGGCCCGTATGCTCACCGCTTCAAACATCTCAATCTGTAACAGTAAGACCCAATTTCCATCCCCAGTTGTTACAGATCAAGACATTTCGGCAACCCCCTTTCCCCACCCCATTCAAATACAACTATTTTGTTAGTCATAGTTAACTTTTGAGCCTAAAACGGGTATCCTTTGCGGCGTCAAACAAACGGCACACAGGAGCGCACCATGCTCAACCATCTCAAACAACATTTTGGCTCCCGACGCACCGGCGGTCACGGAGGCCTAGACATTGCGCGGCATATCGGCCCCGGGCTGCTCGTGACCGTCGGCTTTATCGATCCGGGCAACTGGGCCTCCAACATGGCCGCCGGCTCGCAGTTTGGCTACGCGCTGCTGTGGATCGTCACGCTGTCCACGATCATGCTCATCGTGCTGCAGCACAACGCGGCGCACTTGGGCATCGCCACGGGCACCTGTCTTGCCGAGGCCACGACACGCTACCTCCCCCGCATCGTGGGACGCGCAGTACTCGCCAGCGCCTATCTCGCGACCATCGCCACCGCCATGGCCGAAGTCCTGGGTGGCGCGATTGCCCTTCAAATGCTCTTTGGGCTGCCCGTGCGCGCGGGCTGCGTCATCGTGGCGGCAGTATCGATGGCGATGCTCATGACGAGCTCCTACAAGCGCGCCGAGCGATGGATCATCGCCTTCGTAGGCGTGGTAGGACTCTCGCTTTTGGCTGAACTTACGCTGGCCAAGGTCGACTGGCCGCAGGCCGCCGCAAGCTGGATCACACCCAGTATGCCCACCGGCTCGGCCGCGATTATCGTAAGTGTCCTAGGCGCGGTCGTTATGCCCCACAACCTCTTCCTGCACTCCGAGGTCATCCAATCCATGCACTTCGAAGGCCAAGGCGAGCAGGTTATCGAGGAACGTCTGCGCTACGAGCTCTTCGACACGCTCTTTTCGATGGGCGTGGGCTGGGCGATCAACTCGGCCATGGTCATCCTGGCCGCAGCGACCTTCTTTGCGCATGGCATTGTCGTAGACGACCTCGCCGTCGCAGCGGACACGCTCTCCCCCATTCTGGGCCCGGCAAGCTCGACCATCTTTGCGGTGGCACTGCTGTTTGCGGGCATATCGAGTAGTGTGACGGTGGGCATGGCGGCAGGCACCATCACCGCGGGCATGTTCGACGAGGAATACGACATCCACGACCGACATTCCTCGATCGGGGTGGCGGCCTGTTTCGTCGGCGCAGTGACGGCGTGTTTGGTCGTCCCGAATCCTTTTGAGGGTCTCATCTGGAGTCAGGCGCTGCTGTCTCTTCAGCTGCCGATTACGGTCTTTGTGCTCATACGGCTCACCAGCTCACGCCGCGTCATGGGCAAATACGCCAACTCGCGCCCGCTCAACGCGCTGCTCGTAGGGATCGGTGCCATCGTGACGATTCTCGACATCGTGCTGCTAACGGGAATGTAATTGGGATGGCGTGGCTGTCCAGATATAACGTCTTAATCTGTAACACGTGAGACCGTTTTAAACCGTCAGATAAATCAAAAGGGTCCCGGCCGAGAATTCGACCGGGACCCTTGGACAGAGCTATGTTCGGCTTTCGCCGTGTGCCTGCGAGTTACTCCTCGACGAGCTCAAACTGATCGGGACCGACGCCGCACACCGGGCACACGTAATCCTCGGGCAGCTCGGGCGTGTCGACCTCAACCTCGTAACCGCAAACGGTGCACACAAACTTATACGTCTTCTTTTCCTCAGCCATGATGTTCTCCTCTCGAACGTGACTGCTGGTGTACTTACTTATTAGTATATATTCTCAATAGTATAATGCAAGTATTTTTAGAACATTTCTAGCCTTGATACGACGAGGCTTTGGGCGGCGTCTTGCCCTTTAGCACCTTGTGATAGTAGTCGTACGTCAGCGGCGTCTCGTCGCTCAGGCGCTCGGCATCCTCGACCTCGCCAATAAACAGCAGATGCGTGCCCACATCCACAGTGTCGATCAAACGGCAGCTAAACAGGGCCGCCGCATGCTCGGGCACATAGGGCATGCCCAGAGCCGTCTCGCGGGTCTCGTATTTGGCAAACTTGTCATAATCGCTGCTGGTGCGGAACCCAAAGTTACCGATGTAGAGCATGTCGGCCGTCTGATCGATCACGGTCAGCGCGAACGCTTTGGCCGATGCGATGACGCCCGAGGTGACATTGTCCTTGTTCACGGCAACCGAAATACGCGGCGGCATGGACGTCACCTGCACCGCAGTGTTGATGACGCAGCCGGCACGCAGCCCGTCTGCCGCAGCGCTCACCACGTACAGACCGCTCGGCATGGTAAAGAACGCAGTTTTGTCCATAACGATCACTCCCCTAGCTCGGGTTGGAACCTCATGAATGTATGTACCCACAGACGATATGAGCAGGACATAAAAACATTGAGAGCCCCTGCTGCATGAAAGACCGCGGATTAGGCCGACAATGGTGAGTGTCTAATTCAGCCGCGGCGGCCACGCCGCATTCATGGAAGGGGCTCCCATGCTCGATAC
>RQAP01000013.1 GCA_008671135.1 Collinsella aerofaciens
GGCCAAAGGGAGCTCAAGCCCATAAGGAGGGCCTACGAGGCATGGGTCGAGGCCGGACTTCCGCTCGATTGGGACAGGCAGGCCTTCGAGGCCGAGCGCAAAATGGATTCTAAAAAACACCTTGCCAAATAGGAGCGTCAGCGCGAGGCCCGCCTTTCCGTTGCTCCGCAGGAGCAGGAAAGACGGGCCTCATGCGCGAGGACGTTTTCAAAACCAAGCCCGGTCCCGGCCGGACAGCCCACGAACGCTACAGGTTCTTGACACCCATCGCGCGCATGGCATTCAGGATGGCGATAATCGCCACGCCTACGTCGCCGAACACGGCAAGCCACATATTGGCGATGCCCAGCGCTGCGAGCACCAGAATCAGCAGCTTAATGCCCAGCGCAAAGATGATGTTCTGCCAAACAATCGTCATGGTCTTGCGCGCCACGCGGATCGCGCGGGAGATGTTGGAAGGCTTGTCGTCCATCAGCACCACGTCGGCGGCCTCAATTGCGGCGTCGGAACCCATGGCGCCCATGGCAATGCCAACGTCTGCACGGGTGAGCACGGGCGCATCGTTGATGCCGTCGCCTACAAAGGCGAGCTTGCCCTTGCCCGATTCTGCTGCAAGCAGCGCCTCGACACGCTCGACCTTATCACCCGGTAACAGCTGCGTGTGGAACTCGTCGAGACCGAGTTGCTTGGCTACAGACGCCGCAACCTCCTCACGGTCGCCCGTGAGCATGACGGTGCGCTTGACGCCGGCGGCGTGCAGGTCGCGAATCGTTTGCTCGGCATCGGCCTTGACGGTGTCTGCAATCACGATGTGGCCGGCGTACACGCCGTCAACGAGCACATGCAGAATTGTTCCGACGACCTCGCAATCGGGCGCTTCGACTCCGGCCGCGGCGAGCATCTTTGCGTTGCCAACGACGACGTGCTTGCCGTCGATGGTTGCCGTCACGCCATGGCCCGCGTCGTTGGTGGAGTCGCTTACGCGCTTGGGGTCGACCTCGCCCTGGTAGGCGACACGCACGGACTGCGCGATGGGGTGATCGGAGAACGACTCCGCAAGGGCTGCGACCTCGAGCAACGACTGCTCGGTATAGCCAGCCTCGGGGTGCACCGCGACCACCGAGAACGTGCCGTTGGTGAGCGTGCCGGTCTTGTCAAAGACGACGGTGTCCACATCGGCGAGCGTCTCGAGGTAGTTAGAACCCTTGATGAGGACGCCCAGCTTGGATGCGCCGCCAATGCCGCCAAAGAAGCTGAGCGGGACGCTAATCACGAGCGCGCACGGGCAGCTGACGACCAGGAAGGTCAGGCCGCGCAGGATCCAGTCGGACCAGGCGCCGGTGACCAAGCCGCCGCCGAGCGCGAGTACCGCGGCAGCGCCGGTGACGGCGGGCGTGTAGACGCGGGCGAAGCGCGTGATAAAGTTCTCGGTGCGCGCCTTCTTTTCGCTGGCATTTTCCACGAGCTCCAGGACGCGTGCGACGGTGGACTCGCCAAAGGGCTTGGTGGTGCGCACGTGGATGAGGCCCGTCATGTTGATGCAGCCGCTGATGATGTCGTCGCCGGACTTGGCGGGGCGGGGGATTGACTCGCCCGTGAGAGCGGCGGTGTCGAGCTGGGTTTCGCCCTCGACGATGACGCCGTCGATAGGCACGCGCTCACCGGGCTTGACCACGATCACGGTGCCGACGGCGATGTCATCGGGGAAGACTTGCTCGAGTGTGCCGTCGGGCTGCTCGACGTTAGCGTAGTCGGGCGCGATGTCCATCATGGCACTGATCGACTTGCGGCTCTTGCCCACGGCGTACGCCTGAAACAGCTCGCCGACCTGGTAGAACAGCATGACGGCGGCGCCTTCGGCCATGTGCGGGTCGGTATCGGGGAAGAGCACCATGGCAAACGCGCCGATGGTCGCGACGGCCATGAGGAAGCTCTCGTCGAAGGCCTTGCCGCGGCGGATGTTATTGAATGCCTTTTGCAGTACGTCGTAGCCGGCAATCAAAAACGGCACGAGGAACAGCACAAAGCTGGCGTAGATGTCGCCCGGGGTGCCGAATGCGGCAGTGAGGGTGCCGAGCTCATCGAGGGCGTACACCACGGCAAAAATGCCCAGCGCTACCAGGATGCGGTTGCGCTTATGCTCGAGTGATTCTTTTTTCTTGCGCTTCTTCTTTTTCTTTTTGGGGTCGGCGGTGGCCATGACTCGTATCCTCCCATTTGAATGTATGAACATTCGCTCATATAATTTCGCGAGCAAAGGCCGCAGCAAGCGCGGCCTTGCAGGTTGGCGTAAACCTGGGCTAGAGAATGATCTCGCAGTCCGGCTCGGCGTCGGCCGTAAACTCAACAACGCGGTTGAGCACCTCGTCGAACTCAGCATCATCGGCCTCGAGCGTCAGCTTCTGGGTCATAAAGTTGACGGACACGGATTTGACGCCCTCGAGCTTGGCCAGCTCGTCCTGAAGCTCGCGCGCACAGTTGGCGCAATCGATCTCATCGAGCTTGTACTGCTTTTTCATGGTGGGTTCCTTTCCCGTTTTTGCGGCTTGGGTGCAGGCCGCGCTGGTACCGTGGTTGGTTGCTATTCGCAGATATGGCTCATGCCCTGGTTGAGCATGGTGTAGACGTGGTCGTCGGCGAGCGAGTAGAGGATATTGCGCCCGTCGCGCCGGAATTTAACCAGGTGCGACTGCTTGAGTGTGCGCAGCTGGTGCGACACCGCGGACTGCGAGGTTTCGGTCGCTTCGGCGATGTCTGCCACGCAGAGCTCGCGGCCCATGAGGGCGTAAAGGATCTTGATACGCGTGGTGTCGCTGAAGACCTTGAACAGGTCGGCGAGGTCGTAGAGAAGCTCCTCGTCGGGAAGGTCCTCGGGCGAGCAGGTGGTGGGGATCACTGGCTCGGTGGCCTCGGTGTCGGGTTTCGTTTCATCAACGCGGATGCTCATTGCAATATCCTTTCATATGAACATACGCTCAAATAACTTACTTCCGATTATATGAGCGTATGTTCATATGTCAATAACGTTTAAGTAATTCATCGCACAAAATGATGGGGAATAGTGGACGAGATTCCGGATTGAGCGGTTTTGATAGTCGATGCCGAGGTGGGTGCCCCCGCGCCGTGCAAAAATTGGAGTATTCTGCAACTATAGGGGGTCTGTTTATCTATTTCGGGCCAAATAAAGCCGCTCAAGAGTTATCCAAGGGCGGTAAACAGATAAGATCTTCCTCAAGTGTTGCCTAACGTTCCCGTTCGATAGCGTCTTTGTTTCTCATTTGGATTAACTTGTGGGTGCTGGAGGGCCGACCCTGCTGAATACTCGCAATTTTGCACATCGCTAGGGTACCCACCTTGTTAGCCGGTCTAGCTTCCGGCCCCGAAGATCCTGCCCTCGGGCGCGAGGCTGCTTGTTTGGGCAAATGATGGGCTGTCGGATTCGACTGTCTGCATGTCATCGATTGCTGTAACTTCATTAATTGTCGGGTCATCCAGCGTGATGCCTTCGAGTGTTGCTTTTTCGAGGTCGATTCGTTGACGATCTTCGGAATCCTGGAGAAGCTGCTTCTGAATTCGCTTTTTCTCTTCTATAAACCTTCTGAGCACAAACTGTCTCAGGTCCTCTTGCATGATTTGAAAGTCTTTTGGCAGACGCGAGGGGCGTACGCCCTCTTTCCGCTGGATTGCTTCCATGACCCTAACGAAAGAGCTGGCATGCATAAAGGAATAACGACTGACGGTGATGATTCCGTACCCCATGGACGCAAGTGCATTCTTGCGCTCCTCATCGATGGCGCGGTCTTCTTCCGCGTCATGATAAAAACCGTTGTATTCAATGTCTGTGCGAGATTTCTTTAGATACGCATCCATAAAGAACTTTTTGCGTCTCGTGAGATTCTTTGCGGCAGTGGTGACCTGCACCTCGTAATCGGTCTCAATTCCCTTAATACCAAGCCCTCCTTCGCTTTTGGGCAGCGTTAGCATCATGACAAAGGCTGTTTCCATAGGAGACCGGCATCCGTCGCGCACACATTGGATCGCCTTTCGGGCAAGGGCCAGACCGTCGCATCTGGTAATGGAATTAAAGAACTGTTTTAGCCTCTCGGTCGAGGTGAGCGCGAAACGCTCGTTATAAGAGGTGGAAGAGCCGGTTCCAAGGGAGTAAGCGCTGCACAATTCAAAGTAGTACTCCACCAGTTCGCGAAAAGGGAGATAGGTGGCGGCCTGAAGTGCGCAAAGCTCAACGCCAACAATGAAGATGCCATCTTTGAGCTCTATAAAGCGTGAGTTCGAGAATCGTTTTGAAGAAACGTGGCATTGACAGTTCACTGCATAGCGCGCATTCCTGCGATCAAACACCATCACCTCGAGGGAATCATTTGCGTCGAGGGAAACATCATGTTTGGTGAGCCATTCTGCGGCTGCGTCAAGGAGCGTTCCGGTGGGACATGATCCGTAAATCGCGGCAGGGTTACAGGACTCGGTGCCTTTCGCAGACACCGAATGCGCGGCCTGGTAGACCGCTTTTGCAGTGGTATGTGACAATACGATACTCATGGTATATATCGTGTCAGCTAATGCCGTGTTGATGGCGCTGAGTGAAAAAGTCGTTTTAGAGGTCTAACCAAATGCTGTCCAAAAGCTTGACGCAATTATGAGTTGGTATGCCCTAAATAAAAGTTTTCGCAGCTTACCTATAGCATATAACTACTCAATTGCCGCACATTTGATAGTGATGCATCACCATCCGACAACGAATTACGTGTCGGGAATTGGTCGAAATCGTTCAAAATGAGGGTTCAGAATTTGTGATGGCAGATCTATCTGTGGAACGTAGGGCGGTCCCGCTGCGGGGTTTCCCGCTGCGAGGCCGCTCGTGATCTACGCCGGAGTTTGTCGTAGACGTTTCTACTTGGCAAACAGGTTCTTGAGGTTGAACTCGGCCTGAACCGTGCGGAGCATGAGGTCGGTGTCGTCGAGGCCCAGATGCTGCTCGTTGGCGTCGGCGGCGAGGGTGCCGCGGCGGCGGGCCCAGTTCTCGAGCGCGGCGGGCGCGGATTCGCGGGGGAGCGAGCGGACGTCGGCATCCAAGCTGCGGCAGATCTGGCGCGAGTCGATGACGATGATCTTGCCGGCGCGGCGTGCCTCGGCGTAACCGTCCAGGTGGATCTTGAACCAACTGTCTTCGAACGCGGCGTTATGCGCCATGTACGGGTACTTCTTCATAAGCTTGAGCAGCTGCTTCTGCAGTTCCTTGTTCTCGCGGAACGGCTTTTTGCCGTCGATGTCGTCCCAGGTGATGTGGTGGATATTCGACAACGGCACATCCTCGCCGCGGTAGATGTCGGGCAGGCCGCAGTAGTGTGCCTCGGCGTCGTGCGGGACGGCGTCGCTGGTGAGCTCCATGATCTCCCAGCCTACGTTGATGATGTAGCCGCGCTCGGGTGCACGGCCGGTGGTCTCGATGTCGATACCGAGCACGGTGCCCTGGATGGGCTTGCGGGCGTAGGCCACGCCGAGCGCGTCGCGGTCGCCGCGGATCTCGCGCATGACCGACGCGGCGGTGCGCTTTTGCATCTTACCGATGGCCGCGCAGGTGTCGGCATCGGACAGGCCGCGCGAAAGCGTCGCGGGCGTCACGTTGCGCAGGCGTGCCTCGCCAATCTGGTCGCACAGGTCGCGGTTGCGGTCAGCCAGGTCGCGCACGGTGGCAAAGTCGAAGCTGGGGTCGCCCTCGGCGGTAAAGTACTCGGTCTCGAGCACCTTGAGGGCCTCCTCGCCCTTCTGGCGCTCGGACTCCATGGCGCCGTGGTCGCCGTAGATAAACATGGGGATAAACGGCTGGCGCTCGTATTCGAGTGCTTGCGATACGTTCATATGCTACTCCTTGGACGGGCCGCGTTGTGCGGCTCGAGGTTACTGAGTTATGGCGAGATGATAGTTTACCATGGGCAACTATTGGCATCGCGCCTAGGACAACTACAATACCCTAGTTGACCGCTAGGACTTTTACAATGCTGCCGAAAGACACGAAAGGTTCCATCCGTCATGGATTTGCTGATTGATATTCTGCTTGACGCCGGCAAGGACACGCTCTCGCTGGTGCCATTCTTGTTGGTGACGTATCTGGCCCTCGAGACCTTGGAGCACGTCGCGGGTGACCGCGTTAACGGGGCCATCAAGCGCGCCGGCGCCGCGGGTCCCGTGGTTGGCTCGTTGCTGGGCATGGTGCCGCAGTGCGGCTTTTCGGCAATGGCGGCAACGCTGTACGCCGGTCGTGTCGTGACGCTGGGCACGCTGGTCGCCGTGTTCCTCTCGACCTCCGACGAGATGTTGCCGCTGTTGCTCGCCGAGCAAGTTCCCGTGCAGACCATGGCGATGTTGCTCGCCTCGAAGGCGCTGATCGCGCTGGTCACGGGCTTTATCGTGGACGCCGCCATTCGCGGCCTGCTTCGTAACGCTCGCGCGCATGCGGCGATTCGTCGTACCGTGTTGGGGACCACTGTCAATCCGGCGCACGTTAACTGCGCGCATGACGACCATAGCGGCGGTGACATCATCGACGAGGTGGCCGAGGCGGGCGTGAGCGCCGATCACATCCATGAGCTGTGCGAGCGCGACCATTGCGGTTGCGATGAAGACGAGGACGAGCACGACCACGGACACGGACATGGCCACGATCACGGTCATGAGGGCGATCATGAACACCATCATGACCACGGTCACTCCCACTCCCATGAGGACGCGCCCGTCCTGTCGATCATCCGCAGCGCGATCTCGCACACCGTGCAGGTCTCGGTATTCATTTTTCTGGTGACGCTGATTCTGGTCGCCGTGCTCGAGACCTTCGGCGAGTCCGCGATCGAGCAGTTCCTGCGCGGCAACGAGACGCTTGCGGTCCTGGGCTCGGCGCTTGTCGGCCTGATTCCCAACTGCTCGGCCAGCGTCGTCATCACGCAACTGTACCTGGAAGGCGCGCTGCAGCTGGCCCCGATGCTCGCCGGCACGCTCATCTCTGCCGGTGTGGGCTACCTGGTGCTGTTCCGTACCAACCGCAGCGCCCGCGAAAACGTCCTGTTCCTGATCATGATGTACGTCATCGGTGCCGGCTGGGGCCTCATCCTCTCCGCCGTTGGCCTTTAAGTAGATTATTGGGACATGTCTTACGATCTACCCCTGTGACCAGGGCATTTCCGCTGCCAAAACAAAAAGGTAGATTTTTAGGCATGTCCCAAAAATCTACCTTGGTTAGTGCAGCAGCTCGGTGAGGTTGCGTTTAAAGCGGGCCCGGTCTTCGCTGGTAAATGCCGCCGGTCCGCGAGTGCGTCCGCCGGCGCGGCGCACCTTCTTTTCTTCGTGGCGAATAAACAGCTGCATGTCGATGGTCGCTTTGTCGTAGACGCGCCCACGCACGCCGATGGCGGCGGCCTCGCGCCCGAGTACCATGCTCGCCAAGCCAATGTCCTGTGTCACGACCACGTCGCCCGCCTGCAGGCGTTCGACAATGGCAAAGTCGGCGCTGTCGGCGCCCACGCTCACATCGAGCGTCGTGACCCAAAATCCGCGTCGCGCATGCTCGACGTCGCGCGGATCGTCGCGGCGAATGTGGCGTTCCAGGTTCTGTGTGCTGTTGCCGGCGATAACGACGGCGACGCCCGCTCGCCGCGCGCAGTCAATCGACTCGCGCGTGACCGGGCAGGCGTCTGCATCAATAAAGAGCGTTCGCGGCATCTAGTGCACCAGTTTGCCAAATTGAATAGCGCGAACAATCAGCGTTACGCCAAACACCAGCAGTGCGGCGCCGCTAAAGATGACGAGCATCTTGGCCGACCACAGCGGATAGATAAACACGAACATGCCGGCGATGATGGAGAGCGCGCCGCTCAGGATGGCGAGGGCACGGTTGGACGAAAGCTCGGACTCCAGAATGGACATGACACCTTCGACGATCCAGCCAAAGCCGGCCACGATAACCACCATCGTGGTGAGCGTCGCGGTCGAGAAGGCCTGGTTGCGCAGGATTATGACGCCGCCCAAGATAATGAGTAGGTTGGAGATGATGCTCGTCACGCGCCAGCCGGTGGGCAGCAGTGGCTCGAAAACAGCGGTAAACAGCCTGATCGCGGCCGTGATCACAAAGTAGAAGCCCAAGACGGTCGTTAGGAAGACGAGGGACTTGGCAGGCGCAAACAGCAGTGCGATGCCGGCGACGAGCGCCAAGACGCCCGTGATGGCGTAAATCCAGCGCACGGCCTTGACGGCCTTGCCTGCCATGCTTTTCTCGTCAAATCCAAACTGGCTCGATTTTTGGTCATCATTCTTAAAGATGCCCATAATGTCTCCTTTCCGTGCGGCGTAAGCCTTGATCGTTACGACCAGTATCGCCTAAAGGCGCTGACGTATGGGTCGGGGAGGGTGAAACGTAACCCAAAGGCCCCGAATTGTTTCCGTTGTTCCCCACGTCGCGATTTTCTATTCAACAGGTGTAGAACATTGCAGCCCTGTTCGTTATTGCCTACGTTTTAGGTTAGATTTTCCTAAGAACAATTGCCCGAAATTGGGGGTCCCTATGAACGAAACAGTTCCCGCGGCGCCGTCTAGCGCGGAGTCGATGGCAAAGCAAGGTTGCGAAAAGCTCGGCCTGGACACGTTTGACGCGCTGGTCCGCCGCGCCCGTACGTGCCGTCGCTTTGACGAGTCCATGCGCGTGCCGCGCGAGTTTTTGCTCGAGCTGGCGGAACTGGCGCACCTGGCTCCCTGCGGCGCCAATGCTCAGCGTCTGCGTTTTCATGTGGTAAGCGGTTCCGAGGACTGCGCTCGCGTGTTTGACGAGCTTGCATGGGCCGGCGCGCTTAAGGACTGGTCGGGTCCTGCCGAGGGCGAGCGCCCGACCGGCTACATCGCGATTCTTGCCGAGCGCGCCGTTCCGGGCAAGCCCGCCGCTCCTATTACCGAGGTCGACACGGGCATTGCCGCGCAGACGATGATGCTCGCCGCCCGCAGCGCCACGCCCGAGGTGGCTGCCTGCATGTTCAAGGCCTTTACGCCCCACGCGATCGATGCCATGGGGCTCGATAGCGACAAGTATGAGCTCAAGCTGATCATGGCGTTTGGCGTTCCGGCCGAGACGCAGGTGATTGATGCGATCGATTCCAACCCCGACGGCTCAATTAATTACTGGCGCGACGAGGCGCAGGTGCACCACGTACCCAAGCGCCCGCTTGCCGACGTACTGGTGTAGCTGAGCGTCACCGCGGTGTGATCCGGCGGTAAACCACCACAAAGGTACCTGTCCCCTTTGCGGTGGTGCGAGGGGAGGACGTGTGGCAGATTTGTATTTGGTGCGGCATGGGCAGACTGAGCTCAATGTGCAGAACATTTTGCAGGGTGGGCACGATTCGCCGCTTACGGCGCGCGGGCGCGAGCAGGCGCTGGCGACGCGCGCGGCGTTTGAGGCGCGTGGCGTGACCTTTGACCGTGTGTATTCCTCGCCGTTGGGCCGGGCGCGGCATACGGCTGAGCTAATTGCTGGTGAGGGCCGCTCGATAGAGCTGGTCGATGACCTACGCGAGTGGCATTTGGGCTCGCTGGAGGGTACATCAAATCGCGATATGCCGCCGCAGCCCTGGGGTGATTATCCGGTCGCGTTTGGCGGCGAGTCGGAAGTGCAGCTCCAGTCGCGTATGGTCGCGGTGCTGTCGCGCATCATGGCCAGGCCGCAGCACGACTGCGTGCTGGCGGTTTCCCACGGCTCAGCCTGCCAGGAGTTTCTTGAGTATGTGACTGGCAGGGGAGAGCTACCCGACAACGGAGCCGTGCTTCATTTTGGCTATTGCGACGGGGCGTTTTCGCTCCTTGATTGGTAACGAACGAAAGGACCCCTATGAATAAAGACCTGTATCTGGTTCGTCATGGGCAGACAATATTCAACCTTAAGCGCATCATTCAGGGTTGGAGTGACTCGCCGCTCACGCAGCTGGGTTGCGATCAGGCGGCGCGTGCCGGCATGTTTTTGCGCGCACGCGGCATTGGGCCCGACCACGCCTACACCTCGACGCTGCACCGCACCGAGCAGACCATCGCCAACCTGTGGCCGGGTCTTACCTACGAGCGCCTAGACGGTCTGCGCGAGTGGTTCTTTGGCGATTTTGAGGCTGAGCGCGTGGTGCTCATGCCCGAGCGCCCATGGCGCGACTTCTACCGCCAGTTTGGCGGCGAGGGCCAGATGCAGGTGCGCGAGCGCATGGTGGCGACGCTGACCGAGCTTATGCGACGCCCGGACCACGAGTGCGTCCTTGCGGTGAGCCACGGATCGGCCATCAAGGAGTTCATGGACCACGTGAAGGGTGCGGCGGCCGACGAGCGCGATCGTGTGCCGGGCAACTGCTCGGTGCTACATTTCGTGTTTGACGACGAGACCGGTACGTTTGAGCTGATTGAGATTTTTACGCAGGAGGATTACGCGCGCGAGCTGGGGCTTGAACCGCTTGTGGCTATTGCAGGTCCGCAGCGCGGATAACGCGAGCGCGGCGGCACGGGTCGCCGGCATAACTTCTCGACGCAAAAGGGGCGGAGATGCATGTACCTGCTGCATCTCCGCCCCCTGTTTGTTGAGCTGCCGATTTTTGTGCTGGGTGGTCTGGTCTTGCTAGAACCGCGCGACCTGGTGCGTGAGCAGACCTGTCGGAACCTGCGGCGCGGCGCCGCTGACCTGCGCTGCGGGGAAGAGCACGGCAACGGTAAAGTTGAACGGCTCCTTGCCGGTGTACGTTCCGGCGGCACGGGCCTCATCGGCCAGCAGCTGCGACGCCCCGGTCAGAGCGGCGGCGTAGGCGGGGTCGTCGGCCAGTGCCGGCTCCGGTGCTTGGTCGAGCATAGCGCGGATGGCCCCGACGGCGTCCTCGCGCTTGACCTCCCACGCGCGGTGCGTAATGCCCGCGGGGTCGGTGACGGCGTAGAGCGACGCGCCCTCTTTGGCGGCGCCCAGGATGATATCCATGACGGGCGACGCCTCGTAGGAGAGCGACACGGGGCGCGGCTGCACCTTAAGCTCGGCGATCGCGCGCGCGGCGGCGAGTGCGTCGACGCTCTCGGCGGCGGCCTCGTCGCTACCCGTCAGCACGTTAACCGGGCAGATCGCCACGACACCTGTTACGCGCCCCGGCTCCCCCGAACATTCGTACACGTAGTATGCCGCACCCGGGTCCTTGAGCATCAGGCCATCGGCAAGGGCTCCGCGCAGAGCATCGTTGCCGCTCAAGACGCTGCCCATTGCAGGCAGCGCCTCGAGCACGCGGTCCTGAGCCGGGCGGATGCAGGGAAACGGAAGTGCTTTCATGGGCGGTCCTAACGCACGAGTCGGTTTGTTCGCGGCTTATTATGCCCCAACTTGGCCACTCGCGTCCCAGAGCACGTTATCGGCGAGCGCGATGAGCACGTTCTGGCAGCGAACGATATCGGCGTGGGGCACATATTCGTTGGGCTTGTGCGCGAGCGCGAGCGACCCGGGACCGTAACTCATGCAATTGCGGTTACCTGTCTTGCCGGCAATGACGGCGGTGTCGGTGTAGCCGGTAAAGAAGCCGACGGTCGTGTCCGCGTCCGTCACGTCATCGGCGGCACGCTTGAGCGCTGCTAGAAGGGGAGAGTTCGGGTCGCGCTCGATGGCGGGGCGGTCGCCCGTCACGGTGTAGCTGCCATGGCAACCGGGGACCGCGGCTTCGGCGCCGGCGATGGCCTGCTCTACCATGCGCTTCGCGACGGCCGTATCAGTCGGCGGAGTCAGGCGCATATCGACCCAGACCTTGGCGCGGTCGGGCACGACATAGGGGCGATATCCGCCCTCGATTTGGCCAAACGTGATGGTCGAAGGCCCCAGTTCATCGTGCGCGGGCAGCGCCATAAACGCGCGACGGAGCGAACACACGACCTCGGCCATGGCGGCGACGGCATCCGCGCCCTTCCAGGGCTGGCTCGCATGCGCCGTCACGCCAGTCATTTCAATTTCGAACCACGTACGCCCCTTGTGCGCCACCTGGATCTGTCCGTCGGTGGGCTCGGTGTCCAGCACCCATTCACGCGAGCCGACCCAGCCGGCATCGATCGCGGCCTCTGAGCCGCGCATAAAGTCCTCCTCGTCGACCGAGCAAATGAGTGAGAAGCCACGGCGGGGTAGCTCGCCTTCTGCCGCCACGCGCTCGAGCGTATGGACCAGTGCGGCAATGGCGCAGGCCAGGCCACCCTTCATATCGCAGGCGCCGCGGCCATAGAGTTTATCGTTGCGCACGATCGCTCCGAGCGGCGGAATGTCCGCGTCCCAGCCATCGCCCAGCGTAACGGTATCCATATGGCAGATATAGACGAGCCGTGGCTCGTCGCTCAGTCCCGGCACGGTGACCATAAGGTTGCGGCGCCCGGGGAGTACTTCGAGCTCTGCAATCTGCACGGCATCGAGTACCGGATGGCTCAGCTGCGCCAACTGTTCCTCAACCAACGCTTTGATATAGCGCTCAATCTCGTCCTCATACGCACCCGGGTCTGAGCTGTCGATCCGCACGAGTCCTTGCGTAAGCCGCCAAGCAAAATCTGTATCAACCATAGGCACCTCACAGATAGTTAGGTCAATATACAGATTGTATGTCAAGAAGCGGCTCGGTGTATTTAATGGAGTGCTCACAAAAACGGGGGCGCCTCTCGTGCGAAAGGCGTCCCCGCGGGCATTCAATGTCAGTGACGGGCAGGCCACATGGGGAACTGCCCGTCAGATCAGCCGGCGCTATTTGATTACGCGCACGCGATACATCGACGGAATCTGCTTGAGCGCCTCGATGGTGCTGCTGTCCAGGTGCTCGTCGGTGTCGAACATGGTGTAGGCGTTCTCGCCAGCGGACTCGTTGGTCATACGCTGCACGTTGGCGTTGTCCTTGGCGAGAATGGCCGTGATCTGGCCGATCATGTTGGGCACGTTGGCGTGCAGGCAGGCGATGCGGCTTGCGGCGCGCGCCTTGCCCATGCTGCAGGCGGGGTAGTTGACGCTATGTGCGATGTTGCCGTTCTCCAGGTAATCCTTGAGCTCGCTGATGGCCATATCGGCGCAGTTGGCCTCGGCCTCGCCAGTGCCGGCGCCCGAGTGCGTGGTGATAAACGTGTTCGGCATCTTGACGGTCTTGGGCGTGGCAAAGTCGCAGCTAAACCAGCTCAGCTTGCCCTCGCGCAGGGCAGCGTCGACGGCGTCCTCGTCAATGATGGTCTCGCGTGCGTAGTTGATCAGCACGGCGTCCGGGGCCAGCAGGTTGATCTGCTCGGTGCTGATCATGCCGATGGTGTCGGCCTTGCTGGGCACGTGTACGGTGAGGTAGTCGCAGCCGCGGCAGAGATCCTCGAGCGTGCCCACACGCTGCACCTCGCGGCTCAGCACCCACGCATGCTCGACGGAAATGAACGGGTCGTAGCCGTAAACGTCCATGCCCAGGTCGACGCAGGCGTTGGCGACCTTGGAGCCCACGTTGCCCAGGCCGATGACACCGATGCGCTTGCCCTTGAGCTCGCGGCCCACAAAGGCCTTCTTGGCCTTCTCGGCATCGACCTGAATCTCGGGATCGTCGGCGTTGTCGCGCACCCAGTTCATCGATTGCACCACGCCGCGGCTCGAGAGCACCAGCATGCCTAGGACGAGCTCCTTAACGGCGTTGCTGTTGGCGCCGGGGGAGTTAAAGACGACGACGCCCTTCTTGGCGTACTCCTCGACGGGGATGTTGTTGACGCCGGCGCCGCAGCGGGCGATGGCGCGGATGCCCTCGGGCAGCTCGTAGCCGTGCAGGTCAGTCGAGCGCATCAGGATGGCGTCGGCCTCCTCGGCGGTGCTCACAAATTCGTAGCCCTCGCCAAACTCGACTTTGCCGTCCTTGGTGATGTCGTCGATGGTCTTAATCTTGCGCATGAAAAACTCCTTAGCAGGTTTGGTTTAAACAGGTGGTTTGAAGTGGCTGGTCGGCCCGCGCGTTGCGGGCTAGTTAGATCGCGGGCTCAAACTACGCTGCGTTTCGAAGTCCTTCATGTACGAGGCCAGTGCCTGCACGTCTTCCATGGTTACGGCGTTGTAGACGCTCGCGCGCATGCCGCCCACCAGGCGATGGCCCTTGACGTTTTGAATCTGGTGCTCGGCCGCGCCTGCGACAAAGGCCGCGTCGAGTTCGGCGTCGCCGGTGCGGAAGGTGACATTGGCGATGGAGCGGCTGTCGGCCTGCGTGGTGCCATGGAACAGCTCGCTGTGCTCGAGCAGGTCGTAGAGCAGGTTGGCCTTGGCCCAGTTGCGCTCGGCCATGGCGGCAAGTCCGCCGGTCTCCTCGACCCAATGGAACACCTTGCCGCACACGTAGATGCCAAAGGTGTTGGGCGTGTTGAGCATGGAGCCCTTGGCGGCCTGGGCCTTAAGGTCCATGTACTGCGGTGTCTGCGCAAAGGCGGGGCCGTCGGCGATGAGGTCGTCGCGCACGATAACCACGGTCACGCCCGCGGCGCCGGCGTTTTTCTGAGCGCCGGCGTAGATGAGCCCGTAGCGCTCGACGTCGAGCGGCTGCGACAGAAAGCAGCTCGAGACATCTGCGACCAGCGGTACGTCGCCGCAAGCGGGCAGCTCGTGGTACATGGTGCCAAAGATGGTGTTGTTCTGGCAGATGTAAACGTAGTCGAGCCCGTCGCCCGCGGCCTCGGCGGCAATGCGCGCGTTGACGTCGGCCATGGTGGGTATGCGGTCGAAATTGGTGTCCTTGGAGCTCGCGAGCAGCACGGCCTCGCCGTACTTGGCGGCTTCTTTGTATGCCTTGTTGGCAAAGTTGCCGGTCACGATGTAGCCGGCGCGCCCGCGGCGCATGAGGTTCATGGGGATGCCCGCAAACTGCAGCGTGGCGCCGCCCTGCAAAAACAGGACACGGTAGTTGTCGGGGATGCTCAGCAGACGACGCAGGGTTGCCTCGGCGTCGTCGATAATCTGCTGGTACATGCTAGATCGATGGCTCATCTCGAGCACGGACATGCCACAACCGCGGTAGTCCATCATCTCGTCGGCGATCTCGGCGAGCACGCTGGTAGGCAGCGCGGCCGGGCCAGCTGAGAAGTTGTGCACACGTGCCATCTTCTAGTTCCCCCTCGTAGTCGTTTGAACGTTCGGGATACTTTAGCACAGTGGAGCGCCAGGCGCGACCGCATCACGGTAAAACTCGACTACGCCGCTATGATTTACAGGATGGTTACATGGGGGAGGGGTGCTTTACTCCTCAGGCAAATCCAAATCAGCGAGCGAAGGCATGAGGTTCTCTAGGCGCTCGATCTCTTCGTCGCAAATTGGCTACCTCCTGGTCACTACGACGCCAGTGTGGCGATGACGGCTTCGTCGCCGGCGTATATTAGGGTGTTGCCATCGGGGATGATCGTTTGGCCGTCGCGCTTGAGCATCACCACAATAAACGGATGCTTGCCTTGCGGCACATCGCGCAGACGCTGGCCGGCCAGGCGACCGTGGGGAGTCACGGTGACCTCGCGCAGCGTAACCTCGGCACGTTCTTCAAACGTCGGCGCTGCCATGACCAGAAGGTCGCCTTCCTCAATTACAGTATCGCCGTTGGGCAGCACCGGGTGCGCGCCATCGCGCAGCACCAGGACCACGAGCATGTCTGTGGCGCTGCCAATGTCGGCGAGCGAGCGACCGGCAAACGGATGTCCAGCGCCTACCTTGAGCTTGACGAACGACATGCCGTCCTCGTCGCGGTAGTCGTTAAAAGTGCGGCGCACATCGCCTTCCGCATCGATCATATCGAGCTTCTTGGCCACCGCCGGCAGCAGCGAGCCCTGCACCACAATGCTCGACACGGCAATCACAAACACCAGGTCAAACAGGTCGTGACCGCCGGGAACACCGGCTACCACGGCAAAGAGGCTAAACACGACCGAAGCGGCGCCGCGCAAACCCGCCCAGCTTACGAGCGCGATCTGGCGAGGGTTCGTCCTAAACGGCGCCAGCAGCATGCCTACGGCGATGGGGCGGCTCACAAAGAGCATAAATGCCATGAGTGCCAGGCCCGGTAGCAGCATTTGCGGCAGGCGTGCGGGTGTGACGAGCAGGCCCAGCAAAAAGAAGATGGTCATCTCGGCCATCTCGGTGAGAGTGTCAAAGAAGTGCGCCATCTCGACCTTGCCGGTGATGTCACTGGCACCCAGCACAATGCCGGCCAGGTATACAGCCAAAAAGCCGTTGCCGCCCAGGTAGCTCGGCAGCGCGTAGGCGACGATGGCCACGGCGAACAAGAAGATGGTCTGCGCGTCCTTGGCCGTTGCGTGCGCGCGTTCAATCAGGCGGCCCGCCGCCCAGCCGATGGCAAGGCCCAGGCCCACGCCCAGGATAATCTGCTTGGCCAGCAGTGCGGGAATGTTGATGTCGCCGCCGGCCGCGAGTGTAGCGAGCACAGCGGTGAGCATGTAGGCGACGGGGTCGTTGGAGCCCGATTCGACCTCGAGCAGCGAGTCGGTGCCACCTCTCAGCGACAGGCTGTGCTCACGCAGTACGCTAAAGACGCTCGCCGCGTCGGTGGATGCCACGACCGATCCCAGCAGCAGGCTGCCGATCCAGTCGATCCCCAGCGCGAAGTGGGCGAACACGCCGGTGATGCCGGCAGTGATGACGACGCCGAGCGTGCTCAGCAGCACCGCCGGCGCAGCGGCGGGCTTGGCGCGGTCGATATTGGTGTTAAAGCCGCCGTAGAACATGATGAACAGCAGCGCCGTGCTGCAGACGGTTTCGGTGAGTGCGTAGTCGCTAAAGTCGATATGCGTCGGGCCGTTGACGCCCAACAGCATGCCCAGCGCGATAAAGATGAGCAGGGTGGGGAAGGGGAGTTTTTTGCCGACGGGTTTGATGGTCAGGCACAAAATGATGACGAGGCCGATAAAGAGAAGGATCTGGTTCATGGATAGTGTCCGCTCCTGGGTGGTTGGCGTGGCACGGTCAGTTGTCTGTGGTTATTTGTACCCAAAGATGGTGGGTTTATGGGGTTGGATTGCGGGCGTGCGCGATATCGTCATAGACGGCTGCCGTCTTTGCCTCTGCTCGGAAACCCTTTCCAGCTTTATTGCAACGGAGTACAATGGGTAACGTTTAAGTTCAACTTGAAGTTTTAGTTGCGGCGCCGGGCTTCGGCCGCAATGCAAGGAGAGGCGTACCATGGCGATCTATGTGACATCTGATGCTCACGGGCACGTGCGTGCGCTTGACGAAGCCCTGTCTAAGATCTCGTTGACGTCCGACGACACGCTGTACGTGCTGGGCGACATGATCGATCGCGGGCCCGATCCGGTCGGCGTTATTAAGCTCGTGCGCTCGCTGCCCAACGCCCACGTGCTCAAGGGTAATCACGAGCAGATCATGCTCGATGCCATCATTGGCCAGGATCCGCTCGATGCCGAGACCTGGGATATCAACGGTGGTTGGACGACGCGCGAGCAGCTCAACGACATGGAATTTGAGGCATACGAGGAGCTCGTGCGATGGATGGCCGCGCTGCCGCTCTACGCAGTGGTCGAGACCGAGGAGCGCCCGTATCTGCTGGTACATGCTGGAATCGAGATGAAGGCGGCGCGCGCGTTTTTGCTTGAGCATGGCGTCGATTGTGCCGATGGCGTTGGAGCGGTGGGTGCCGATCGCGAGCTGCTGCAGCAGATGCTCGCGGTGCAGTCGTCCGATGACCTGCTGTGGATTCGTCATGGCTATTGGGATGCGTCGACCGGGCTGCTTTCTGCCGAGGGCAAGGGCCCGGTCGTGGTGAGCGGTCACACGCCCACGGTATCGCTTGGGCGCTATTGCGAGGTCGGTGGTCTGGCGGGGCTCGATGAGGAATCGGGACGCGGGCAGATCGTGCGCTTGGGCGGCGAGGACACTGCTGGTGTGCCCGATCGCATCGACATCGACTGCGCCGCCGCCACCGGCTCCGAGTTCGGCCGCGTGGGCATCCTGCGCCTGGACGACGGGGCCGAGTTCTACGCGAACATCAACCCGGGCGAATAACCTTGTTCCGCCGATCTACCGTAGCTAATTTGGGACGGGGCTTTTTTGACTACTTTCGGAGAGTAGCGCCTTCTTGCTCGGTAAGCGCTAGAAATGAGGAGCGTCTGCGTCCTCGACAGCGCGAAAATGCTCGAAAAACCGTCGCAACGGAGTCAAACGACGTCGCGGCGGTTCTTTTTTGGCTGCCCGCTTGCTAAGTGAGTAGACTTTTTTGGAAATGCCGAGCACCCAACATATTTGCCTCAATAAAACCGACGCTCCTATAAGTTGTCAAGAGGCAGTTTGCGCGAGCGTTCTCTCCAATTCGCACAGGAGCTCGTAATACCTCCTCTCCAGTTTCGTCGACCGCCGTTTCCCCCGTTCCAAGTGCCCGAGTGTGGCTGCGGA
>RQAP01000032.1 GCA_008671135.1 Collinsella aerofaciens
GACCTCAGGTGGACGTCCATCCCGAACGCGGTAGAATACTTTGGCATGGGAGCCTCCCAACCTCGTTGCGGCGCGGCTGCGCCTATGGCACTTCGACATCATTGTCGCAGCCCCGACCCGCGGTCACGAGCGGGGGCTCCTATCTTTTCAGTGCCCTCGGATTGGGTCATAGTGTCTGTCTAAGCTCGGTATCGATCGCGGTATTTGCAAGAGTATGATCTCGTGTGGTCTGCCACTCGGTTTTCAATCGGCTGCCTATTCGATCTCGAACGTGCTGATCCAGGTGTCGGTTAATTCGTTTGGCGCCGATGTCACGACTGCTTGGGGTCTATCTGGGCGCCTGGATGGCATTATCTGGATGGTGACCGAGGCGCTCGGCGTATCGATCACTACGTTCTCGGCGCAGAACTTTGGCGCGCGCAACTACGAGCGCATGCGCAAGGGCTACCATACGTCGCTCGTGCTGTCGTTTATGCTCATTGGTGGCCTGTCTGCCGTGCTGCTGGTGTTCTCGGGCCCGCTGTCGCGTTTGTTTGTCGACGATGCTTCGATTTCGGCGTACACCACGACTATCCTCCATTTCATTGCGCCGTTCTATGCGATTTTCTCGATTATCGAGAACGCCTCGGGTTCCATCCGCGGCGCCGGCGTGAGTTTGCAGCCTATGATGCTCACCATCTTTGGCACCGTTGTCTTGAGGGTGATCTGGGTGTTTGCGATCATGCCCTTCGATCCGTCGCTCGAGCATCTACTGCTGGTTTACCCCGTAACCTGGCTCATCACCGCAACCATGTTCACCATCTACCACCACAGCGGCAACTGGCTAGGTCGCGCCACCGCCTAGCTCATCCGTCAGATACCCCTGATAAGTTGCGGTGAAATAGTTCCTGAAAAGCCCTTGCGGACCGTCAAACAAGTACTATTCCACCGCAACTTCCTTATGAGCTGTAGGTGTTGGCGGAAAACGAATCAATTAGTATTCGATGCCTTGGCGGGCTAGGAGGCCTTCGTCGAAGTAGTGTTTGATGGGACGCATTTCGGTGACTAAGTCCGCGAGGTCGGCCAACGGCAGCAGCCCGCGGCCGGTGAGCACGAGTTCCGTGGTGGCGGGCTTTATCGCGATCAGCGCTTCGACATCCTCGCGTGTCACGAAGCCGCGGCGCATGGCCTCGCCGAGTTCGTCCAAAATCAGAACGTCGACCTGTGATATCTGCTCGCATGCGAGCTCCATGATCTGTGCGGCGCAAGCCTCGGGCGTGTCGCGGTCAGCTTGTACGATGCGCAGCCCCAGGCGCGGCGCGGCATCGTGTTCGGCGCAGTGCAGTTTCTTGGCAAACTGCAGCCTAAGAACGTCGAGCCCGTAGCCCGTCGCGCGCAGCGCGAGCCCCAGCGCAGCCGTCGTCTTGCCCTTGCCGTCGCCTGTATAGATTTGAACCTTGCCGACTTACAGTGATGCCATCTCTGTCCTTTCGTGCCCGGCGTCGGTTTATCGCCGTCCGGGTTGGGTATTCTAGAAAGCATTATCAACCCCAGTAGATGGAGTTCAAGCAGATGGAGATGGATGACAACAAACGTAGACGGAATATGATTCTCTACGTGCTCATCGCCTTCGTCGTCTACCTCGTGCTCTCGACCGTTCTGTTTCCCAACATCGGTCACACGCAGCAGATTACGAAGACCGATTACTCGACGTTTGTCAAAGCGCTCGATAAGAAGAGCGTCGACAAGGTCGAGTACAACACGGACGATTACTCGATTTATTACACCAAGAAGGGCGAGGACGAGAACATCGCCTACAAGACGACCGGTGTGCCGAATGACGCGGGCTTTACCGATCGCGTGCTTGAGTCTGGCGCTTCGCTGGAGTCGGTCGTTCCCGATAAAAACTCGGGTTTGATGACCTACTACCTGCTCACACTCATTCTTCCCATGGCGATTTTCTTCCTCATCGGTTGGTGGCTCAACCGCCGCATGAAGAAGGCTATGGGCGATGACGGCCCGTCGATGAACTTTGGCGGCGGCGGTTTTGGCGGCGGCGGACTGGGTAAGTCCGGCGCGCGCGTGATCGCCTCCAAGGACGTGGGCGTGACCTTTAAGGACGTCGCCGGTCAGGAAGAGGCCAAGGAGTCTCTCAAGGAGGTCGTCGACTTTCTGGAGAAGCCGCAGCGCTACGAGGAGATCGGCGCCAAGCTGCCGCGTGGTGCTCTCCTTGTTGGCCCTCCGGGTACCGGTAAGACCCTGCTTGCCAAGGCTGTTGCCGGCGAGGCCGGTGTTCCGTTCTTTAGCATTTCGGGCTCTGAGTTCGTTGAGATGTTTGTCGGTCGCGGCGCTGCTAAGGTTCGTGACCTGTTTAAGCAGGCCAAGGAAAAGGCACCGTGTATCGTCTTTATCGATGAGATCGATACCATCGGTAAGAAGCGCGATGGCGGCGGCTTTAGCGGCAACGACGAGCGCGAGCAGACGCTCAATCAGTTGCTGACCGAGATGGATGGCTTCGATAACCACAAGGGTATCGTTGTCCTTGCCGCAACCAACCGCCCCGACAGTCTCGATCCCGCTCTACTGCGCCCCGGTCGTTTTGACCGCCGCATCCCCGTCGAGCTGCCCGATCTGACCGGCCGCAAGAACATCCTCGAGCTGCATGCCAAGAGCGTGAAGACCGAGCCGCCGATCGACCTGACCGCGATTGCCCGCGCCACGCCCGGTGCCTCGGGCGCCGACCTGGCCAATATCATCAACGAGGGCGCCCTGCGCGCCGTTCGCGAGGGTCGCAAGCGTGCAACCCAGGACGACTTCGAGGAGTCGGTGGAGGTCGTCATTGCCGGCCAACAGCGTAAGTCCACGGTGCTGTCCGACCACGAGAAGCAGGTCGTTTCTTATCACGAGATCGGCCATGCCATCGTTGCCGCTCGCCAGAAGGGCTCTGCGCCGGTCACGAAGATCACCATCGTGCCGCGCACGAGCGGTGCTCTTGGTTATACCATGCAGGTCGAGGAGGACGAGCGCTTCCTGACGACGCGCCAGGAGGTCTTGGACAAGCTCGCTGTCTATTGCGGTGGCCGCGCAGCCGAGGAGCTCATCTTTGGAGAGATGACGACCGGCGCCGCCAACGACATCGAGCAGGCCACCAAGCTCGCCCGTAATATGGTGACGCGCTTTGGTATGTCCGACGAGTTTGGCATGATGGCGCTCGGTACCGTGCAGAACGCGTATCTCAATCAGGACACGTCGCTCACCTGCGCCCCCGGTACGGCCGAGCGCGTGGACGCGATTGTCGCCAAGCTGATCGAGGATGCGCACGACCGCGCTTTGCAGATTCTGAAGGAGAACAAGTTTAAGCTCCACGAGCTGGCTCGTTATCTGTATAAGAAGGAGACCATCACGGGCGAGGAGTTCATGAACCTCCTCACGCGCGAGAATCCGCTGATGCCCAAGCAGCAGTAAAGCCGCGGCCGAGCCAGTAAACGCCGACGCCCCATTTGAGCAGCTTTCTCAAATGGGGCGTTTTGCTTGAGAGGGATGGAAATGAAGATCGTGGTGAGCGCCTGCTTGATGGGCGAGAGCTGCAAGTATAACGGGCTAGACAACTACCATCGCGAGTTGGTCGAGGCCTGCGAGCGTACAGGGACCGAGGTCCTCTTGGTGTGCCCTGAGGTCTTTGGGGGCCTGCCCACGCCGCGCAAGCCGTCCGAGATTGTGAACGGAGAGGTTCGTACCTGCGAGGGCATATCGGTCGATCGCGAATTTCGCCTGGGTGCCCAACGAGCGCTCGATATGTGCGAGCAGGCGGGCGGGCCGGAAGAGATCGCCGCGTGCATCCTGCAGGACCGTAGTCCCTCGTGCGGCGCGGGTCGCATCTACGACGGAACATTCAGCGGCACCCTTACGGCGGGCAACGGCGTCTTCGTTGATTTACTGCTCCGCCACGGTTATCGCGTGATCCCGGCTAGCGAGTTCGACCCCAGCATGCTGGAGCAATAAAAAACCACCACAAAGGTGCTGCTCCCTTGTGGTGGTTTTGGCCTGGGTCTAGAGCGTGTGGCCGTAGGCGTTGGCGGCCTTGATGGCGGCGGCGAATTTTTCGTCGGTGAAGGGTTCCGGGTTGCCTTGCTTCCACTCGTTGGTGGCGTGCGCGTGCTCGCACAGGGCAGGGATATCGGTCTCGGAAAGCCCGACCTGCTCAAGCGTTACGGGCAGCCCCATCTGCTTGTTGAAGTCAGCATAGCGCTTAAGGTTCTCGGTGTCGCCCGTGTAGGCGAACAACACCAGCACGCCCAGGCTTACGACTTCGCCGTGCAGGTAGGTGCCCTCACGCGGAATGCTGCAGGTGGCGTTGTAGAACGCGTGCGCCACGCTCGAGTTGTAGTAGTAATCGTTCTGGTTGGTCAGGTTCGAGACATAGCCCGTGTTGACCACGATGTCGAGCGCGATCTGCTTGACGGCCTCGCTCGACAGATTCTGACGAACGTCCTCAAGACCCTGAACACCGTAGGTAAACAGCGGCTCGGAACAGGTGTGGGCAAGAGCCAGGCCAAGGCCGGCGGTGTGCTCCAGGTCGCCGGCGCTCGTGGCGTACTCGACTTCGGGCTGCTTGGACAGGGCGTCGCCCACGCCGGCCCAGAAGTACTCCGCCGGAGCCTCGGCGATGATCTTGGGATTGATGAAGATGTGCGCCGGTCGGTTGGGGTACGAATAGCCCTCGAGCGATCCATCGTCGTTGTAGACGACGGCAATGGCGGTCGCGGCGGAACAGTTAGAGCAAATCGTCGGCACCGTAAAGACAATCTTCTTGAGCTCGATTGCCGCTGTCTTGACGGTGTCGAGTGCCTTGCCGCCGCCACAGGCGATAAGCACGTCTGCCTGCTGGCAAGCGGGGGAGTTCACGACCTTGGCGATATTGGCGCGCGTACTGTTGGTGCCGTAGACGCGCGTCTCCAGAATCTCGACGTCGGTACCTTCAAGCGCCGCCTCGATGCCCGGCAGCGCCGCAGCTAGGGCTCGCTTGCCACCAATGATGGCGACTTTCTTCGCGCCGTACTCCGCCAGTGCGGCGGGCAGCTCGGTAAAGCAATCCTCGCCGACGGTGTAGTCGCTCATTCCGATTGTGCGCATGGCAGCCTTCTTTCGTTAGTTAAAGTGCTTTCAGGTATTTTGCTCCTAGAGAAGGCTAACGACCACGAGAAATTTCTTACGTATGAAACCAGTGTTGAGGGTTTTTCGCCGGCGCGGAACGTGCTAGCATACTCCGCATAAGCGTTGATGGGGACGAGTAGTCGGCCGTCCGCATGCCACAGAGAGCGGGGAGCGCTGAGAACCCGTGCATGCGACCGATGAAAATCACCCCGGAGCTGCGGTCCCAACGGACGTGCCGCGCAGGCACGTCTTAGTAGATATCGCCGAGATGGTCGTCGATACAGGCCAGCCGAGTAACGGATGCGAGCGCGCGAATACGCGGGCGAGGGCATCTAAGCTGGGTGGTTAAACGAAGAGCTTTTGCGGGCATACAGCCCGTTTTTGTGGCGCTTCGTCCCAGCTTGTAGGGACGGGCGCTTTTTTGGTGCCCAACGGGCGTGCGCGCCCACGACATGAAAGGGGTACCGTGGCAAACGAGTACAAGCAGACGATGAATCTGCCCAAAACCGGTTTTCCCATGCGTGCCGGTCTTTCCAAGTCCGAGCCCAAGCGACTCAAGGACTGGCAGGACAACAAGGTCTACGAGCAGGTTCTGAAGAAGAACGAGGGTCACAAGAAGTTCGTGCTGCACGACGGCCCTCCGTACGCCAACGGCCCGATCCACATCGGCCACGCCATGAACAAGATCTCCAAGGACATGATCAACCGCTACTGGATGATGCAGGGCTATGAGGTTCCCTATGTTCCCGGTTGGGACTGCCATGGCCAGCCGATCGAGCATAAGGTCGAGGAGAAGCTCGGCACCGAGAAGTTCAACCAGACCTCCACGGCTAAGATCCGTGAGCTTTGCAATAAGTTCGCTGTCGAGAACATCGAGCTGCAGAAGGCCGGCTTCCGTCGCCTGGGCGTGCTCGGCGATTGGGACAACCCCTATCTGACGCTCTATCACCAGCATGACGCCGCCGACATCGAGGTTTTCAAGGCCATGTTCGACAAGGGCATGATCTATCGCGGTCACAAGCCCGTCCACTGGTGCAAGCACTGCCATACCGCACTTGCTGAGGCCGAGATTGAGTACTCCGACGAGACGAGCCCGTCCATCTTCGTGCGCTTTGAGATGACCTCCAAGCCCGTCGGCCTCGAGAACTTCGACGGCCCGGTTGACTTTATCATCTGGACGACCACGCCGTGGACCATCCCCTCCGACCAGGCAGTTTCTCTCAAGCCCGGTGCCGCCTACGTCGCCGTTGAGCACGACGGCCGCGCCGAGGTCATGCTCGAGGACCTGGCTCCCAAGTGCTGCGAGGAGTTTGGCTGGGAGTACACCCCGGTTGTGGTCGACGGCAAGCCCTATGTGGTTCCCGCCGAGACCTTCCATCACATTCACTATAAGCAGCCGATCTTTGACGGTGTTGAGGGCGTGGCACTGTTGGCCGATTACGTCGGTGTCGATGACGGTACCGGTATCGTCCACAACTCGCCCGGTCACGGCGTCGACGACTACTTCGCCTGCCTCAAGGAGGGCATCACCGACATTTGCATGCCGGTCGATGACGACGGCAAGTTCTACACCGGCGAGGAGTTTGGCACCGGCGGCCCCTTCAGCGGCATGGATACCGACGAGGCCAACCCGCACATCATCGAGTTCCTGCGCGAGCGCGGCACCCTGGTCCTCGAGAAGAAGATCACGCACAGCTATCCGCACTGCTGGCGCTGCAAGCACCCGGTGCTCTTCCGTGCTACCGACCAGTGGTTTGTCTCGATGGACAAGACCGGCTTGCGTGAGCAGGCTGGCAAAGAGGTCCGCGAGAACGTTAAGTGGTATCCGGCCCACGCGGCCAACCGCATCGGCGCCATGGTCGAGCAGCGTCCCGACTGGTGCATCAGCCGTCAGCGCAACTGGGGCGTGCCTATCCCCAGCTACACTTGCGCCGACTGCGGTGAGAAGGTCATGAACGACGCCACGCTCGACGCCGTCATCAAGCTCTTCCACGAGAAGGGCTCCGACGCCTGGTTCACCGACGCTCCCGAGAGCTACCTGGGCGAGGCCTGCGTCTGCCCCAAGTGCGGCGGCCATCACCTCAAGGCCGATAAGGACATCCTCGACGTGTGGTGGGACTCCGGCGTCTCCTGGAAGGCCGTCTGCGAGTATCGCCCCGAGCTGGAGTATCCGGCGGACGTGTATCTCGAGGGCTCCGACCAGCACCGCGGTTGGTTCCAGAGCTCGCTGCTCACCTCGGTGGGCGCCAACGGCCACGCTCCGTATAAGGCGGTCGTCTCGCAGGGCTTCACGCTCGACGGCCAGGGCCGCAAGATGTCCAAGTCGCTCGGCAACGTCATCGACCCCAACAAGGTCTGTGACGAGATGGGTGCCGACATCATCCGTCTGTGGGTTGCATCTGTCGATACCAGCTCCGACGTTTCCATCGACCACGAGATCCTCGCTCGTACGTCCGATGCCTACCGTCGTTTCCGCAACACGCTGCGCTTCCTGCTCTCCGAGCTCGAGGGCCAGTTTGAGCCCGAGACCGACGGCGTCGCCTTTGCCGACCTGCTGCCGCTCGACAAGCTCATGGTTGCCCGTCTGACCCAGGTCCAGGCCGAGGTCGACGACGCCTACGCCAGCTACGAGTTCCCGCGCGCTTACCGTGCGCTCTACGACTTCGTGGTTACCGAGCTCTCCAACGTGTATCTCGACGCCCTGAAGGACCGTCTGTACTGTGAGAAGCCCGGCTCGCTCGAGCGCCGCAGCGCCCAGACCGTGCTGGCCGAGCTCTTCTCGATGCTCATGCGCGACCTTCAGCCGATCCTGTCCTACACGGTTGACGAGGCCATGGCCTATGCGCCCGCCGGCTGCGTCGATCACCAGAAGTACGCCGCGCTGCTCGATTGGTACAAGTCGCCCATCACGTTCGACGAGGCCAATGAGTTTGAGGGCGTGCTCGAGGCTTCACTCGAGTTACGTAGCGCCGTGACCAAGGCCCTTGAGGATGCCCGCTCCGCCGGTACCTTCACCAAGAGCCAGCAGGTCCGCGTCAAGGCGGTCGTTCCCGCCGAGATGTACGCGCTGCTGACCGGTGATAAGGCCGTCGACCTGGCCGAGTTCTACATCGTCTCCGATGTTGAGCTGACCCAGGGCGAGGAGCTCTCCGTTGCCATCGAGGCTGCCGAGGGCGAGTGCTGTGACCGTTGCTGGAACTACCGCACCACCGTCGGCGAGTACAACGGCCACGCTCACATCTGCGAGAGGTGTGCGAATGCCCTTTAAGGCACGGTAACTCGGCATTTTAGTTATAGGTAGAATTTGGGCGCCTTCGGCCCATTTGCTCCGCTGAATAAAAGCGGCATTCTGTTTTTCGGAATGCCGCTTTCTTTTTATGCTGGTTATTTCGCTTGTGTTGGTGGATATGTCGTGCGCTCTGCATGTGGCAATATAAGATGGTTAATTGCGTTAAACGGAATTCGATGTTCTTGAGGGTAGGGGATTTCTTTGGGTCGTGCTGGGGATATGACGCCGCCTTTGCGTTGGCGGTTGGGTGTTGCTGGTGGGGTGGCGCTGGTTGTGCTGCTTGTTGACCAGTTGACCAAGCTTGCGGTTCGTGCCGTGGGCGATGCACTACATGTGACCGTCATCCCCGGCGTGATCGACTTCCTGTTTGTCCGCAATATCGGCGCTGCCTTTAGCATGGGCGAGGGGCATGGCATCGCGTTTGCCGTGCTGGCGTTGGCGGTCATTATCGCTATTGCCGTGTACCTCGTTCGTGCGCCCCAGCTCGCCCATCTTGAGGTTGTGGGCATGGCGATGGTTGCGGGCGGTGCTATCGGCAACGCTATCGATCGTTTGGCCTTTGGCTTCGTGACCGATTTTATTGCCACCACCTTCATCGACTTTCCCGTCTTTAACGTGGCCGATATTGGCATCACCGTAGGCGTCGTGCTTGCCCTCATCGGCTACATGTTCTTGAGCCCTGCTGCCCGCGAAGTCGATGCGACTGCCGAGCTCAATGCCCGTGATGAGGCCCGCGCCAAGCGCAAAGCCAAGCAGCGTGGGGAGCGTGCCCGCAAGATTCGCGAAAGGAATGAGCGTTAATGGCCGACATCCATATTCTTGTTGCCGACGATTGCTCTGGCCAGCGTCTCGACGCCTTTCTGGGTGCCAACGACGGCTGCCCCACGCGCTCTGCCTGCGCGCATCTGATTGAGGGCGGCGCCGTAATCGTGAACGGCGAGACCTGTCTGTCAAAAAAGTATGCCGTACGCGCCGGTGACCGCATCTCGGTCGACCTGCCCGAGCCGCACGACCCGACCGACGTGATTCCCGAGGCCATTCCCCTCGATATCCGCTACGAGGACGACTATCTCATTGTGCTCTCCAAGCAGCGCGGGCTGGTGTGCCATCCCGCCCATGGCCACGAGAGCGGCACCCTTGCGAACGCCTTGGTCTACCACTGCGGTATCGATCATCTTGGTACCGTGCAGGGTGAGGACCGCCCCGGCATCGTGCATCGCCTGGATTGCGATACCTCGGGCCTTATGCTCGCGGCAAAAGACGACGACACCCAGCGCGCGCTTCAGAATCTCATTCGCACGCGTACGCTCGACCGCCGCTATATCACGCTTGTCCACGGGCACATCGCCATGGACGAGGGCACTATCAACACCGGTATTGCCCGATCGACGCGCGACCGCGTCAAGATGGCGGTTTCGGACGACCCCTTTGCCCGTCAGGCCATTACGACCTTTAAAGTCCTCGAGCGCTTTGATTCCACGCGCTTTGACGATGGTTATACGCTCGTTGAGTGCCATCTGTTTACCGGTCGCACGCACCAGATTCGCGTGCATATGCGTCATATCAACCACGCCTGCGTGGGCGATCCACTCTACGGCAAGTGCGATGCGCGCGCCGACCAGGGCCTGACCAGGCAGTTCCTTCATTCCTGGCGCGTGGCGTTCGACCATCCCGTGACGGGGGAGCGCATTGAGTGCCGCGACGAGTTGCCGTGGGATCTCACTGCGGTTCTCGACGATCTGGCTCCGCGCTCGCTCGGTCGCACGGCCGTTGGAGATGAAATCGTTCCGCAGCTCGGTCTTCTCGAAGCCTAGCCAGTATTAGGTGGTTTCTTGAACTCGGTAAGCCTGCGGTAAGATATACGATTGTTTACGTTACGCGTTGCTGGGAGCCTGCATGCTCGCCTTTTTACAAACCAACACACCCATCGTGATCTTCAACCAGATTGTCGTCACGCTGCTCACGGTCTGCTTTCTGTACCAGGTGGTCTTCTTTGTCATTGGCGCTCTTCGTGGCGAGGTCGCGCCTCCCAAGGCCAAAAAACTCCATCGCTATGCCTTTTTTATTGCGGCGCATAATGAGGAGGCCGTGATCGCCAACCTCGTTCGCTCCATCAAGGACCAGGATTATCCGTCCGAGCTCATCGAGGTTTTCGTGGTCGCCGATGCCTGCACCGACAACACGGCGCAGCTCGCGCGCGAGGCCGGTGCCATTGTTTACGAGCGCAATGACCTGGCCCGCAAGGGCAAGAGCTGGGTCATGGACTTTGGCTTCGACCGCATTCTCAACGAGTATCCCGACACGTTTGAGGGCTACTTTATCTTCGATGCCGATAACGTTATCTCCCGCGATTACGTTTCCAAGATGAATGATGCCTTTGACCAGGGCTTCCATGTGGTCACGAGCTATCGCAATTCCAAGAACTTCGGCAGCTCGTGGATCTCGGCTGCTAATGCCACGTGGTATCTACGCGAGGCGCGCTTCCTCAACAACGCGCGCAATATCTGTAAGACGTCCTGCGCTGTTTCGGGTTCGGGTTACCTTATCTCGTCAAGCGTTATCGAGGGCATGCACGGTTGGCAGTTCCACACGCTGACCGAGGACATTCAGTTCACTACGTTCTGCGCTATTCACGGTATTCGCATTGGCTATGCGCCGGCGGAGTTCTTTGACGAGCAACCCGTGACGTTCAAGGCATCCTGGAAGCAGCGTATGCGCTGGACCAAGGGCTTTTACCAGGTGTTCTTTACCTACGGTAAGCATCTGGTCAAGTCGATGTTCCGCTATCATCGCTTTGCCGCCTACGACATGTTCATGACGATCGCCCCGGGTATGCTGCTATCGCTGATCTCGATGCTCGCTAATGCGACGTTCTTGATTGTGGGTGGCCTTTCGCATGGTTTCTTGGCAACCGAAGTCGAGATGCAGGCGTGCGCCGCTTCGCTCATTATGACCTTCGCCATGATGTATCAGACGTTCTTTATCCTGGCGCTGCTCACGACTATCTTTGAGTACAAGCATATTCACTGCGCGCATAAGTGGCGCCTGGTGACTAACCTGTTTACCTTCCCGATCTTTATGTTCAGCTATATCCCCATCACGGTGGCCGCGCTGTTCCTGAAGGTCGACTGGGTGCCGACGCAGCACGCCGTCAACGTTACCCTTGACGAGGTCATGCAAGGCGCCAAATAACCACCACCAAAACCACCGCAAAGGGGACAGGCACCTTTGTGGTGGTTTTTGCTTTTGCGATGCAGCTCGAGGAGGAGTCCGATGGCCTATATCCCGTTTTGGATTTGCATCTTTGCCGGCGTGGCAATTGATGCCCGAGAGCGACGGTTTCCCAATGGGCTTGCCGGCGCATGTGCCGTGGCGGCGTTGGCGGGCGTTTGGCTCGACCTCGGTTTGAACACAGCGCTTGACCACGCCGGTCTTGCGGTCATCGTCTACCTTGCCCTTGTGCTCACTGAGTCGCTCTGGCGGCGCCTTCGCCACGCCCCGGGCATCGGCATGGGGGATGCCAAGGCGCTCTTCGCGCTTTGCACGCTCGACCCTATGGGTGGCATCGTGGCATTTGCCGTCGCACTCCTGGCCCTGGCCCTCTCCTGCCTCTTCACAAAATCACGCTCCCTGCCATTGCTCCCGTTTTTGGTGCCGATTTTTGCCATAATCGAGGTCGTGGGCTGCACTTTGTAACCGATTGCGCACCCTTCTTAAGGAGCATGCCATGGCAACTAATCAAGAAACGGCCGTCATTAAGGCGCGCATGGACCGTATTCCCTCGGCGTTGTCGCCCGAACTTGTCGAGCGCATTGCCGCCGATCGTGCTTCGGGCTATGTCAACCCGTATCGTTGCAACGACGATCAGGTCATTCGTCGTATTGATCGCGCCGCCGACAAAGGCACGCTTATGCGTCCGGCGTTTATGCGCGATACCGAAAAGATACTTCATCTTCCGGCGTACACCCGTTATGCAGGCAAAACGCAGGTCTTTAGCTTCCGTAGCAATGACGATCTGTCACGCCGCGGTTTGCACGTGCAGCTCGTCTCCCGCATTGCGCGCGATATCGGTCGCGCCCTGGGGCTCAATTGCGATCTGATCGAGGCGATTGGCCTGGGTCACGACTTGGGACACACGCCTTTCGGCCATGCCGGCGAGCGCTTCCTCAACGATATCTATCATGAGCGTACGGGGCGTTATTTTTTCCATAACGTGCAGTCGGTCCGCGTGCTCGACACACTGTACGGCCGCAACGTGTCGCTCCAGACGCTCGACGGCGTGCTATGCCATAACGGCGAGTACGAGCAGCGTGTGTTTGAGCTCTCGGACATGAGCTCCTTTGACCAGTTTGACCAGACGGTTGAGGATTGCATTGCCACGGGCTATAGCGCAATTGGGCATCTGCGTCCCATGACGCTCGAGGGCTGCGTCGTTCGCATCTCGGATATTCTTGCCTACGTCGGTCGTGACCGTCAGGATGCGATCGCGGCGGGCCTGCTGTCACCCGACGCTTTTGATGATGGCCGGGGCGGTGCCTACAACAGTTGGATCCTCACGCATGCCTCCATCGATATCGTTGAGCACAGCTATGGTAAGCCGCGCATCGAGATGAGCGAGGACCTGTTTGAGGAAATCCGCCGAGCCAAGCGCGAGAACTACGAGAAGATCTATAGCAAGGGCGGTATCGAAGGCGATTCCGAGGTGGAGCTGCGTGAGGCGTTCGAAAAGCTCTACGACCGTTGCCTGCGGGATCTAAACAGTGGTGACGAGTCCTCGTACATCTTTAAGCACCATATTTCGCGCATCGAGCAGCAGCTTTCCTACTACGATCGCGCCTATGCCTGGCAGAATGATAAGGACCAGGCGGTCGTGGATTACATTGCGAGCATGACGGACGGTTATTTCTGCGAGCTCACGAGCAAGCTGTTTCCGGGATTGAAGTTTCCGCACCGTACCTATATTAACGAACGGTAGTTCGTATCTATTAGGTATACTGTTAGTGGATAACTTTTTTGATTGATGCACGGGATGGCTATGGACGACCTTTTTTCTGCTTCGACGCGCGAGCGTTCCTTTCAGAATGCGCCGCTTGCGGTGCGCATGCGCCCCAATTCGCTCGACGAGTATGTGGGCCAGCAAAAGGCCGTCGGTAAGGGCTCATGGTTGCGTGCCGCGATCGAGCACGATGTGCTTTCGAGCGTGATACTGTACGGGCCGGCCGGTACGGGCAAGACGACGCTGGCCCACATTATCGCCAACCATACCAAGAGTGAGTTTGTCGAGGTCAGCGCCGTCACGGGTACCGTGAAGGACCTGCGTCGCGTGATCGACGAGGCAAAGACGCGTCTGAATACGTACGACCGTCGCACCATCCTGTTTATCGACGAGATTCATCGCTTTTCGAAGTCACAGCAGGATGCATTGCTGCATGCGGTTGAGAACCGTACCGTCATTATGATTGGTGCCACGACGGAGAACCCGTACTTCGAGGTCAACTCGGCGTTGCTCTCGCGTGGTCGTGTGGTGGAACTTGAACACCTTAAGGACGAGGACATAGCCACGCTGATCGAGCGTGCGCTCGAGGCTCCGCATGGCCTGAACGGTAAGTTCTCGGCCGATGAGGATACGGTCAAGACCATTTGTACGCTGGCCGCGGGTGATGCACGCTCGGCCCTGACGACACTTGAGCTGGCGAGCGAGATTGCCGTCACGCGTCCCGATACCGAGGGAACGCCAGCGCCGTCGGCGGGGGAGCGCTATCCCATCACCGTGGATGACGTAAAGATTGCCAACCCGCGTCGCGGCTTTACGTATGACAAAAACGGTGACATGCACTACGACATCATCAGTGCGTTCATCAAGTCCATGCGCGGTAGCGACCCCGATGCCACGGTCTACTGGCTTGCGCGCATGATCGATGCAGGGGAGGATCCTAAGTTTATCGCCCGTCGCATTATGATTCATGCCTCTGAGGACGTTGGCAACGCTGACCCGCAGGCGCTTCTTATAGCGCATGCTGCGTTTAAATCTGCCGAGGTTATTGGCTATCCCGAGTGCCGTATTAACCTCGCGCAGGCTGCGCTCTATGTTTGTTTGGCGCCTAAGTCCAATGCGTGTGAGGCTTCGATCGATGCGGCGCTGGCCGATATCCATTCTAGTGGGCTTCGCGAGGTGCCTAGTTATCTGCGCGATCGCCATCGCCCGGGCAGCGATGATTACGGTGTGTATAAGTATCCACATGATTATCCCGAAGGCTGGGTCGATCAGCGCTATTTGCCCGAGGGACTGGAGCGCGGCGCGTTCTGGCAGCCTGCTGGCCGCGGTTGGGAAGAATGGCGCGTAGAGCAAAGCGAACGCGACCGCAGCGGGAATGCACCGAAGTAGCTGCTGATAATTTTGTTCCACGTTGCTGCTCTTGGCATGTTCGGTCCCCTTTGGGGTACCATGGGAACCGTCTGTATTTCGATTCCTTTGGGAGGCTTGTATGAGTCCCATTCAAATCGCCTTGCTGTTGCTCGCCGTTGCCGGCGTGTGGGCTATCGTTGAGCTCGCGCTTACCCTGCGCAAGACCCGCACCGTTGTCGACTCGCTCGATAAGACCGTGAACGACCTCAACAACACCATCGCCGAGGCTCAGCCTGTGGTGGCAAAGCTCGATGGCGCTGTCGATGAGCTTACGCCGGCGCTTGCCCAGATGGAGCCGCTGCTTAAGTCGAGCAAGACCGCGGTCGATGCCTTGACGTCCAACCTTGTTGAGGTTGAGGCCGTCGTTCGCGACATTTCCGAGGTCACGGGCAGTGTGGCCGAGGCCAGCAGCGCCGTGTCGAGCGTGACTGATTCTGCCGCCGGTGCTGTGCAGAAGCTCTTCAATAAGGTGAAGGCTCCTGCAGCCGACGCCGATCGCAAGCTCGCCGCTGCCGCTGCGGAGGCCGAGCAGCCTACCGAGCGCGTCCTAATTGGCGAGGACGAGGCCGCCGCGGGCGACGATGATGGTCAGAAGTCTGCATCCAAGCCGGCTCAGTATTACACCTATACGCCCGCCGAGACCTCTGAGGAGTCCTGCGATGAGTAGCGAAGCAACCTGCCCTATCACGCTGACCGTTGCCGGTGACCCGCGTCTCGCTCGCCTTGTGCGCATGACGGCAGCCAACGTTGGTGCCCTGTGCTCTATGTCTGTCGATCGCATTGAGGACATCCGCATGGCTGCCGAGGAGGCTTTCATCTTTGGTTGCACCGCGGTCGACTGCGATGACATCACCATCAAATTCGATGTCGATGAGACCCACGTTGGCATGACTATTACCTTTGGCGACCAGGCTACGGTCGATGAAGACGACCAGGCTGCGGTGTATGCCGAGCTCATCCTCGCGAGCGTGTGCGACTCCTACGAAAAGACTGCGGCGCCCCTGACGCTTTCCCTCGACCTCAAGGCGGATATTTAATATGACCGAACGTTCCCGGAGCGGCAAGACCGCTTGGGACAAGGAGAAAACCCGCGAGCTGTTTCGTCGCTACAAGGAGACCGGTGATCCGGACGCCCGCGAGCAGCTCGTCATGTCCCATATGAACCTGGTAAGGTTTCTTGCCAACAAATTTAAGAATCGCGGCGAGCCGCTCGACGACCTCATGCAGGTCGGCTATCTGGGTTTGCTCAAGGCTATCGACCGTTTTGATCCCGAGCGCGGACTCGAGTTCACGACGTTTGCGACACCCACTATCCTGGGCGAGATCAAACGCCATTTCCGCGACAAGGGCTGGAGCGTGCGCGTACCGCGTCGTCTGCAGGAGCTCTCGGCCAAGGTCAACCAGGCTACTGACAAACTTACCAACGAGCTGCAGCGTTCGCCCAAGGTTGAGGAGATCGCTGAGTATCTAGATGTGACTGTCGATGAGGTCCTCGAGGCTATGGAATCGTCTTCGGCCTATACCTCGGTGCCCATCGAGGCTCCTGGTGCGTCCGATTCCGACGATGCGCCGTCGATTCTCGACCGTTACGCCGACGATGACAACGAGCTCGACTTTACCGATGACCGCCTGGTGATCGAGGAAGCCATCCGCGATTTCTCGCCGCGCGAGCGCGAGGTGATCGAGCTGCGCTTTGTGAAGGGCATGACCCAGATCGAGATCGCCAAGAAGCTGGGTATTTCTCAGGTGCAGGTTTCGCGTCTGCTGCGCCGCACGCTTAAGAAGATTCAGGACAAGATCGACCCCGACGGAGTGATGATTCGTTCATGAGTGAGCACCCCCAACAAACCGATCGCGTGCTGCGCGACACCCGCATTCTGACGCTGCGCATTTGGGCTGTTGTCGGCTGCATTGTTATTGCTGCTGTCATCTTTAACCTTATGGGCATCCTGGCACCGGTTATTGAGTTTCTTGCCGTCGGCTCCATCATTGCTTTTGTGATGTCCCCGATCACCAACTGGCTCGAGCACCATGGCGTGAATCGCGGCATCGGTTCGCTTATCGCGCTTATTGTTGTTGTTGCCGTGCTCGTCGGTGTCGTTTGCATCTTGTCGCCGATTCTCTTTGGTCAGATCATGGAAGTCCTGAGCCGTCTGCCCGAGCAGCTTCGTGTTGCGGGTGGCGATCTCAACGAGATGATTTCGCATGCCAAGACGCTCAACAACACGCCGCTCAAGGAGTATTTGGACGATAATCTTTCGTCGCTTGTTACTGTGGCATCAAAGTACGTGTCTCAGATCGCTGCCGAGCTTGGCCGTGGTGTGTTCCCGCTCATCACCAATACGGCCTCGCAGTTGTTCGTGATCTTCCTTGGTCTGGTGCTTGCGTACTGGATGACCTGCGACTACCCTCGCATGCACCACGAGATTTGCACCATCATCGGTCAGGAGAAGGAGACCTCGTACCGCTTTATGGTCGCCATCCTTTCTCGCTCTGTCGGCGGCTACATGCGCGGTATGGTCGTGACGTCCATCTGCGGTGGTTTCCTCGCCTTTATCGGTTTTATGATCATCGGCCATCCGTATGCGGCGCTCATGGCTATCTTTACCGGCATCATGCATTTGGTTCCAGTCGTCGGTCCTTGGGTGAGCGCAGCAATCGCCACAGTGCTCGGTTTCATGTTCAGCCCCATGTTGGCGTTATGGACGCTCGTCGTGACGATGGTCGCGCAAAACGTCACCGATAACGTGATTTCGCCTAAGGTTATGCAGAGCTCGGTGCAGGTGCATCCCATCATGAGCCTCACGGCGCTCGTTATTGGCTCGGCACTCATGGGCCCCATCGGCATGATTATTGCCATCCCGCTTTGTGCGGCCCTCAAAGGTATCTTCGTGTTCTACTTCGAGAATGAGACCGGCCGCCAGCTTGTGGCCTATGACGGCGCCGTGTTTAAGGGCACACCGTACCGCGATGCCGATGGCAACCCGGTCGCCGCCTACGACGCGCTCGGCGACGACACCTTCATTTACGAGTCCGAGCTCATCGGCAACGAGACTGCGCCCGAGGCCCAAGCGATGCCTAAGCCCGAGTTCGATAATCCTTGGATCAAGCTCTCGGGCTTGCAACCCGATGCCACGGGCTTCTTCAAGAATCCCTTCGCCAAGGACGATGACTCCAACTCGGACGACGATACCAAAACCGGCATCGACGGCTCCATGGACGATTCGGATTCTAAATAGGCCCTATTAACGTTTCTTGAAGTTGTAAATGACAATAAACGCGAGCAAAGCGATTGATAAGGGGCCGGCTACATAGAAAAAGAGAACGTCAATTGCGCGTAGAGTGTAATAAGCCTTATCGCCGGACATTACTGCATACAATACGTAGCCAAATGCTGGTTGGTTTGCGTACCAGCAGGAGAAGGCCAAGAGCGCTAAAAGTGCTAGTACCAGAAGTGCATTCAGGACAAATCGTTTACTTTTCATTGATTGCTCCTTCCGGGTGATTCTTATATGTAATTCTACAGCAGTCCTTTTTCAAAGGATCGCACAGTACTGAATAACGTGCACTTTCGCTGGAGGGTCGCTGTTTGGCGGCCCTCTTTTTTGCACTTGCGCGGCGGGATGGTAATATCGTTACGTTTGAACTGTTTCGATGTGAAACCGAGGAGATTCCCTCTATGAGTGCTGACTACCCGTCAATGACTACGGCCGAGATCCGCTCCAAGTTCCTCAACTTCTTTGAGGAGCGCGGTCTTAAGCTCTATCCTTCTTCGTCCCTCGTTCCCGACGATCCTTCGCTGCTGCTTGCCAACGCCGGCATGAATCAGTTTAAGGAGTACTACCAGGGCAAGAAGACCATGAAGGAGATCGGCGCGATTTCCTGCCAGAAGTGCGTCCGCACCAACGACATCGATTGCATCGGCGAGGACGGCCGTCACCTGTCCTTCTTCGAGATGCTCGGCGACTTCTCTTTTGGCGGCGTCTCCAAGGAGCAGGCTTGCGCCTGGGCCTTTGAGCTCATCACCAAGGAGTTCAAGCTGCCGCTCGACCGCCTGTACTTTACCGTTTTTACCGAGGACGACGAGACCCACGACGTGTGGCGTTCTCTGGGCGTTGCCGAGGACCACATCTCCCGCCTGGGCGAGGACGACAACTTCTGGGCCGCTGGCCCCACCGGCCCCTGCGGTCCGTGCTCCGAGATCTACTTTGACATGGGCGAGGAGGTCGGCTGCGGCAGCCCCGACTGCAAGCCTGGCTGCGACTGCGACCGCTTCCTTGAGTTCTGGAACCTCGTCTTTACCCAGTACGACCGTCAGGAGGACGGCTCCATGCCGGAGCTGCCGCACCGCAACCTCGATACGGGCATGGGCCTGGAGCGCATGGCCGCTATCATGCAGCACAAGACTGCTAACTACGACGGTGATCTGATGCAGCACCTCATCAAGCTGGGCGAGGAGATCAGCGGCAAGACCTATGACGCCGACGATTACTCCGGCGCCAGCCGTTCTCTTCGCATCATCGCCGACCACTCCCGTGCCGTCGACTTCATGATCTCTGACGGCATCCTGCCCGGTAACGAGGGTCGCGAGTACGTCCTTCGCCGCCTGCTCCGCCGCGCCGTGTTCCACGGTCGCCTGCTGGGCATCGAGGGCGCCTTCCTGACTAAGTTCATCGACGAGGTCAACGCTCAGATGGGCGAGGCCTATCCTGAGCTGCTCAAGAACGTCGCGCTCGTCAAGGGTATCGTCGCCTCCGAGGAGGAGCGCTTCTCCACGACGCTCGACTACGGTCGCGTCTACCTGGATGAGGCCCTGGCAGCGCTTGCCGAGGGTGCTGCGCTTCCGGGCGATGTTGCCTTTAAGCTGCACGACACCTTTGGTTTCCCCATCGACCTGACCGTCGAGATCGCCGGCACCGCTGGTCACGACGTCGACATGGACGGCTTCACTGCCTGCATGGAGGACCAGAAGGCCCGCGCCCGCGCCAATGCCAAGGGCGACGCCTGGGGCAGCTTCAACGACGTGTGGGTCGAGCTTTCCGACAAGGTCGCAGCGACCGAGTTCGACGGCTATGACAACGATGTGATCGAGGGCGCCAAGGTTGTCGCCATCGTGCGCAACGGCGAGTCCGTCGAGTCCGCTGCCGCCGGCGAGGACGTCGAGGTCGTGCTTGACCGCACCCCGTTCTATGCCGAGATGGGTGGCCAGCAGGGCGATGCCGGCGAGCTTTCCGCTGAGGGCGTTTCGCTGACCGTTTCCGATACCAAGAACCACAACGGCCTGTATGCTCACGTCGCCCACGTTGCCGAGGGCACGCTGACTGTCGGTGCCGCTGTTACCGCCGCGCTCGACGCCGAGCGCCGTGGCTTCTTGCGCCGCAACCACACCGCCACGCACCTGCTCGACGCCGCCCTTAAGCAGGTCCTGGGCGAGCACGTCTCCCAGGCCGGCTCGCTGGTGACGCCCGAGCACCTGCGCTTTGACTTCACGCACTTCGAGGCTCTGTCCTCTGAGCAGCTCAAGGCTGTCGAGGACCTGGTCAACCAGCAGATCTTCGCTTCCAAGCCGGTCGTGACCCGTGTCATGGGCATCGACGAGGCTAAGGCCGCCGGCGCTGTCGCTCTGTTTGGCGAGAAGTACGGTGACGTCGTCCGCGTTGTCTCCGTGGGCGCTGAGGACCAGCCGTTCTCCCGCGAACTCTGCGGTGGCACGCACGCTGCCAACACCGCCGAGATCGGCCTGTTCAAGATCATTTCCGAGTCCTCCACAGGCTCCAATGTCCGCCGTATCGAGGCCGTGACCTCTAAGGGTGCTCTCGACTATATGGCCGACCGCCTGGCACTCGTTGACGCCGCCGCCGCTGCGCTCAAGTGCCGCGTCGACGAGGTTCCCGCCCGTGTGGAGAACCTGCAGGCCGAACTGCGCGAGACGTCCAACAAGCTCAAAAAGGCTCTGACCGGTGGTTCCTCCGACGCCATTTCCAGCGCCATCGAGGGTGCTGTCGAGCTCGACGGCTATAAGCTCGTCGTTGCTGAGCTCCAGGGCCTTGAGGCTGCCGACCTGCGCAACGTATGGGATACCGTGCATCAGAAGGTCGCCGGCCCTGTCGCTTGTGTCGTCGCCAGCGTGACTGAGAAGGGCACTCCGGCCCTGCTCGCTGCCGGCTCCGATGACGCCGTCAAGGCCGGTTTCCACGCCGGTAACGTGATCAAGCAGATCGCGGGTCTGGTCGACGGTCGCGGTGGCGGTCGTCCCAACATGGCCCAGGCCGGTGGCAAGAATGCTGCCGGCATCGCCGATGCCCTCGCGGCCGCTAAGACCGCGCTCGGCGCCTAAGAATCTAAGAAGTCGCTGTGGTTGCGCTCGCGCTGGACATAGGGGAGACCAGGATCGGCATCGCCATCTCGAGCCGTGATGGCAAGATGGCGATGCCCGTCAAGGTGCTTCCGGCTGCCGAGGTCACCGGTATGGCCAAGACGTTCCGCTACCTGGTTGAGGACTATGAGCCCGACATCCTGGTAAGCGGACGTCCCCTGACCATGGCCGGTGAGCCCGGCCCTCAGGCCGAGCGCGTTGCCGCTGTGGCGCAAAAGATTGCCGACGAGCTCGATCTTCCGTTGGAGTTTGAGGACGAGCGTCTGTCCTCGCAAGAGGCCAAGCGTATCCTGCGCGAGCAGGGACTCAACGAAAAGCAGATGAGGGGCAAGATCGACATGATTGCCGCCAGCCTGTTTTTGCAGACGTGGCTCGATCGTAAAAACGAGGAGGTTTCGCATGCCTAGTGCTTCCGATCCGCGCCAGCCGAATCGTACACAGCAGCCGGCGTCGCGCCCTGCCCAGCCTGGCCAGCGTCCGGCACAGCCGACGCAGCGCGCAGCTCAGCCTGCCGCGCGCCCGGCGCAGTCCTTCTCTCGTTCGGCCCAACCTTTTCAACGGACGGGTCAGCAGCCTTCTGCTCGTTCGGTTCAGCATTCGGCTTCTCACGCGGCTCAGCAGCCCACTGCTCGTACGGCCCAGCCTGCAGGCGGCACCCGCTTTAAGCAGCAGGCACCTACCCAGCGAACGCAGGCCCCCCAATCGCATTCGCATCACGCTCGTGGTTCGCATGGCGTTGCTCCGGCGACCCGCTCGAGCTACAACACGCATGCTCGTCGCGGTGCTCAAAAGAAAAGCTCCCCGGTGCCTATGATTATCGGTGGCGTTGTTGCCGTGCTTGCGCTTGTCGCGATCGTTTTCTTTGTCGTGCCAGCCGTCAAGGGCTTCTTTGGCGGTGAGGGTGCGAAAGTCGTTGCAGGACAGCAGGTTACTATCACGATTCCCGATGGTGCCTCGGGTGACAGCATCGCTTCGATTCTCTCCGAGAACCATATCGTAGAAAATCCCAAGGATTACTATGCGGCGGTGAAAAAGCTCAACGCCGATATGTCGCTCAAGCCTGGTGATTATTCGTTCACCACACTCATGGATGCGACCAAGGTTGTTCAGCAGCTCATGGAAGGCCCCAACGCGGGCTCCAATGCGCTGACTATCCCTGAGGGCCTAACGGTCGATCAAGTCGCCGACCGTGTGGCCCAGGCCTACGACAGTATCTCTAAGGAAGACTTCCTCAACCAGGCCAAGGCCTCCAACTACGTTGACGACTATAGCTTCCTTAAGGGCGCCGCCAACGATTCGCTCGAGGGTTTCTTGTTCCCCAAGACCTATTCGCTGGGCGATTCGCCGACGGCCGATGACGTGATTCGCGCCATGCTCGATCAGTTTAAGACCGAGTACAAGTCGCTTGACTTTGCGAGCTGCGAAGCCAAGATCAAGGAACGCTACGGTGTGGAGATGTCCGACTACGACATCGTCAACTTGGCCTCTATCGTTGAGCGCGAGGGCCTCAACGCCGATCAACGTGCGCACGTGGCCTCGGTCTTCTACAACCGCCTTGCCGGCAAGCTCGACGGTCTGCGCTATCTCAACAGCGATGCGACCATGATGTATGTCACCGGTGGCGAGGTTACCGCCGACGACCTGCAGAGCGATAGTCCGTATAACACCTATAAGCACGAGGGCCTACCGCCCACGCCCATCTGCTCTCCGTCGCTCGAGGCACTCAAGGCCACGCTTGAGCCGACCGACTCCGATGACCTGTATTTCTACATTACGCAGGACGAGGAGTACTTCTCGCAAACCTACGAAGAGCATCAACAGTCTTGGAATTAGCATGAGGATTTTTAGCCCCAAACGATACGTTGCCTCGGTCGATCGCATCGACCTCGATACCCTGTGGGCCGACGGCAAACGCGCCATTCTGCTCGATCGCGATAACACCCTGGTGCCGCGCGACACCGAGCAGGTCCCCGCCGCGATTTCCGCTTGGCTCGACGCCGCCCGCGCCAAAGGCTTTAAGCTGTGCATGGTGTCCAATAACTGGCATCGCGACCAGGTCATGGCATCGGCACGCGAGCTGGGACTCGAGGCCATCAGCCACGCCATGAAGCCGGCACCGTTTGCCCTCAAGGCGGGTCTTAAGCGCCTCGGCGCCACGGCTGACGAGGCGGTGCTGATCGGTGATCAGCTCTACACGGACGTGTGGAGTGGCAACTTCGCCGGCGTCGATACCATCTTGGTTAAGCCGCAGGCGACGCAAGACCTGTGGTATACGCAGATCTTCCGTATCTTTGAGCGCCGGGCCCTGCGCGACCTTCCCTGCGAGGAATAGGTCTCGTCATGTCCCAGCACACCAAACACGGCTGCGACCATATCTTCTTTATCGGCTTTTTGGGCGCGGGCAAATCGACGCTCGCGCGCAACGTCGGCACTATGTTCAAGCGGCGTTTTATCGATACCGACCGCCTGGTCGTGCGCCGTTGCGGCAAGTCGGTAACCGAGATTTTTGAGACCGAGGGCGAGGATCGTTTTCGCGAGCTCGAGACCTCGGCGCTCCGTTCGCTCCAAAGTGAGCGCAGCCTGTTGGTTTCGTGCGGGGGCGGTATCGTCGAGACACCGGTGAATATTGAGCTGATGCACGAAATGGGTACGTGCGTGTACCTCGAGGGCGACTTCGAGGATTCGATTCGCCAGATTCGTCGGTCCGACACGCGCCCCGATTTCCGCTCGCCTGAGCATGCCGCGCGCCTGTTTGAGCATCGCCGTCCGCTGTATCGCCAGGCTGCCGACCTTACCCTTGATATTCGCAACAAGTCCTTCGAGGACGTTTCCTACCTTTGTGCCGAGATGCTTTTGGAGCGTGGGCTGCTATGATTCGCCGTCAACTGATCAATTTCCAAAACCGCAGCGTCGATGTCCGTGTCGGATTGGGTGCGTTCGATGAGCTGTCGCGCATGTTTGCCTCGGCTGTGGGCAAGCCTAAGCGCGCGATGGTGGTTTGGAACGACGCCACATCCGAGCGTTTTGGCGAGGTCGTCGAGCATGCGCTGGTCGACGCCGGGTTTGCCGTGTCGCTGCTCGCCCTCGAGGTTTCTCCTGCCGGCGCTACGCTGGCCGATGCCGATACCGTCTTTGGCGCCCTGTCAGCTAACGGCATTACCTGCGACGATCTCGTTGTTGCCGTTGGCGATGTCGCAACCTGCTCGGTCGTTTGCTGGTGTGCCAATCAGTGGTGCGGTCGCACCGAGTGCGCCTTGCTGCCGACGACGTTCGACGCCATGCTCACGGTCGCGACGACCATGAAGCCGCTCGTCGCCTCGTCGGCGAATGCGCTTCCCGCTATCGCGTTCCGTCCCGAGCCGGGCTTGGTCGTGTGTGACCTCGACCTTGTTCGCGAGACGGACCCCGAGGACCTCAAGCTTGGCTATGCGGTACTTGTTGGCACCATGCTTTCGAGCAGCAAGTCCCGTTGGAATCAGTTTACCGAGACCGTCCCCGAGATTCTCGCGGGCGAGGAGGTCGCGCTCGTCAATGCCGTTCAGTGGTCTCAGACTGCCCGCAAGGACGTACTGATGGCTACGAACCCGAGCGCCCGCCATGCGCTCGATTTTGGCAAGATGGGGGAGCGTACCCTGCGCGCCTGCTTGGGCGATGCCGCTTCTCAGGTCCCTGCCTACCAGCTGTTGTCCGAGGGCATGCGTTTTGAGGCGCGCCTAGCACATGATGCCTGCGACTTCGATATCGATTACGTTTTTGAGGTCGATGACTGCCTGGAGGACTTTGGCATCGAGGAGCTTGCCTTCGACCTGGAGCCCACTGCGTTTATCGAGGAGTTCCGTAAGCAGCAGTTCGCCCGCTCGAACCGCAGCATGTTGCCGCTGCCCGCGGCGCTCGGCGCCATTCGTCTAACGAGCGTTGAGGACGAGGTTCTTGAGCGCCATGCTCACGCCTACTTGGCTTCTCGCAAAGAACTTCTCTAAGATTTATTGACATCCATCGTCTTTCGTATCATGTTGAGGGACGGGTTTCCAATCGGTTGCGGTTCGCATGCGATTCCGACGTTCGGTTGAGACCCGTCCCGCACTTTTTGAGACAACAAGAAAGGAATCTGCATGTCTGAGTTTGCTGCCGGTCCTGCCGGTCGTATCGAACGTGTCCGTGCCCTGATGGTCGAGCGCGGCTACGACGCTATCGTGGTGCGCGACGAGGCCAACCTTCGTTGGCTTACGGGCGTGAAGGGCGTTTTCGATTACACCTTCGAGTTCCCGCACGCGGCGTTTATTACGGCTGACCAGTGCCTGTTCCATACCGACTCGCGCTACCTCAACAGCTTTGAGGAGAACACGCCCGCCGGCAGCCCCTGGGTCTACGACATGGACGAGGGCACCATCCCCGGTTGGGTCGCCGGCAAGATTGCGGCCAACAAGTGCCGCGTCTGCGCTGTTGAGGACGACATGCAGATCAATTTCTACCAGGGTATCCAGCGCGGTCTGGAGGACCGTTCCGTCGCCTGCATGCTTCCGCTGATGCACGACGATATCCGTAAGATGCGCGCCATCAAGGACGCCGAGGAGATCGAGCTCATGCGCCATGCGCAGTCGATCACCGACGCCGCCTTCCAGCATATGCTCGGCTTTATTAAGCCCGGTATGACCGAGAAGCAGGTTCGCAACGAGCTCGAGAACTTTATGTTCGCCAACGGTGCCGACAGCCTGGCCTTCGGCTCCATCGTGGCGAGCGGTCCCAACACCGCCAACCCGCACGCCGTGCCGAGTGACCGCGTGATCGAGAAGGGCGACTTCGTCCTCATGGATTACGGTGCGGGCTACTGCGATTATCGTTCCGACATGACGCGCACCGTCGTGATGGGCGAGCCCACCCAGGAGCAGCTCGACCTGTACGCACTCGTGCGCCGCACCCACGAGGAGTGTGTCGCCGCCATCCATCCGGGCGTCGAGGGCAACGACATTTTCAAGCTTTCCAAGAAGATCATCGGCGATGCCGGCTATGGCGATTACTACAACCATGGCCTGGGCCACGGCGTGGGCATCGACATCCACGAGCTGCCCAACTTCAACCGCAGCAAGAATATCATCGAGGTTGGCTCGGTTGTCACCATGGAGCCCGGCGTGTATCTGCCCGGTGTGGGCGGCGTGCGCCTGGAGGACTATGGCGTGGTCACCGAGAACGGCTACGAGCCTTTCACCAAGACGCCGCATGACCTCCACGTCATCGATTGCTAGTCTACTTCGTAGATAGTTTGGGGCGGGGCGTTCGAAATGATTCGGACGTCCCGCGTTCTCTTTTTATGCGCTCGCTGCAGGCGCCGTCTGCAAGTGTATAATTTCGGTCGTATGTAATTTGGACGCCTGTGCGTTCTGCCCATAACAAGAAAGGTCGCTATGCCTACCATTTCTACCGCCGACTTCAAGAACGGCCTCGGTCTCCGCATTAAGGACAAGGTCTACACCATCGTCGAGTTCCAGCATGTCAAGCCGGGCAAGGGCGGCGCGTTCGTGCGCTACAAGACCCGCGACATCAAGAGCGGCCGCGTCGTCGAGAACACCTGCAACGCCGGCACCAAGTTCGAGAGCGTCATGCTCACCACCCGTGAGTTCCAGTACCTCTACAACGATGGCGCCGACTACATCTTCATGGACAACGAGACCTATGAGCAGGTTCCCGTTCCCGAGGACATGGTGGGCGAGAACTCCAAGTGGCTGCGCGAGAACGACATCTGCCAGCTGCTCTTCGCCGACGATGAGCTCATGGGCGTGACCCCGCCGATGTTCATCGAGACCACCATCGTCCAGACCGACCCGGGCTTTAAGGGCGACACCGTCCAGGGTTCCACCAAGCCGGCCACGATCGACACCGGCGCTGTCATCCAGGTCCCCATGTACCTCAACGAGGGCGAGGTCATCAAGGTTGACACCCGCGACGGCAAGTTCGTCTCCCGCGTCTAGCAACCAACTCTTCTAGGAGGACTCATGCCCCAGGAAATCAAGATTGACGGCATCGGCATTTCGCCCGATGTTCTGACCGCCATCGTCTCGCGCGCCGTGTCGGATGTCGAGGGCATCGCCTCCGTTGGCGTCAAGGACCTTGCCACCAACCTTGTCTCCATGATGCTCTCGTCCAAGGCCCCGGCTTCCGAGCCGGCGGTCGAGGCCGAGGTCGTCGGCGACAAGCTCGCACTCACCGTGCGTGTCGTGGTGTTCTTTGGCTATCCGTTCAAGAAACTCGCCGAGGCCGTTCGCGCCGCCGTGGTCGCCGCCATCGATGCCCAGGTGGGCGTCGAGGTCGAGCGCGTTGACGTTTGCATCGACGGTCTCGTTTTCCCCAAGGAGTAACCTTTGAGCCTTAAGGTTTATCGCGGGCGTACGCTTGCCCGCAGTCAGGCGCTGCAGCTGCTGTTCCAGGCTGAGGCCACGGACAGCCCGCTCGAGCGCGTCCTCGAGGGCGATTTCCTGATCTCGAAGGGTCCCCTCGATCCCTATGCGCTGGAGCTTTGCCGCGGTGCCTACGAGCACATCGATCGCATCGACTGTGCTCTGCGCGCCGTCGCCAAGAATTGGGATCTTATGCGCATGCCCGGCGCCGACCGCAACCTGCTGCGTATCGCTGTCTACGAGATGCGCTTCCTCACCGACGAAGAGGTCTCGGACGCCATCGTGATCAACGAGGCCGTCGAAATCGCCAAGGCCTATGGCACCGACCAGTCCGCGTCGTTTGTCAACGGCGTGCTTGGCAAGATCGCTCGCAGCGAGGAGCTGCCGGGCGAGGACCTGTACCAGGAGCTGCTGGCCGAGGATCGCGCTCGCGAGGAGGCGCAGGCTGCCGAGGCGGCCGCCAAGGTCGCCGCCGCTCAGGCTGCCGCCGGTGTACTTGCCGAGGATGCGGACGCTGCTGAGGCCGTCGAGGCCGACTCCGTCGAGGAGTAGCCATGCCAGAGGGTTCCGTCCGCAACTTCGATGAGATCTCGGATCGCCTGGACCAGATCATCGCCACCGTTCGCTCCAAGGATACGTCCTTGGAGCGTTCGCTCGATCTGTTTGACGAGGCGATTGAGCTGGGCTCCCGAGCGGTCGATATGGTCGACAAGTTTGAGCTGACGCCGCGTGAGGCCGACAAGCTCGAACGGGAATACGATGAGGATGCGGCAAACGAATCCCAAGATAGACAGGCTGCATCTCCGGATACGAATGGTTGATGGCATTCATGAAACGTGTGCGTCTCGATGACGAACTGATTTCACAGGGCATCTGCGCCGATCGCGCGGATGCCCTTCGCACTCTTATGGCCGGCTTGGTTTCGAGCGGCGGTGAGCGTTTGACCTCTCCGGGGCTCAAGGTGACGCCGGGCCTGCCACTGCACGTTAAGGGGCGCATTCCGTACGTTGGACGCGGCGGCCTTAAACTCGAGGGCGCGCTCGATGCGTTTGGGATCGATCCGACGGACCTTGCTTGCCTCGATGTGGGATGCTCCACGGGCGGCTTTACTGATTGCCTGCTCAAGCGCGGCGCCGCGACCGTTGTCTCGGTCGACGTGGGCCGTGCCCAGTTTGATTGGTCGCTGCGCCAAGACGATCGCGTGACGCTCCACGAGCGCACGAATGTGACGCAGTTGCCCGAGCTCGGCTACGGCGCTGCTATTGACCTGGCTGTGTGCGATGTGTCGTTTACGAGTATCGCGAATATCATCGACGCCGTGCTGGCGTGCCTGAAGCCTTCGGGTTCGTTTTGCACGCTCGTAAAGCCGCAGTTTGAGGCGCCGGCTGCGCTGGTGGGCGAGGGCGGTATCGTGACCGACCCTGCCGTCCGCCGCGATACACTCGTGGCGGCGATTGAGCTCTTTGCCGCCAAGGGCCTGTTCCCGCTCGATGTGTGCGTGTCGCCAATCCATGGCGCTAAGGGCAACGTTGAGTTTTTCCTGTACGGCACGAGGTTTGCCCCCGGCGAGCGCGCCGAAGATGAGTTGCAATCCCAGGTATCGGCTTTGAGCGAGAAAGCGGCAACGCTATGAAGGTCTTTCTGGTTCCCAATTACTACAAGCAAGAGGCGGTCGAGAGCGGCCTGATGCTCGAGCTCTGGCTGACGCGCCAGGGCTACGAGGTTGCATGGGCTGCCGACCAGCGCTCCAAGATCCAGAGCACGCCCGATGTTGACGATGCCGACTTGGTCATCACGCTCGGCGGCGACGGCACACTGCTGCGCGCCGCCCGTATTCTCAACTACCGCGAGATTCCCATTTTGGGTCTTTCCTATGGCCACCTGGGCTTTTTGACGGCGGCCAGTCCCGAGGAACGCGATATTTTGCAGGTTGTGAGCGATGCCCTGTCCGGTGAGCTCCACGTGAGCCGCCGCGCCACCATCGCCGCGGATATCGTCTCGGTGCGCGATGACGGCACGAAGGATGTCGTGCGTTCGTTCGCCCTCAACGATATGGCGCTCACGCGTGGGCCCCTGTCCGATATGGTCGAGTTTGACATCACGGTGTCCGGCCATCATATCGATCGCCTGCGCGGTGACGGTGTCGTCGTGTCGACGGCGACCGGCTCTACGGGCTATGCGCTCTCCGCCGGCGGCCCTATCGTCAGCCCTGATTACACGGGCATGGTTTGCGTGCCGATTGCTCCGCATACCATTCAGGCTCGCGCCTTCTTGACCTCGCCGAGTGATGTCGTCGAAATCTTTATGTCCGATGATCGCCCGAGCGTGCCTGCCATCGCTATCGACGGACAGTTTATTACCTGCGATGGCACGGTCGAGAGCGTGGCTGTTCGTCGCGGTCCCGGCGATGTGCTGCTGCTGGATTACGGCCCCGAGAGCTTCTATAACTCGGTGAGCCGCGTGTTCTATGGAGTGCGCCATGATCGATGAGCTGCAGGTTTCCAACATCGCGCTCATTCGCGAGGCGACGTTGGTTCCGAGTACCGGCTTGACCGTCCTGACCGGCGAGACCGGTGCTGGCAAGACCGCGCTGCTCTCGGCGCTCAAGCTCATTTTGGGCGAGCGCGCGGATTCGTCGACGGTTCGCGAGGGCGAGGCGCTTGCCAGCGTCGAGGCGCGCCTGTTTGACGGCCCGCACGACACGGAGGGTTTTACCGTACAGCGCAGCCTTTCTGCCGAGGGCCGCAGCCGCGTAAAAATTGACGGCCGCATCGCCAGCGTGCGCGAGCTTTCGGAGCGCGTTGGCGTGATGATGGATCTATGCGGCCAGCATGAACATCAGCGTCTGCTCGACCCGGCGCACCATGTTGCCATGGTCGATGCTTGGGCTGGGCGCGCGGCGCTTGAGGCGCTCGAGAAGTATCGCACCTGCTTTAAGGCTTCGCGTGCCGCCGCCAAGGAGCTTCGCCGTGTGGAGGAAGCCTCACGCGCGCAGGGAAGTCGCGTCGAGGAAGCGCGTTTTGCTCTTAAGCGTATCACCGAGGTCGACCCCAAGCCAGGCGAGTACGAGGAGCTCGAGGAGCTGCTGCCGCGCTCGGAGCACGCCGAGGTCTTGGTTGCGACGGCCAACGAGGCCCATGCATCGCTTGCTGCCGAAGGGGGAGCGCTCGATGCCGTGAATGGCGCCGTTGCCGAGCTTTCACGCATGGCGACCGTTGACCGCAAGCTCGGTGACATCGCCGATGCACTTTCGGATGCCTGCATCTCACTTGAGGATTGTGCCAACGAGCTGCGTGCTTATCGCGATGGCGTTGCGTTTGACCCTCGCGAGCTCGCTCGCATGCGCGAGCGATATTCAGACCTCAAGGGCCTGCTGCGTCAGTGGGGTCCTACCATGGATGACGTGTTTGCCATGCGCGATCGCTCACAAGAGCTGTTGTCGCTGGTAGACGATGGTGATGGGCAGATCAAGAAGGCGCGTGAAGCGCTTGGCGCAGCGGAGCATGAACTGTTCGCCGCCGCCAAGGCGCTTAAACGTGCACGCAATACGGCGGCCCCGCGTTTTTGTCATGAGGTTGGCCGCCAAATGGCGCGTCTGGAAATGGGGGGCGCCGAACTCGTCTGGGAGTCGCGTGATCTTCCCCGCGCCGAGTGGACGCTTGCTGGCCCTTCGAGCTATGAGCTTTTGTATCGCAGCGGCGCTGGATTGACGCCGCGTCCCCTGCGCCGTATTGCGTCGGGTGGCGAGCTCAGCCGCGTTATGCTGGCGAGCAAGGTTGTCCTCGGCAACGCGGATGGCGTGGATACACTGGTGTTCGACGAGGTCGATGCTGGTGTCGGCGGCTCTACGGCTCGTGCTCTTGCTGGTGTGCTGGCCGATCTTGCCGCCACGCATCAGGTCATTGTCGTAACCCACCTGGCGCAGGTTGCGGTCATGGCCGACAAGCATTACGTGGTCAGTAAAGAGCCGGGCGATGTTCCCCAAACGCACCTGGACGAGGTGACCGGCGATGCCCGTACCGCCGAGATCGCCCGCATGCTGAGCGGCGATCAATCCGAGGCAAGCTTGGCCCACGCAAAGCAGATGCTCGAAGAAGCTCGAGGTTAGGTCGTAACAGCGGTGTTGGTGGGACAAAATAGACTGAAATTTTTGTCCCACTACGCGTTTTACTCAACGACCTTGTCCGGCTGGATGAGCTCCTCGTAGTAGCTGATATGCTCACGCGCGTCTTCAATCTCGGGCAGCAGGAAGTTGTAGATGACTTCGATGATCATCGTGGCGCTGATCTTGGAGAACGCAAAGTCGCCCGTCGTCAGCAGCGCTTCGTGGTTGACGGTATTAAACGTGTAGTCTGCCAGGCGCGCGAGCGGGGATTTGCTGTCGCTGCTGATGACGACTACGGTTGCGCCGCAGTCGCGAGCCGCTTTTGCCATGCGATTCAGTCGGCGCGATTTGCCGGAGTTTGAGATGAGCACGATGACGTCACCCGGGCGCAACGTGAGCGCAAAGCCGATTGATGTCTCGCTAATGGTGCTCGCCATGCAGCGCAGGCCCAGCTGCGAAAACTTAAACGTCGCATCGAGCGCGACCGCGTTCGTATTGCCCACAGCTGCAAACTCAATAACCCCTGCATGCTTAAAGGCATGCACAACAGCCGCCAGCGTATCGTGGTCGATTCCGTCGATGGTCGCATTAAGCTCGCTCACCTTGGCAGCCAGGATGTTCTTGAGGCTCTGCTCCATATTGTCGAGCGAGACCTTGTCGGTCAGGCCCTCGTTGCGCTGGCTTTCCAAATCCCTCGCCAACGAAAACTGAAAGCTGCGGAAGCTGCCAAAGCCCAGCTTGCGGCAGAAGCGCGAAACGGTCGCCTCGGACGTGGCAGCGGCGCGTGAGAGCTGAGCCGCCGTGAGGCGTGGAGCCTCGGACTGGTGCTCCAATATATAGTCGACAATGCGCTGCTCGGACTCGCTGTATCCCTGATGGGTACTAATGAGGGAAAGTGCGCTCTTGCTAGTATCGGTCATGGATGGCTCCTGGTTGGCATGAAAATCTAGCTTGATTTGCAATGCCATAGTATACGGGCATTTTCAATTACAAGATACACCTTGCCGTTTCAAGTGTTGATGGTAAACTTTCACTTACCGTTTACGGTTATGAAAGAACCTTTCACCGGAGATTTTCACCTTGTGTCTTCTCACGCGGACGGTAGGTTGGTATCTTTCAGTTGTGGAAAAACGCGCATCAAAGCGCGTGTAGGGGAGCGCTCGCGGGCGCTGTACTCAAGAAGGAGGGACACATGGCTAAGTTTGACATCATCGCCGCGACCGGTTGCCCGACCGGCATTGCGCACACCTTCATGGCGAAGGAGGCGCTGGAGAAGGCAGCTGCCGAGCGCGGTCTGACCATTAAGGTCGAGACTCATGGCCAGGTCGGTGTCGAGAACGAGCTCACCAAGAGTGAGATCGCTGGTGCCAAGGCCGTCGTCGTCGCAGCCGACAAGGATGTCCAGGCTGAGCGTTTCGCCGGCAAGCCCATGGTTTCCGTTGGTGTTTCCAAGGCCCTGTCCGTTGAGGCCGCCGGTAAGCTGATTGATCGCGCGCTCTCCGCCAAGGGTGACGACACGGTTGCAGCTGCCGCCGATGTCGAGGACGATGTCGAGGAGAAGGAGTCCATCGGCCACATCATCTACAAGCACCTCATGAACGGCGTCAGCCACATGCTGGTCTTCGTCGTTGCCGGTGGTGTTCTGACCGCTGTCTCGTTCCTGTGGGGCATTACGTCCTTCGATTCGACGGCGTCTGACTACAACAGCTTTGCTGCGATGCTCAAGATCATCGGCGGCATCGCAATGAACCTCATGGTTCCGGTGCTTTCCGCCTACATCGCCGAATCCATCGGCAAGCGCCCGGCGCTCGTTCCCGGTTTTGTTGCCGGTATGATCGCCATCCAGGGCCTGCCTGTTAACGCCGAGACCGGCATGATCGACGCCGGTGGCGCCGGCGTGGGCTTCGGCTTCCTGGGCGGCATCGTCGGTGGCTTCCTCGCCGGCTATGTTATCCTGCTGCTCGAGAAGGTCTTTGCCGGTCTGCCCAAGAACCTGGACGGCCTCAAGGCTATCTTCCTGTACCCGCTGTTCTCGACGGCTATTGTCGGCCTGGTCATGCTCGGCATTTCCGGCCCCATGGCTGCCATCAACACCGCCATGATGGACTTCCTCAAGGGCCTGTCCGCCTCTGGCGCCGTTGTACTGGGTCTTGCCATTGGCTGCATGTGCGCCTTTGACATGGGCGGCCCGGTCAACAAGGCTGCTTACGTCACCGGTACTGCTATGCTCACCGAGGCTTTGGCCGCCGGTGTTGGCACCGATACCTACAACTTCGGCACCAACTTCATGGCTGCCGTCTCCGCCGCCTGCATCGTTCCGCCGCTGATCACCACCTTTGCCGTCGTTGTCGGCAAGAAGTACTTCAGCCAGGAGGATCACGACGCCGGTGTCGTCAACCTCATCCTTGGTTGCACCCACATCACCGAGGGCGCCATTCCGTTCATGACCAAGAACATCTGGCCCGTCATGCCCATCATGATGCTCGGTTCCTCTATCGCTTCGATCCTGACCATTATGTTCAACGTTCACGATCCGGCGCCTCACGGTGGCTTCCTGGTCCTGCCCGTTGTCGAGAACGGTCCGCTTTGGGTCCTCGCGATCCTCATCGGCGCTGTGGTCGGTGGCATCCTGTTCGTGGCCTTCAAGAAGTACGACTTCGAGAAGAATCAGAAGGCCGCTCCTGCAGCCAAGCCGGTTGAGGCTCCCAAGGCCGCTGCCGTCGAGGCCCCCAAGGCCGAGGCTGCCGACTTCGTGAAGGTCGAGAATGTCTTTGTCGCCGAGGACTTCGCTTCTCGTGACGAGGCTCTGAGCTTCGTTTCCAACCAGGCCGTCAAGGCCGGTATCGCCAGCGACGCCGACGCCGTGATGAACGCCTTCCTGGCCCGCGAGGCCGAGGGCACCACGGGCATGATGGAGGGCTTCGCCATCCCGCATGCCAAGTCCGACGCCATTACCGAGGCTGCCGTCATCGTCGTCAAGGACGAGTCCGGCGTGACCGGTTGGGACACCATGGACGGCGCTCCCGTCAACGTGGCTATCGCCCTGCTCATCCCCGGTGCCCAGGCCGGCACCACGCACCTCAAGATCCTGTCCAAGGTTGCCGAGGCGCTCATGGACGAGGACTTCCGTGCCACCGTCAAGGGTTCCACCGACGCCGCCGAGATCGCCAAGACGATCAACGCCCGCCTGGTCTAATCCCACGGTACGCGAATACCATCGCCCCCTGTATAAAAGGCGGAGTCCCTCTCCAGGGCCTTCGCCTTTTTCTATCCCTCCCATAAGTTGCGGTGAAATAGGGACTGTTTAAACGATTCAACCCCAAATTTAGTCCCTATTTCACCGCAACTTATAAAAGGTCATAGAGGGGGCTACCTATCGAGTCTTTGTCGCGAACAGATCATCAGCCAGATTTCCGTTTGCACGATATTGCTCTGGACCGACCGATTTTCCGCAGCTCGCCCGCCGGGCGGGGCGGTTAAGTTTGTCGCGAGTTCCGCACGCAAAGGAAAGCACTTAATGTGCTTTCCGTCTTGCGCAGGACTGTAGAGCAGCAAACTTAACCGCCCCGCCCGGCGGGCGAGCGTGCAGGAACGACATCTGTCCAACAATTCGTCCGAAACATAATGAAAAACCGTTTGATGTGAGTTAATATAAACAACGTCGTGAATCTGACTCCTGCCACATGCATGACAGGGGTTAAACACAAAAAGGAGTCAATTATGGTTTCTGAGAAGGCTACCCTCGTTAATCCTCAGGGTCTGCACATGCGTCCGGCTGGTCTGTTCGCCTCCACCATGGGCAAGTACGCCTGTGACGTGACGGTCGTCACCCCCGAGAAGGAGGTCAACGGCAAGTCCCCGATGGCCCTCATGGCTGCTGGTATCCCCTGCGGCACCGAGGTCGAGGTAAAGTGCGACGGCGCTGACGAGGCCGAGGCTCTGGCTGCTGCCATCGAGCTCATCAAGAGCGGTCTTGGCGAGTAGAACTCAAACGGGTCGCATGTTGAACAACTAAGTTCATATTTGGGGGCGCAGTGACCTGTTGTAAGGTAGCTGCGCTCTTTTGTCATGGATATGGCAAAACGCTTTATCACATGACACGGAGAGAGGAATGGGAATGTATCAGGGAGTCAACGCTTCCGAGGGCATCGGTATCGGCACCGTCATGGTCGCCGTCGATCCCGACTTGACGTTTGAGCCGCACGAGGTTGCTGATTCGGCAGCAGAGAAGGAGCGCTATCAGTCCGCTCTTTCGGTCTTCTGCGAGAAGACCCAGGCTCAGGCCGACCACATGAAGGAGACGGTGGGCGAGGCCGAGGCCGAGATCATGAGTGGACACATTGTCCTGGCTCAGGACCCGGGCATGACCGACGCCATCAACGCCGCCATTGACGGCGGTACCTGCGCCGAGCAGGCGCTCATGGACACCTCGACCATGTTCGAGAACATGTTCCTGTCCATGGACGACGAGATGTTCCGTCTGCGCGCGGCCGACATCGCCGACATCCGCACCGGTATTCTGGCCGAGCTGCTGGGCAAGGAGGTCGTCGACCTCTCCGTCCTGCCCGAGAACACCGTCGTTGTCGTGCATGACCTCACGCCGTCCATGACCGCCACGATCGATAAGGCCCACGTTGCCGGTATCGTCACCGAGACCGGTGGCCGCACGTCGCACTCCGCGATCATCGCGCGCGCCCTCGAGATTCCGGCTGTCCTTTCGGTTTCCAACAGCTGCACCGCGCTGCGCAACGGTATGACCGTTGTCGTCGATGGTGGCAAGGGTATCGTTGAGGCCGATCCCGACGAGGAGACGCTCGCTGCCTACACCGCCAAGGCCGAGGCCTTCGCTGCCGAGAAGGCAGCCCTCGAGGCCTTCCGTGGCAAGCCGTCCGTGACTGCCGATGGCATCAAGAAGATCATCGCCTGCAACATCGGTAACCCCGATGACGTGCCCAACGCGCTCGATCACGACGCCGAGGCCATCGGCCTGTTCCGCTCCGAGTTCCTGTTCATGGACTCCGCTGAGCTTCCTTCCGAGGAGGAGCAGTTCAACGCCTACCGTAAGGTCGCCAGCGCGCTCAAGGGTGCTCCGGTCATCATCCGCACGCTCGATGTGGGTGGCGACAAGGAGATTCCGTATCTGCATATGGTCAAGGAAGACAACCCCTTCATGGGCTTCCGCGCCGTGCGTTACTGCCTGGCCAATCCCGACCAGTACAAGGTCCAGCTCCGCGCTCTGCTGCGCGCTAGCGCCTTCGGTGACGTCAAGATCATGATCCCGCTCGTCACCTGCGTCGAGGAGGTCTTGGCTGTCAAGGAGCTCGTCGAGCAGTGCAAGGCCGAGCTGACCGAAGAGGGTCGCAAGTTCAACGAGAACATCGAGGTCGGCATCATGGTCGAGACGCCCGCCGCTTCGCTGCTCGCAGACCGTCTTGCCGAGGTTGCCGACTTCTTCTCCATCGGCACCAACGACCTGATCGGCTACACCATGTGCGCCGACCGTGGCAACGACACCATCTCCAACCTGTACCAGGTGTACTATCCCGCCGTGCTCCGCTCGCTCAAGAACATCATCGAGAGCGGCGTGAAGGCCGGCATCATGGTCGGTATGTGCGGCGAGGCCGCTGCCGATCCGCTGCTCGAGCCGCTGCTGATCAGCTGGGGCCTGGAGGAGTTCTCGATGAGCGCTCCGTCGATCCTGCGCGCCCGCAAGACCATCAGTCAGTGGACCAAGGCCGAGTGCGACGAGCTCGCCGAGAAGGCGCTCGCCTGCAACACCGCCGCCGAGGTCAAGGCTCTGCTCGAGTCCGCAGCTCGCTAATTTGGTATCAGAGGTAACCGCGTGGTTGGAATGGGCCGGCCACGCGGCCCTCACATATACAGGGGGTACTGTAAATGTTCTACACGCTAACCGCTAACCCGGCTGTCGACATGACGGTTTCGAGCTCTCCGCTCGAGCCCGACGAGAACGTCCGCACCGGCTCGGCCAGCTACACGGCTAACGGCAAGGGCCTCGACGTGTCCTTCGCCTTTAAGAAGATGGGCGTCGACACCGTCGCGCTCGGCTTCTTCGCCGGCTTCACGGGCAAGTTCATCGTCGAGGAGGTCATGAACCTGGGTTGCCTCTGCCGCCCGGTCTGGACCGACGGTATCACGCGCATTAACACCTACGTCAACGATGGCCAGCACGAGTACGGCATCCTGAACCCGGGTGCTCCGATCACGCCGCAGCACCAGGAGGAGCTCTACAACATCCTGGACACCGCGGGCGATCTCGAGTGCCTGATCGTTTCTGGCTCCGTGCCTCCCAAAGCTACGCCCGACTTCCTGGCTCAGGTCATGGAGCACGCTCAGGCCCGTGGCGCCGACGTCGTCCTGGACCTGTCCTCCGACAAGCTCAAGGAGCTCGCTCACAAGAAGCCGCTGCTCATCAAGCCGAACCATCACGAGATGAAGGCCATCTTCGGCGTGCCGGTCGACACCGACGACGAGGTTCGCGTTGCCATGAAGATGGCTCACGACGCTGGCGTTCAGAACGTGCTGCTCACCCGTGGTAGCCGCGGCGACGCTTACTTCTCCAACGGCGAGGACATCTGGTACGCCAAGCGTGAGTTCAACATCAAGCTGGTTTCTTCCGTCTGCGCCGGCGACTGCACCCTCGCTGCGTTCCTGCACAAGTGGTACAGGGATCGCGACAACGTCGAGGAGGCCATGAAGCTCGCTATGGCCACCGGCGCCAACGTTGCCGAGTCCGTCGGCATCGGTGACTTCGGTCACGTCGACGAGTACAGCAAGCGCGTTGCCGTCCGCAAGCTCGATCGTCAGTAATCGAACCGCGACATATTCGTGCGCATGTGGCGCCCCGGTTTGGCTGGGGCGCCTTTTTGTTCCGCCACGGGGGAGAGGTGTCCCGCCGTACTTCACCGCTTCCACACCGTTCACCGAGTTGTCCTAGCCTTTTACCGATGCGTGGAATATACTTTCATTAACACGTTGCTTCGTGAAAGGAACATTCATGATTTACACGCTCACTGCAAATCCCGCTATTGACTACAACATCGCCTGCGACGGTCTTGCTGCCAACACCGTCACGCGTACCCGCAACGCCGTCTACACGCCCAACGGCAAGGGCCTAAACGTCTCGTTTACGCTCGATCACTACGGCGTCGACACCACGATCCTGGGCTTTTTCGCCGGTTTCTCGGGCGAGTTTATCGTTAAGGGCGCCGAGGCCCTGGGCGTGCCCGTCAAACCCGTGTGGACCGACGGCATTACGCGCGTCAATGTGTTCCTCAACGCCGGCCCCGACACCGAGTACAACATGGTCAACGCCGGTGCCGCTATCAACGAGGCCAACGAGCAGGAGATGTTTGAGCTCATCGATTCGCTCGATGACATGACCTGCCTGGTCATCAGCGGCTCGCTGCCTCCCAACACTTCCGAGGGCTTCTTGGCCGAGGTCCTGCGCCGCGTCAAGGCCAAGGGGGCCGAGTTCGTCCTCGACATCTCGAGCCATCAGCTGGCAGACCTCATTGCCATGGAGCCGCTGCTGATCAAGCCCAATGACGACGAGCTGCTCGACATCTTTGGCATTAAGGTGAGCGGTGGCGACGATGAGTCCGTCAAGGGCGCTATGGCCGAGCTGCACGCTAAGGGCGCCAAGAACGTGCTGCTGACCCTCGGTGGCGCCGGTGCGTACTTCTCCAACGGCGAGCACATCTGGTTTGCCAATCGCACCTTCGACGTCAAGCTGCTGTCGACGGTGTGCGCCGGCGATTCCTCGCTCGCTGCCTTCCTGTCCGTATGGCACGACGCTCCCAAGCGCGTCGAGGATGCCCTCCGTCTGTCGATGGCCACCGGCGCCAACGTGGTCGAGTGCCCGGGCCTGGGCGACTTTGCCAAGGTGGACGAATACAAGAAGAACATCGAAGTTCGTCAGGTCTGCTAGCCGCATCGAAAAATCGCTGCCGAACACCCGCTTTGGATCTCCGAGGCGGGTGTTTTTTGTGCACTGAACGCATATGGCGTCTGCTGTCTCGTTTTATGGAATTGACGACGCGATTGCGTGTGCGCGCTTTCTTGTTTCTTGCTAGACTTCTTGAGAACCATCGATTTACGCTCACAAGTGCAGGAGGCCATAGGCATGTGCAATGTTTCGCTCAACGGTACTCAACCGTCCGATGCGTCCCTGCGCGTCCTGCGCGCGCTTGAGGCGGCTGGTCTTGAGGCTTGGTACGTGGGTGGTTGGGTGCGCGACGCCCTGATGGGGTGCGCCAGCCACGATGTTGATATGTGCTGTAGCGGCCTGTGGCAGGAGTCCAAAGCGGCGCTCGAGGCCGCCGGCATCGCGGTTGTGGAGTCGGGCATTAAATTTGGCGGAATCACGGCTATTTCCGATGGCGAGCGTATCGAGGTCACCACGTACCGTCTGGATGGCTTTTACACCGATGGTCGCCATCCCCAGAGTGTGGAACGTGCCGCCTCGCTCGAGGACGATCTGGCGCGCCGCGACTTTACCGTCAACGCCATGGCCTGGCATCCCGAGCGCGGGCTTGTCGACCGCTACGACGGCCAGGGTGACTTGGAGCGCAAGCTGATTCGCGCTGTCGGCGATCCCAAGCGTCGCTTTAACGAGGACGCCCTTCGCATGCTGCGTGCGGTACGCTTTGCCTGCCGCCTGGACTTTATGATTGAGCCCGAGACAAAGCGCGCGCTTGCTGAGTGTGCGCCGTTGCTCGATGCTGTGGCGCGCGAGCGTGTGGGTATTGAGCTCGAGGGCATTCTTTCGACCGGTCATGGGGGAGACGCGATGCTTCGCTATCCCGAGCTCATCTGTGCCTCTGTGCCCGAGTTGGCAGCGGGTCGCGGCTTTGATCAGCGAAGTGTCTATCATGCGTTTAACGTCTACGAGCATATCGCCCGTGTGCTGACGGTGGCAGGGGAGCTTGCGCTGTGCGACGGCGTCGCGCCCTCGTCGAGCCTTATGTGGGCGGCGTTTTTGCACGATGTCTCCAAGCCCGAGTGCTTTACGGTCGATCACGCCGGCAGCGGACACTTCTACGGTCATCCCGAGCTCGGCGCCAAGAAAGCGCACGTCATTATGGATCGCCTGGCTCTCTCGCACGACCTGGTGCGCGACGTGTGCCTGCTCATCAAATATCACGACAAGCCGCTGCGCCCCGAGCGCTCCTGCCTGCTCAATATGATGCGCGCGCTTTCGGGTGAGGGCGTCGACACGGCCCGCCTGATTGACGAGCTCATGGACCTTAAGCGTGCCGACACACTTGGCAAGGCCCCGTCGTGCTTCTATTACGTTGAGACGATTGAGGAGATGCGCGCGATGGCGCACGAGCTGCTGAGGTCGGGGGAGCCCTATACGCTCAAGATGCTCGCCTTCAACGGCGGCGACCTGATCCGTGCTGGAGTCAAGCCCGGGCCGGAACTGGGGCAGCTTCTCAACTCCGCCCTCGACGCCGTGATCGAAGACAACATTCCCAACGATCGCGAAGCTCTTTTGGTCCATCTCAACTTGAATTAGCTACCTAGTTTACCTGCGTGTTCCATAACCTGCCGACAATTTTTCGGCAATTTGGAATTTCTTCTTGCGCTGACGTTTTTTGTCCCGTAATATATTTCCTCGCAGCACGGCAGTGCAGATGTCATGTGGCCCGTTCGTCTAGCGGTTTAGGACGCCGCCCTCTCAAGGCGGAGATCACCAGTTCGAATCTGGTACGGGCTACCACGCATCTGATACCCGGACTTCCCATGGAAGGCCGGGTTTTTTATTTTCAAACAACCGTCTGCAATTCCCGTTTGAACCAGAGCTTTGCGTTCTGTCTATGGTCCTTGCGGGTACAATATCCAAGATATTTTGACTGTTAGAAGGAGTCTCATGACGGAGTCCTCTCAGCATACGTCTAAGCCCCAGGTCGAGGTTGAGGCCTCGGGCGGAGATGACAATAAGAGCGCACGCCGCGGCGCCATCTTTATCGGCGTCGTGCTGGTGGGTTATATCGTCTATCTGGTGGTAACCGGGCAGATGGGGCAGTTCTGGGCCGCTATGTCGAGCGTCCAGGCGTCATGGCTCGTTGTCGCGTGTCTCTGCATGTTCATGTATCTGTTCTTTGGCATTGTGGCCTATGCGATCGCTGTCTGGCTCGACCCCAATTCACCCGTCGGCATTCGCGACCTGATCTCGGTCGAGGCGAGTGGCATCTTCTTTGGCAACCTCACCCCTATGATGATGGGCTCGACTCCTGCTCAGATCTACCGCCTGACCAAAGCGGGCCAAAATGTCGGCGAGGCCGGAGCCACGCAGTTCACGCGCTTTATCGTGTATCAGTTTGGCCTCGTTGCCTGGGGCGCTATCCTACTGCTTGCTCGCATGCCGTTTTTTGCCGAGCGCTATGGCGACATGACGCTGCTGTGCGTCTTTAGCTTTGGTGGACACTGCTGCATCTTGCTTGGCATCTTCGCCGTCGCGCTCATGCCTAAGACCGTCACGCGCATCGCCCATTGCATCATCAATTGGCTCGAGCGCATTGGTGTCTCGGCCACTAAGATCGAGGGTTGGCGCACGTTTGTCGATGGCGAGATCTACTCCTTCTCCGAGAAGTTCAAGCTTTCGGCCGGACATTTTTCTTCCATGCTGCTCACCGTGTTTATCACCATGCTGCAGCTCGCGTTTTTCTATCTGGTTCCGTATTTCCTGATGCTTGCCTTTGGCCACCACGAGGTCGACTTTTTCTCGGTCATGGCCGCGAGCGCCTTTGTCCAGCTGTTAAGCTCTGCGGTTCCCTTGCCCGGTGGAACTGGTGGCGCTGAGGGCGGCTTTGCATTGTTCTTGGGTCATTTCTTCGGTTCGGCTTCGACCGCCGGCTATCTGCTGTGGCGTCTCATTACGTTTATTGCGCCTACCATTTTGGCTGCGCCCCTGCTGGGACTTAAGAGCGCCCACAACGAGAGCATCCATGCGCGCTGGGATCGCGTGATGCGCAAGCTCGGCCGCACGCCTCAGACGCCCTCTGCGCCCACTAAGCCGCACCCCACGAATGCTGTTACCGTTGATCCCAAGAAGCAGGCTCAGAAGGCTTCTGGGACCGCAAAGCCGGCTCATAAGGCCTATGTGCGTCAGACAGGAGACGGTATTCGCGTATCTCCGTCGGCACTCAATAAGAAGAAGCGCCCTAAGTCTCAGTAGGGCAGTCGTGCGTTCTTCATGATGCGGGGCATATTTGTGCCGTATGGGGGATAATCCTCTAACGTAGATTATCTCTCATCTGTTGATGAATGCTCGCATATCGAAGGGACACGCCCATGGCAACCATCAAACCGCGTCTTGACCGCCGCATCGTTCGCAGCCGTAATGCCATCCTTTCGGCTTTCGAGCGCCTGCTCATGGAAAAGCCGCTGGCAGACATTACGGTGAGTGCCATCACGCGCGAGGCCAATGTCGACCGCAAGACCTTTTACGTTCACTTTGGTACGGTTGACGGCCTGCTCGATGCCATTGCCGTCGATGTGGTGGAGATGATTGTCGACGCGGTCGAGAAAACGCTTGCTTCTATGGACGGTGACACCAACGAGCGCGCTCTTGGCGCGGCGGCGACCTTCTTTAAAACCGTTAATGAGGCACTGTGCAACAACTTGGTGCTCAATCGTCAGCTGATCGAGAATATTCCGCTCGATGATTTTATGGCTCGTCTTCGTGCACCGCTCGAGCACGAGATTGCCGAGCGCGATCTGCTGCCCCAAGGTCTCAAGGACGAGATGTTCGACTACTATCTGGCGTTTTTGCTGTCGGGTATAATCGGTATCTATCGCACGTGGGCGCTGTCTGACCGCTCGGTTCCTATCGAGCGTGTCTCTGAGGTCGCCAACGATCTGACTCTCAATGGTCTGTCGAGTCTGGAATCTCGCTTGGATTAGGCCTAGTTGGGCTCGTCGGCGTGGAAATTCCTGTTCCTGAGGTTTTCCGGCGCCTTGGAGACCTTGCCGGCGTAGGAGCTGTAGCCTGAGGATCCTTAAAAGAAAGTCCAGTTTATCCTTCCCACTCCAATTTTGGAATCCTCCGATGCGCCTTCGCACGCTCGCATGACCTCGATACCATGCGAGCGTGCGAACTCGACGAGCTCTGCGTTGCGGGCGTTTATGGTGCCGAAGGCGGCGGGGCATACGATAAGACGCGCGCAGTGGACGAGGAGCTCTTTGGCGCGGGCTATGGTTTTATCCCCGATCGGCTCGAAGGCGCGCTCGGCTACGCATTCCGTCGCCAGGTCGCGCGCGAGCTCGCAGTCGATGTCCCCTTCGTGCAGAACGCCCGCGTAGAACGCCTTGCCCTGCCGAATGAGCTGGCGAAACACAGCCGACCCCGTACCTGCGCCAGCGATGACGAACGTGTGCGCATCGCCGTGTGGGCGCCCAATTTCCACGCTGCCGAAGCGCTCGTTGAAGGTGCCATGTTGAAGGCCGTAGAGCTCGCCAATCGTCTCGCGCGTGAATATGCCCTCGGGTGCGCCGGCGCGGAAGACCCGGCCGTCCTTCACGCAAATCACCTTGTCGGCGCTTTTCTGCGCGAGCTCGAGTTCGTGGATGGACATGATGACAGCCACATTCTGCGATTTCGCAAGGTGGCGAAGTATTCGCAGCAGGTCGATCTGGTAGCGGATATCGAGATACGACGTGGGCTCGTCGAGCACGAGCACACGCGGATCCTGCGCGATGGCGCGTGCGAGCATGACGCGCTGGCGTTGCCCGTCGCTTATCTGCATGAAGTCGCGCTCGGCGAGCTCTTCCACATGTGCGGTTTTCATGGCCTCATCGACCCGACTATGGTCGTCGGGCGAGAGTGTGCCCATTCGCCCGGTGTAGGGATGCCTTCCCGCCTCTACGATATCGCGGCAGGTGAGAAGCTCGGTCCGGGGGCGATCTGTCAGCATAACGGCAAGGTTCCTTGCGAACTCCGCCGTCTTCCATCGGGAAATCTCCCGCCCGTCGAGCTCGACCGCGCCGGCAAGCGGTGCCAGATGGCGCGTGATGGTTTTCAAGATGGTCGACTTGCCCGAGCCGTTCGGCCCGATGAGCGCCACGACGTCGCCCGCGCGAACCTCCAGATCGATGCCTTCGACTACGACCTTCTTGTCGTAGCCTGCCGACAGGTCGCTTATGCGGAAAAGCGGCGCTCCGTCAGTCTGCGTTTCGACCGGGGTTTCGAGGTTCGACTCCGCTCGGAGGAGGCGTTTCGCGCGCAGTTCCGCACGAGCCGAAAGTGCCTTCTGGCACTTTCGAGCGAGCTCAGGATTGTCTAAGCATGGAATGTCCCCTCCGAGCGTTTTGGGCCGCGGCACGAATTCCCACATCTACCTCACCCGCTTCTTCAACATGAGTGCAATAACCACCGGCGCGCCGAAGATGGCGGTGACGGCGCTGATGGAAAGCTCGACGGGGGAGAACAGCGTGCGCGCGATCAAATCGCAGCCCGCGCAAAAGATGGCGCCTCCCAAGAAGCACGCAGGAATCACGCGGATAGGCTTCGACGACTTCAGCGCCGACTTAACGAGATGCGGAACCGCGATGCCTACGAACGACACCGGACCAGCGAACGCGGTCACGCAGGCGGAGAGCATGCTCGCTAGAAGGACGAGCACCACGCGGAAGCGTGCGACGTTCACGCCGACGCTTTTCGCGTAGGCTTCTCCCAGCTGGAAGGCGGAAAGGGGCTTCGATATCGCGAATACGCATGCGCTCACGGTGATCACCACGACCGCGATGAACGCGATGTCGTCCCAGCTCGAACCCGAGAAGCTACCCAAAGACCAGTTGTGCAGGTTCACGATGGACTGGTCGTCGGCGAAGGCGATGAGGAAGTTCGTCGCCGCCGAGCAGATGTATCCCACCATGACGCCCGCCACGATGAGCATGGCCATGGAACTTATGCGCCGTGCGATGAGGAGCACGAAGCCGATGGTGATAAGCGAGCCCAGAAACGCTGCGGCCACCATGGCCGGCGAGGACATGGCCTGGTTCGCGCCCAGAAGTACGATCATCGTAAGCGCGACGACGAACTTTGCGCCCGAGGAGACGCCCAAGATGAACGGGTCGGCGATGGGATTGTTGAAAAACGTCTGCAGTAGGAACCCGGAGAGCGAAAGTGCCCCGCCGAGAAGCACGGCTGAAAGCACGCGCGGCAGGCGAATCTCCCAGATGACTTGGCTTTCCATGGAATTGGCCGCGCCGCCCGAAAGGATGCCAGGGATGTGGTCTGCGGGCACGAGCACGCTCCCGATGCACAGGTTGGTCCCGACGAGCACGATGAGGGCAACAGCGAGCAGCGCCGTCACGACGCGACACCGCGCGGCGCGCCCCGATTCGTCGTATGTCATGGAAAGTCGGCTTTTCATGGTGCTAGCCGAGCTTCCTCAGATAATGGAAGTCGCTCGCGTCATCGCCGGTGAACGCCCCGTGCAGTTCGTCGATAATGTCAGCGGTAGAAGTCATCTGCTGGTACATGTCGGCGCTTGTGACCCAGACGTTGCCGTTCTTCACGGCTTTGAACTGCGACAATAGCGCGTTTTTGCCTACGAAGTCGTTCAAGGTGGCAACCGATTCGTCGATGGTGCCGTTGTAGACGATGATGTCGGCATCCTTCGCCGTCGCGTAGAAGCGCTCCATTTCGAGCGTTACTGACGAACCTGACGTCGACGCCGTCTGCGCGTCATCGAGCGCGTAGTTGCCGCCTGCAAGCTCGATCATCTGCGCCACGTAGTCGCCCGCCCGCCGCGTGACGGCGGCCCCGTTCGAGTTAATGTAGAAATACGCCACGGTTTTACCTGACGACGCGAGCCCCGACGTTTGCTCGACGCGGGCCTTCTGCTCGTTGAATAGGTGCGCGGCCTCGTCTTCCTTGTCGAACAGGACGCCGAAAAGCTTAATCCACTCGACGCGCCCGAGTGCTTCGGGCTCGCTCGACGACTGTTCGGTGAGCACGACGAGCCCGAGTTTCTGCAGCTTTTCCTTCACATCGGGTGTGTGGTTGATCATGGTGTTCTCGATGGCGAGCGTGCAGCCCGAGGCCGATATTCGCTCGTAGTCGGGCGCGCTGTACTTGCCGCCGTAGGCGATCGCCCCACTTTCGAGCGCGCTTTTGAAGCCCGCGACCGAGCAATCGTCGGCCTTCGTGCCCGACATGAAGATATTGTCGTTCGCATCGAGCGCGTCGACCAGGCACATCGTCGCCGACGACACGAGGTACACCTTGTCGGCGGGGCGCCTTATGACCGCGATGTCAGAGCTCAACCCATCAGGTACCTTCGCATCTTGCGGTACCACGAGGAAGCGCTCCCCGTTCGAAACGCAGATAAGCCGCAGGCCGCCTTCGAACTCGTCGACAGTGAAGTGCTTGGCGTATTCAAGCTGAAGCGTCCCCGTCGGCTCCCAGCCGCAGCCCAAATCTGGGTTGTGGAAGTCGGCCGCGGCGCTTGAAGCCGTTCTCGCAGGGGAGCCGCCGCTTGCATCGTCGCCCGTTTTCTCCTTCATGGTGGATGAGTCGAAGTGGAGCGTGTAGTCGATGGTGTGCGGCGTCGACATGGCGACGGTCTCGGCCGACACGGCGATGTCCTCGTCGAGCGTGACGGGTATCTCGAACGTGGAGTTGCCGCCGTCGTTTATGGGCGCGTAGTCCACGCCGTCGACGGTCATCTTGTCGTAGTTCGAACTCGACCAGGTGATGGTCGCGGTGTAGGTGTCGCCATCCTTCACAATTGTGGTTGGTGAGGCGATGCTTGCGCGCCCTGACCCGCCGGAAAGCGAGACGCTCACAGTGTATTCCTGAGAGCCCGTCGTGGCACCGGTCGCGTTCGGGCTCGCACTGCACCCCGCGAAGGGAAGCGCGAGCAGGGCGACGAGAACGCAGGCGATCGCGCGCGCCGCGATGCTGTGGCGCTTCCTGTTTTCCCCCTTGGGAAGAATCGACCGCATGGCGTTACTTCAGTGCGTCGGCGCGCAGATCGACGCCGGCGGATTCGAACACGAGCGTGCGGTCGTACCACTGCTCTTTTCTAATACTCCACGCGGCGCAGGCGGTGTCCTCGTCGAGCGCTTCAACGGGCACGTCGTAGGTGTACTTGCCTTCCGCGTTTTCCACATAGGGGATGAAGTCGGCCTCGCTCGCGGCGGCAGCCTCGTCACCCGTGCCCATGAAGAGCTTGCCGTAGCCCGTGCCGGAAAGTGTCATCACGCAGTGCATGGAGCCGTTTTCCACGATGAGCTGGGCGTCCACAATCCTGAACATGTTCGAGCTGGAATCTACGGTGATCGGATAGGTGCCGTCGGCCACCTTGTCGGCGGTGATGGGGGCAGCGCTTGCGCCCTCGGGCGCATCGGCCGCCTGTTCGGTCTTTTCCTGGGAATCGGCATCGCTTGCCTTTGCGCTGTCGATTGAATTTCCGCCGCAGCCGGCGAGCGAGAACGCGAAAAGCGCCGCCGACAGGGCGAAGGCGAGGGTTTTCTTCAACATGGAGGGGTTCCTTTCAATCGCTTCGACCGCCCGCGCCGTGCTGTGGGCGGGCGGGATGCGAATGCAACGGGCATGCGCCGTCAGTCGGGGAAGGCGCATGCCCGTTGCACGGGGACGCGACCGGCGCCCCCGTGCGCGGCGAGTTTACAGCTTGGCGATGGCGTCGTCCACGTGTGAGACGTAGATGTCGTCGACCGCGACGTTCTGTCCCAGACCCTGGAGCAGGCACGTCACTTCGAAGCCGGCGGCCACGAACTTCGCAGCCCAGCTGTCGGGGTCGGTCTCGTCTGCCATGTCGTTGTTCGCGTGGTCGCCCGCGACCACCATGAACGGCGCGAGCACGGCCTTCTTGTACCCTGCGGCGCTCGCGGCGGCGATAACATCCTCGCAGGTCGGCTCAGCCTCGACGGTGCCGACGAAGAACTGCGTCAAGCCCTCGTTCTTGAACACTTCCTGCATCTTGGCATAGTCGGCGTTGGAATCGGCTTCGGTGCCGTGGCCCATGAGGCACAGCGCCGTCTTGCCGTCGTCGAAGGACGCCATGTTCTCCTTAATGGCTGCGGCCACCTTCTTGTAGTCGTCGTCGGAGGTGAGCAGCGGGTCGCCGAGCGAGATCTTGTCGAACTTGTCGGCGTACTTGTCGAGCTCGTCTTTCACGTCGGCGTATTCCAGGCCAGCCATGAGATGCGTCGGCTGCACGACAATTTCCTTCACGCCGTCTTCCACGCAGCGGTCGAGCGCCTCGGTCATGTTGTCGATCGTGATGCCGTCGCGCTTCTTCAGCTTGTCGATGATGATCTGCGCGGTGAAGGCGCGGCGGATGTCGTAGTCCTGCCAGTACTTCTCGCGGATAGCGTCTTCGATGGCGCCGATGGTGATGTGGCGCGAGTCGTTGTAGCTCGTGCCGAAGCTCGTGACGAGGATGACCGGCTTCACGGCCTTCTCCTTTTCGCTCGATTTCTCGGAACTCGCGGAGGTGCTGGAGCAGCCCGCGAGCGCGAATCCGGCGAGCGCGACGGCTCCGGTTGCTGCGGCGCCCATGAAGCCGCGGCGTGACATCTGGTCGGACATGGTTTTTCCTTTCCTCGGTTTGCCGGTCCCCCGGCGACAGTTGCTTGTCGGCACAAGCGAAAGAAAAGCGCACCCCTCGGGGTTCACAAGGAGCTAACGCCACGGCGATGCCGTGAGGAAAAGGCGAAGCAGTCTGGCTTGGGGCGCGAGGCAGTTCGCCCGCGCGTCCTATACAGTAATGTCCCTTGCCCAGGATTCCCACCTGGTTCCCTCCGCAAGCCAGCGCGGGCTGTGCGGGCGCCGCGCCGGTCATTTCCTTTTATCCGATTGTCATATGCTCGTTGCCGAAACTTTTACTATGATAGTGGGCACTTGTGAACGTGTCAAAGCCAGGGCGGGCGGCATTGCGCCTCCTGCCTGCGTATTTGCGCCGATTGCCGCTGCGGGCGCCGTGTTTTGCCCGCTGTGCGAAGGGCGGCGTAAACGGTTGCGATGAGAAACGGGAAGGGAAGGCTCGGATGATTCATATCGTTGGCGCAGGCTCGGGCGCCGCCGACCTTATCACGCTGCGCGGGGCGCGCCTTCTGCGCGCGGCCGACGTGGTCGTTTGGGCGGGGAGCCTTGTGAACCCCGAGCTGCTCGCCGATTGCAAGGAATCCTGCGTCGTCTACGACAGCGCGCACATGACCTTGGAGGAAGTGCTCGACGTGATGTGTGCGGCGGATGCGCGGGGCGAGGAAGTGGTGCGCCTGCACACGGGTGACCCGTGCCTATACGGCGCCATCCAGGAGCAGATGGACGCACTCGACGCGCGCGGCGTGGACTACGAGGTGGTGCCCGGCGTGTCGAGCTTTTGCGGTGCCGCGGCGGCGCTTCGCCAGGAATACACGCTGCCGGGAATCAGCCAGTCGGTCGTGATCACGCGGCTTTCCGGGCGCACCCCCATGCCCGCGGGCGAGGGCATGCGCACCATGGCGGAAAGCGGCTCGACTATGGTCATCTTCCTGAGCTCGGGTATGCTCGCCGAGCTTTCCGCCGAGCTTTTGGCCGCGGGCCGCAGCTCCGACGAGCCGGCGGCGCTCGTGTACAAGGCGACCTGGCCTGAGGAGCGCGTGGTGCGATGCACAGTGGGCACGCTCGCCGACGCGGGCGCGCGAGAGGGCATCGACCGCACGGCGCTCGTGGTGGTGGGCCGCGTGCTCGGAGCTCGCGGCGGGCTTGCGCACGACGGCGCGCAAGCGGAGTCGTACGAGCGCAGCAAGCTTTACGACCCTTCGTTTGCCACGGGGTATCGGAAGGCGAGCAGCTAGCGTGGCCTTCGAGCACTATATATATACCGGGACGACCCGCCTGCGCTGCGGCTATACCACGGGGAGCTGCGCCGCGCTCGCGGCGAAGGCGGCCTGCGAGATGCTCTTGTCACGAAAGCCCGTCGGCCGCGTGTCGATCGTCACCCCCGGCGGGCTGCCCGTCGAGACGGACGTGGTCGATGCATACATCGGCGAGGGGTGCGCCCAGTGCGCCGTGCAAAAGGACGCAGGCGACGATGCCGATGTGACCGACGGCGTGCTCGTGTACGCGCGCGTGGAACATGCGGGGTCGGTCACGGGCGCTGCGGGCGGCAAGGGCTTGCCCGCGCACGAATCGGAAGTTTCCGTCGATGGCGGCGTGGGCGTGGGGCGCGTGACGTTGCCCGGGCTCGAGCAGCCGGTGGGGGCGGCCGCCATCAACGCGACGCCGCGCGCGATGATCACTTCGGCGGTGCGCGAGGTGTGTGCCGCGCACGGCTTTTCTGGAAATATTGCTGTAACGATTTCGGTACCCGAGGGTGTTGCCCTTGCCGAAAAGACCTTTAACCCGCACCTGGGGATAGAGGACGGCATCTCCATCCTGGGCACGACGGGCATCGTCGAGCCGCGCAGCCTCGCTGCCTTGCGCGACAGCATCGAGCTCGAGATCCGGCAGCATGCGGCTATGGGGCGGCGCGGAGTCGTGCTCACGCCCGGCAACTACGGCGGGCAGTTCATCTCGGGGCATTTCCACCTAAACGGTGCGCCGGTGGTCTTCATCTCCAACTTTGTGGGCGATGCGATTGATTGCTGCGTTCGCGAGGGATTCACCAATGTCCTTCTTGTAGGACACATCGGCAAGTTAGTGAAGGTCGCGGGCGGCATCATGGACACCCATTCGCGTACCGCCGACTGCCGCGCGGAGATTCTGGCCGCCCACGCGGCCATGGCCGGCGCGGGCGCGAAGATCGTGCGCGAGATCATGTCGTCGGTCACGACCACGGCGGCGCTCGAGGTAATCGAGGCCGCCGGCGTGGGGGACGCTGCGCGCGCCTCGCTCGCTGCGGCAATCGAGGACAGGTTGCGCCGCCGCGCGGCGGGCGCATGCGATATCGCCGCGGTCGTGTTCGACGCCGAGCGCCGCGAGCTTTTCCGCACGTCGGGCGCCGATGCAGTCATCGGGGAATTGGGGGCGACGTATGAGTAAAGGCGTGCTGTACGGGATGGGCCGCGCAATCGGCTGGCCGGGGACGAAGGTGGTCATGAAGGCGCGCCGCTCGCTTGCGGACACGAAGCGCATCCTTCGCGATGAGGGCACCTTCGACGGTGCCGAGCTCGTAGAGGACTGTGGGCTTCCGGGCGAGCGCGTGTACCGCTCGCTCGACGATGTGCCCGATCGGGGCAGCTACTTCTCGACGATGGTGGTGCGCTAGATGAGGATTTCCTGCATAGCGTTCACTGAGAGGGGGTATGCGTTGGCGGAGCGCACCGCACGCGCGCTTTCCGATTGCGCGCAGACAGACGAAGATGACCCTGGCTGGGACGTTTCCGTTTTGCGCGGGTTCGGCGAGGGAAAGGCCGACCTGCGTGCATGGACGGCGCTCGCGTGGGAAGCGTCGGACGCGCTTCTGTTCGTGGGCGCGGCGGGCATCGCCGTGCGGGCGATCGCGCCGCATGTCGCCTCGAAGGCAAATGATCCCGCGGTTGTGGTGATCGACGAGGCGGGGCGCTTTGCCGTCCCGCTTTTGTCGGGGCATTTGGGCGGTGCGAACGAGCTTGCGCAAACTGTGGCACGCGCGGCAGGGGCCATCCCCGTCATCACCACGGCGACCGACGTCCGCGGCGTGTGGGCGGTGGATACGTGGGCGCTCCGTGCGGGGCTCGCCGTTTCGAATCCCGAGGCTATCAAGCGAGTGTCGGCGCGGCTGCTTTCGGGCGGGCGCGTGGCGCTCTATTCCGACATGCCGATTTCGGGACAGCCGCCTGAGGGGGTTGACATTGCGTCAGACCGCGCTCGGGCCGATATCGTCGTGTCGCCGTTCGCTGGCGCGAACGCAGGTGCGTCCGTTTGCGCGGCGGAGACAACGGGCGAGGTCGTGCTCGCCGGTGAGACGGGGAAGCCGGCGGGCGTGCGGGCGCAGGCGCCTGCGTCCGAGCCGCTTCGCCTTATCGTGCCCTGCATCGTTGCGGGTATAGGGTGCCGTCGCGGTGCGTGCGCCGAAGCGATCGGGGAGGCGTTTCTTCTCGCGTGCGGGCAGGCGGGCATCTCGCCTTCGGCCGTGCGCGAGGTGGCGACGATCGACGTGAAGGCGCACGAGGAGGGTCTGCTCGCCTTCTGCCGCGCGCGCAATATCCCGCTTGCGACGTATTCCGCAGATGAGTTGTCGCAAGTCGATGGTAGCGTTTCGCCATCTGATTTCGTGCGCGCGACGGTGGGGGTCGACAACGTGTGCGAGCGCGCGGCGCTCGCGGACGGGGGCAAACTTATCTTCCCGAAGCTTGCTCACGGCGGCGTGACCGTCGCGTTTTCCAACGTAACTATCGAACTTTCGTTTAAGGAGCGGTGATGGGAAAGCTCTTCGTGGTGGGGATCGGCCCGGGCGGCCCCGACGGCATGACGATTGCGGCCCGGCGCGCGCTCGAGGCGGCGGACATCGTTGTGGGGTACACGAAATACGTGGAGCTCGCGCTCGCCGCCGTGCCCGACGCGGCGCATCTCGCGACGCCGATGATGCACGAGGTCGAACGGTGCCGCCTGGCGCTTTCGCGCGCGCAGAGCGGAGAAGCCGTGGCGCTCGTGTGCAGCGGTGACGCGGGCGTGTACGGCATGGCGAGCCCCGTGCTGGAGCTTGCGGAGGACTACCCCGATGTAGACGTGGAAGTTATCGCCGGGGCCACCGCGGCTCAGAGCGGGTCGGCGGTGCTCGGCGCCCCGCTTGCCCACGATTTCGCGGTCGTGTCGCTCTCCGACCTGCTCACGCCGTGGGAGGTCATCGAGCGCAGGCTCGCCGCCGTGGCGAGCGCCGACTTCTGCATCTGTTTGTACAACCCGCGCAGCAGAAAGCGCGCCGACAGGCTCTCGCGCGCGGCGAAGATTATGCTCGAATGGAAGACCCCCGACACGCTCTGCGGCTGGGTACGCAACATCGGGCGCGAGGGGCAGCAGTCGGGCATGTGCAGGCTCTCCGAGCTGGGGGAGATCGACGCCGACATGTTCACCACCGTGTTCGTCGGCAACGCTGACACGAAGCTCGTAGGCGGCCGTATGGTCACGCCGCGCGGGTATCGGGAGATTCCATGCGAAAGGTAACGATCATCGGGGCGGGGCCCGGAAACCCCGACTTGCTCTCGCGCGCGGCGCTCGACGCGATCGACATCGCCGACGTGGTCATCGGCGCTCATCGCGCGCTTGCCGGCATCGACGTGCCGCCCGACGTGGTGAGATGCGAGCTCGTGAAGACAGCGGACATCGTCGCCGCGCTCACCGATGCGGCGTCGTGGCGGCGCGCCGTGGTCGTGATGACGGGCGATGTGGGGCTGTTCAGCGGCGCGCGCCGCCTGGTGGAGGCGCTCTCCGGCGACGCGCAGGTGGGCGTGCGCGTTGTTCCCGGCATAAGCTCAGCGTCGTATCTCGCCGCGCGCCTTGCGCGTCCATGGCAGGATTGGCGCTTCGCGAGCGCTCACGGCGTGGCGTGCGATATCGTGGCCGAGGCCGAGCGCGCAGGCGAGCTCTTCCTCGTCACGTCGGGCGGTGAAGACCCCTCGAGGCTTTCGGGCGAGCTTGTGCAGGCGGGCTTCGGGGACGCGCGTGTGACGGTGGCCGAGCGCCTGTCGTACCCCGACGAGCGCATCACCTGCGCGACCGCAAGTGAAATCGCAGGTCAGACGTTCGACGACTTGAACGTGATGCTTATCGAGCCCGCAGGCGGCGCCGGGTCGCCTGCGGGCTCTAGCGCAGCCTCCGAGGCACCGGCCGGCGCGTCTGCGCCCGCGGCGGCTTCTTCCGCGGCGGACTCTGCGGGCGCATCCCGTGCCGCGAGTTCCCGCTGGCCGTACGCTTCCTCGGGCATTCCCGACGAGCTCTTCATCCGCGGCGACGTTCCCATGACCAAGCAGGAGGTGCGCGCCGTCGCGCTCGCGAAGCTGCGCCTTACCGCGACCGACACCGTGTGGGACGTCGGCGCCGGCACGGGGAGCGTGTCGATCGAGGCGGCGCTCGTCGCGCGAGCGGGGTCGGTATGGGCGGTCGAGCGCAACGCGGCCGGCGTGCGGCTCATCCGAGAGAACGCGGATGCATTCGGGTGCGGCAACGTGCATGCGGTCCCCGGTGTCGCCCCCGAAGCGCTCGCGATACTGCCCGTCCCCGACGCCGTGTTCGTCGGCGGGAGCGCGGGCGAGCTTCCCTCCATCGTGGAGGTGGCGCTCGAGAAGAACTCGCAGGTTCGCCTGTGCGTGCCATGCGTCACCGTTGAGACGCTCACCGAGGCGTGCGCGCTCCTCTCGGGTTCGCGCTTTAAGGGGTTCGAGGCGTGCCAGGTGTCGGCCGCCCGCGCCGAGGCTGTAGGCTCGCACCATCTCATGAAGGCGCAAAACCCCGTGTTCCTCGTCAGCGCGCGTGGTGCAGGTGGGGAAGGCGGCGCCCGGTGAGCACGACCATCCCGCGCTTCATGGTCGCTGCGCCCTCGAGCGGGAGCGGCAAGACGGTCGTTACGTGCGCGCTCCTGCGCGCGCTCGCGCGCCGCGGCCTTGCATGCGCGGCCTTCAAATGCGGCCCCGACTACATTGATCCGCTCTTTCATCGTCGCGTCGTGGGCGCGCGCTCGGGCAACTTAGACGGCTTCTTCACCGACGCCCCGACGCTGCGCGCCCTGCTCGCACGCGGCGCCGCGGGCGCGGATGTCGCGGTGCTCGAGGGGGTCATGGGCTTCTACGACGGCATGGCGCCCGGCGTGGCCGACGCGAGCAGCTACCAGGTTGCGTGCGACACGGAAACGCCGGTCGTTTTAGTGGTGAACGGGCGCGGGGCGTCTTTATCGCTTGCCGCCGTAATTCGCGGCATCGCCGAGTTCCTGCCTTGTGCGAACGTGCGCGGCGTCGTGCTGAACAAGACGAGCGCCGCTGCCTGCGCCTACGCGGCGCCTGCGATCGAGAAGCACACGGGCGTCGCGGTTTTGGGTAATATTCCCGCCGACGAGGCGTTCTCGCTCGAAAGCCGGCATCTGGGGCTTGTGACCGCCGACGAGGTCGAGCAGCTCTCCGCGCGCATCGACAAGATGGCCGAGCTGGTGGAAAAGAGCGTCGACGTCGACCGCTTGCTCGGAATAGCGGCGACGGCACCCGATATCCGCGAGGAACCTTACCGGTTGGAGCCGATCGCGGGAGCGCGGCCCATCGTCGCCGTCGCGCGTGACGAGGCGTTCTCGTTCTACTACGAGGAGAACCTGCGCGCGCTCGAGGACCTGGGTTGCGAGCTGGCCTTTTTCAGCCCCCTGTGTGATAGCGAGTTGCCCCGGGGGACAAGCGCCCTCTATCTGGGAGGCGGCTACCCGGAGCTCCATGTACGGCAGCTCTCCGAGAACGCGCCGATGCGCGAGGCGGTGCGGCGCGCGGTGGAATCCGGCATGCCGACGCTTGCCGAATGCGGTGGGTTTCTGTACCTGCAGCGCGAAATCTCCGATAGCGAGGGGCGGCGCTGGCCTGTTGCGGGCGCCCTTGAGGGCGCAAGCGAGAACGGGGGAAGGCTTTCCCATTTCGGGTACGTGGAGCTCACTTCCCAACGCGACGGGCTCTACGGGCCGCGCGGCACACGCATCCGCGCGCACGAGTTCCACTACTGGCAGTCCACCTGCCCGGGCGGCGACTTCTGGGCGCAGAAGCCCCGGCGCGACAAGGGCTGGCCGTGCATGACGACCACCCCGTCCCTGGTTGCGGGCTTCCCGCATGTGTACTATCCTGCGAACCCCGACGTTGCGCGCGCGTTCGCGTCTGCCGCAGCGTCGTTCGCAGAGAGGAGACGGCATGGCTGAAGCAACCGAAACCGCGCTTGCCAGCATCCGCGAGGAAGTCGAGCGCGCGTTCTCGTCGGCGCCGGGCGCCGTGCTCGAAGCCGCGCTCTCCCGCATCGCGCCCGCAGACGAGTGCGCCCGCGCCGCCGCGTACACCGCGTGGGACTCCATCGCGCACCCCTTGGGGGGATTGGGCGACTTTGAAGACGCCGTCGCGTGTATCGCCGCAGCTCAGGGGAGCGCCGAGGTGGCCGAGTTTCCCCGTGCGCTCGCGGTATTCTTCTCCGACAACGGGGTCGTTGCCGAAGGCGTGTCGCAAAGCGGGCAAGACGTGACGCGAGCCGTCGCGCGCAACATGTGCGAGGGGGCCACGAGCGCCTGCCGCATGGCGGCGTTCGCGGGTGCCGAGGTCGTGCCCGTCGACGTGGGTATGGCCCGGGGCATAGAAGACGCGCGCATGGTGCGCGCGAACGTGCGGCGGGGGAGCGGCAACATCGCGCACGGCTTAGCCATGTCTCGCGATGGGGCCGTGCGCGCGATCGAGGTCGGAATCGCCGTCGCGTGCGGGCTTGCCCGCGCCGGCGTGCGCCTTCTCGCCGCGGGCGAGATGGGCATCGGCAACACGACTACCTCGGCGGCGGTGGCCGCAGTGCTCATCCGGGCGGACGCGCGGAGCCTCGTCGGGCGCGGCGCGGGGCTCTCGGACGCCTCGCTCGCGCGCAAGCGCGACGTGGTCGAGCGCGCTATCGACGCGAACTCTCCCGATCCCGCCGACCCGATCGACGTGCTCTCGAAGGTGGGCGGCTTCGACATCGCGGCGATGTGCGGCTTCTACCTGGGGGCCGCGGCCTCGAAGGCGCCGGCGCTCCTCGACGGGGTCATATCCTGCACGGCGGCCCTGTGCGCGGCGCGCCTGTGCCCCAACGCCTTGGGCTACCTCGTGGGCACCCACGCATCAAGCGAACCCGCAAGCCAGGAGCTCCTTCGCGAGCTCGGCATAAAGGCACCCCTCGATGCTGGCATGCACTTGGGCGAGGGCGCGGGCGCCATGGCGTATCTGCCCCTTCTGGATTCGGCGCTGCGCGTGTACCGGGATGGGAAGACGTTCACGGCGACTGGCATGGCTGCTTACGAGCATTTCGAGGCCGGGAAATGACGGTGACGCTCGTCATCGGCGCCGCCGCGAGCGGCAAGAGCGCCTACGCCGAGTCCCTGTGCCTCGGGCACGATGGCCCTCGCGTGTACCTGGCAACGATGGAGCCCTTCGGGGAAGAGGGCGCCCGCCGCATCGCGCGCCATCGGGCGCTGCGCGAGGGCAAGGGGTTTTCCACCCTCGAGCGCACGCGTGACGTGGGCGCCGCAGTGTCCGGGCTTCCGCGCGGCTGCACGCTTCTTTTGGAGGACGTGGGCAACCTGGTTGCAAACGAGCTTTTCGCGGAAGGCGGCTTGTCCCCACGTGACCCCGACGCTGCGGCGCGCGAGGTGCTCGGAGGCATCGAACGGCTCGCTCAGGCCGCTGCGTATACGGTGGTGGTCACCGTCGACGTGTTCGCCGATGGGATGCGCTACGATGAGGGGACCGAGGCATGGAGGCGCGCGCTCGCGCGCGTGAACGCGGGCGTGGCGGCGCTGGCCGACCGCGCAGTCGAAGTGGTATGCGGGATTCCCGTGTGGATGAAAGGCGAAGGACCTACAAGGTGAAGATAGCAGAGGCAATCGGCGCGGCGTTCGGAACGTTCTCGCGCATCCCCGTCCCGAAATCGGCCTGGACCGATTTCGGATCAACCCATGCGCTTGCCGCGTTTCCCCTGGTGGGCCTTGCGGAAGGCTTCCTCATGACGGCGTGGGGGCACGTGGCGAACCTGCTCGGCGTGCCCGCGACCATCGTCGCGGCTGTGCTCGTGGCGCTGCCTGTGGCGGTGACGGGAGGCATTCACCTAGACGGGCTCTGCGACACCTCCGATGCGCTTGCAAGTTGGACCCCGCGCGAGCGAAAGCTCGAGATCATGCACGACCCGCGGGCAGGCGCCTTCGGGGTCATCGGTGTTGTCATGTACCTTATTCTGCAGTTTTCCCTGTTCACCGCGCTGCCGCTTACGGCGGGGGCGTTCCTCGCGCTTCTGTGCTCGCTCGTGTTCTCCCGCGCGCTTTCGGGGCTCGCCGTTGAATGCTGGCCTGCCGCGCGGGCGGACGGCATGGCCGCGGGGCTCTCGCCTGCGAAGAAGCGCGCGGCGATCGTCGTGCCGCTTTGCGCTTTCGCTACGGCTTCGGCTGCAGGGATGGTCGCGTGCGCTCGGGCCGTCGGCGCCCTTATGGCGGTGGCGGGGCTTTTGGCGCTCGCGTGGTACCGCCATGTTGCCCTGTCCCGCTTCGGCGGGGTGACGGGGGATTTGGCCGGATGGTTTCTGCAATGGGCCGAGCTCGCGATGCTTGCTATGCTGGTGGCGGGGGGCATGCTCCTATGATGCTCGTGGTAGGTGGCGCGCATTCGGGGAAGAGGACCTTCGTGCGCGAAAAGCTCGGGTTCGCGGCGGACGATTTCGTCGACGCGGCGCAGCTTGCGGAGGGCGGCGTGCCCGCGGCTTTTGCCGGCCGCGTCGCGTACCATGCTGAGGAACTCGTACGCGCGCTCGACGCTGACCGGGCGCTCGAGCGGCTGATCGGCTTCGACGCAGTGATTCTGTCCTTGGTCGGCTCGGGGGTCGTCCCTATGCATGCGGAAGACGCCCAATGGCGCGAGCGCGCGGGGCGCCTGGGATGCGCGCTCGCTGCGCGCGCCGACGTCGTCGTGCGCATGACGTGCGGGATTCCCCAGGTCATCAAAGGAAACCTTGCCGATGCTCCTCGAGGGACGCAGGGCGCGGGCGCGCCTTTGGAGGTCGTCTTCGTGCGCCATGGTGCCACGGCGGGCACGGAAGACCATCGCTACAGCGGGGCGGGCACCGACGAGCCCCTGTCGAGCGCGGGCGAGCGCGCTTTGCGCGACCTCGCGTGCGATCGTGACGTGTTCCGTGTTATCACGAGCGGCATGGCCCGCACCGACCAGACGGCGCGCATCCTCTTCCCGAACGCGGAGCTTATGGCGTGCCCCGGTCTGCGCGAGATGGATTTCGGTGACTTCGAGGGGCGAAGCGCCGCCGAGCTTAAAGAGGATGTGCGCTACCGCGCCTGGGTAGACTCCTGGTGCGAGACGCGCTGCCCGCATGGCGAGGGCAAGAGCGATTTCACCCGCCGCGTCGTCGCGGCGTTTCGGGAGGCGTGCGAATCGGAGCGCGCCCAGGGGAGTGGGCGCGCCGTCTTCGTCGTTCACGCGGGTACCGTGAAAGCGCTGCTCTCCGAGCTAGCTGTCCCGAAAATGGGATATTTCGACGTGCATACCGAGCCGGGCGGCGCATGGGCCGCCACCTGGGATGGGCGCTGCCTTCGCGACGTTCGCCCCGCTTCGGGGGGCGATGCCCGGTGATGACGATTCTTGCCGCCGCCGCCGGGTTCGCAGCCGACCTTGCCTTCGGCGACCCGCGCTGGCTTCCCCATCCCGTTGTCGCCATGGGGCGCGCGATCACGTGGGCCGAAGGCCGCCTGCGGGGCTCATTCCCGCAAACGTCCGCGGGCACGCGCGCCGCAGGGCTTGTGCTTGCCGTGGCGCTTCCGCTTGCGTATGGGCTTTTGACCTTGGGAATCCTGCATCTTTGCGGCATGGTTCACCCCGGCTTGCGCTTCGTGGCCGAGGCATGGGCGAGCTATCAGATTCTCGCGGCATGCGAGCTGCGCCGCCAGAGCCTGGCCGTGGCCCGCGCGTTCTCGAAGGGCGGCCTTGTCGCGGCTCGCGAAGCCGTCGGGCTCATCGTGGGACGCGACACGTCTGTTCTCGACGAGCAGGGCGTTGCGCGCGCCGCCGTGGAAACGGTGGCGGAGAACGCGAGCGACGGCGTCATCGCGCCGCTTTTCTACCTTATGATCGGGGGTGCGCCCTTGGGCATGGCGTACAAGGCGGTGAACACGCTCGACAGCATGGTGGGCTACAAAAATGAGCGCTACATCGACTTCGGCTGCGCCTCGGCGCGCCTCGACGATGCGGTGAACTGGATTCCCTCGCGCTTATCGGCCCTGCTCATGATCGCCGTGTGCCCGATCGTCGGGCTCGATGCTCGCGGGGCGGCGCGCATCTGGCGCCGCGACAGGCGTCGCCATGCGAGCCCCAACTCGGCGCAGACCGAGTCAGCGTGTGCGGGCGCGCTCGGGCTGCGCCTGGCAGGACCCGCGGTGTATTTCGGCAAGCTCGTTGAGAAACCGACGATAGGCGACGCGTCCCGCGAAATCGAGTGGGGCGACATCGCTCGGGCGACAAGGCTCATGCTCGCCGCGTCCGTATGCGCGCTCGTCGTCTTCGGCGCCGCGCGCGCGGCGGTCGTGCTCGCCTTGGGGGCGATGGCATGAGGGAAGACCACGCCGCGCTCCGGGCTGCCGGGGGAATCCTGCGCGTCCGTACGCATGGGGGCAGCGCGCAATCGCTCGGCATCGGTTGCGAAGGGGGCGCCTCCGATCTCATCGACTTCTCGGTGAACGTGAATCCGGCAGGCCCCTCGCCGCGCGCCGTCGCCGCAGCTTGCAAGTCGCTTTCTCGAATCGACGCCTACCCCGATAGGGAAAGCCTCGCCCTCGTTCGCGCCCTAGCGCGCGCCCAGGGCATTCCCGAAGATACTATCGTCTGCGGCGCGGGCGCGTCCGACATCATCTGGCGGCTCGCTGCGGCGGTGCGCCCGAAACGCATCGTCGTGTGCGCGCCGACGTTCTCTGAATATGCGGAGGCGGCATCGTACTACGGTGCATGCGTGCAGGAGTTCCCGCTCTCCGAAGCGGACGACTTCGACGTGCCCGCCTCCTTCGCCCGCGCGATCGAGGGGCCGGGAGACGTGGCGTACCTCTGCAATCCGAACAACCCGACGGGGCGCCTCGTCGACCCCAGCGTGATCGATGCCGCGGCTTGCCGCTGCGAGCAGGTGGGCGCGCTGCTCGTCGTGGACGAGTGCTTCCTCGGATTTGCGCCCGACGCCCGCGAAAGGAGCGTGGCCGCACGCGCCGCGTGTTCGCACCATGTGGCCGTGCTCTCCGCGTTCACCAAGCTCTACGGAATGGCAGGGTTGCGGTTGGGGTATCTGATCAGCGGAAACGCCCAACTCCTCGAGGGGATTCGCCGGGCGGGACAGGCGTGGCCCGTCTCCTCGGTCGCCGAGGCCGCAGGCATCGCCGCCCTGGAAGACGTCGAATACGTCTCGCGCACGCGCGATGTACTGGCGGGCGAGCGAGCGTGGCTTTCCCACGAGCTCTCCTCGCTCGGGCTTTCCGTCGTGCCGTCGGATGCGAACTTCCTTTTAGTCCGCATGCCGGCGAAAGACATCCCCGAGCGCCTGTATAAACAGGGGGTTTTGGTCCGCACGTGCGACTCGTTTTCGGTACTGTCCCGTTTCTGGTGCCGCGTCGCGGTGCGCACGCGCAAGGAGAACGCCCGGCTTGCGATGGCGTTCAGCCGCGCGCTTCGGGCGGAAGGCGCATCGGGCGAAGGCGAACCCGACGAACGGGGCGGCGCTTCTTGCAGCGACGCTATGGCGGGCGCGGATGGCCGAGGCTCGGCGAAGGAGGTCGATACCCGTGGGTAGGGCGAAGCCCATCATGATCCAGGGCACCATGTCGAACGCGGGGAAGAGCCTGCTTGCGGCGGGGCTGTGCCGTGTGCTTTCGCAGGACGGCCTGCGCGTGGCTCCCTTCAAGAGCCAGAACATGGCGCTCAACAGCGGTGTCACGGCCGATGGGCTCGAGATGGGGCGCGCCCAGATCATGCAGGCCGAGGCGTGCGGCATCGCGCCCGACGTGCGCATGAACCCCATCCTGCTCAAGCCCGAAAGCGACCACCGAAGCCAGCTCATCGTGGCCGGCAAGGCGCAGGGAGCCTTCGCTGCGAGGGACTACTTCGCGCGAAAGAAGGCGTTCATGCCGCAGATTTTGGAGGCGTTCGATTCGCTCGCGGAGGAAAACGACGTCATCGTCATCGAGGGCGCCGGCAGCCCCGTCGAAATCAACCTTGCCGAAAACGACATCGTCAACATGGGGCTCGCGCGCGCCGTGTCCTCCCCCGTGCTGCTCGCGGGCGACATCGACCCAGGCGGGGTGTTTGCCCAGCTCTACGGCACGGTCGCGCTCTTTGCGCCCGAGGATCGCGCTCTTTTGCGGGGGCTTGTGGTGAACAAGTTCCGCGGCGATGTGGAAATCCTGCGCCCGGGTTTGGCCCCGCTCGAGAAGATGTGCGGGGTTCCCGTCGTGGGGGTCGTGCCGTATCTTACGCTCGACCTGGACGACGAGGACTCGCTCGCGCCGCGCCTATCTGCCCGCGAGGCGCGCGGCGTCATCGACGTCGCCGTCGTGCGCCTTCCACATCTGTCGAACTTCACCGACTTCGACCCGCTTTCGCGCGTGCCCGGCGTGGGCGTGCGCTACGTTTCCTCGACGACCGATCTGGGCCGACCCGACCTGGTGGTGCTCCCCGGCTCGAAGACCACGCTCGACGACGCGCGCTGGCTTGCGGCTAGCGGCATCGGAGCCTGTGTACGCGCGCTTTCGGGTGCGGGCACGCCGGTGCTCGGCATATGCGGAGGCTACCAGCTTTTGGGTGACGAGCTTTCCGACCCGCACGGCAGGGAAGGCGCTGGCACCGCGCGCGGGCTCGGGCTCATCCCTGCAAGTACGGTGTTCAGGGAGGAAAAGCGCCTCGCCCAGTCGGAGCTGCGCATCACAGGCGCCCAAGGCGCGTTCTCGGTGTGGAACGGCATGACGGCTCGCGGGTACGAGATCCACGACGGCGAAACGATCGTCTCCTGCGCCCCTGCGGGCACGATTGGCGGCAAACAAGACGGCGCGGCCTGCGGAAACGTGTTTGGAACCTATCTCCACGGCCTGTTCGACGAACCGGGGGTGGCGCTCGCCCTCGCGCGCTCGCTCGCGCGCATGCGTGGCCTGCCCGAGAGCGTCGTGGGTGCTGTGGGCGCGGCGTCCGCGGCCGATCACCGTGCGCGCGAGTTCGACCGCCTGGCCGACTCCGTGCGCGTGGCGCTCGACATGGAGTATGTCTACCGCATTATCGAGGAGGGCGTATGATCCACGTGTATCATGGCGACGGCAAAGGCAAGACCACGGCGGCGATGGGCCTCGCCCTTCGCATGCTCGCCGCAGGCCGCCGCGTCGTCGTCGTGCAGTTCCTGAAAGACGGCGAAAGCGGGGAGGTGCGCCTGCTCGCCGAGCATTTCGGCGTGCCCGTGTTCGCGGGGAAGGCGTCGGACAAGTTTACCTGGTCCATGACGTCGGAAGAACTTGCCGCGACGCGCGAGCTGCACGATGGGAACCTCGCTTCCGCGCTCGCCGAGCTCGAGGGCGCGCAGGAGGGACTGCTCGTGCTCGACGAGGCGCTCGACGCGCTTTCGAAGGGGCTTGTCGACGAGGCGCTCGTGGACCGCGCGCTCGATATGTCCGCGCGCGGCGTCGAAGTAGCGCTCACCGGGCGCGCGCCTTCCCGCAAGATCGTGGAGAAGGCCGACTACATAACCGAGATGCGGTGCGAGAAACACCCCTACGCTCAGGGGATAGGTGCAAGGGAAGGAGTGGAGTACTAGATGGATTCCAAGGAGATGGCGCCCGGCGACATCGAGCGGCGCAGCTTCGAGATCATCACCGAAGAGCTCGGCGGCCGCACGTTCCCGCCGCTTGAAGAGCCCGTCGTGAAGCGCGTCATCCACACCACTGCCGACTTCTCGTACGCCGATTCCCTCGTATTCACCCATGACGCCGCGCACTGTGCTCTCGACGCACTGCGCGCAGGGGCCACGGTGCTCACCGACACGAACATGGCGCTCGCAGGCATAAGCAAGCCCGCGCTCGCAAAGCTCGGCTGCAAGGCCGTGTGCTACATGGCCGACCCTAATGTCGCCGCGGCTGCGCGCGCCGCGGGGACGACTCGCGCCGTTGCGAGCATGGACAAAGCTTGCGGCATCGAGGGTCCGCTCATCGTGACCGTCGGTAACGCCCCCACGGCACTTCTGCGCCTCGCCGAGCTCATGGACGCGGGGAAGATCGCGCCCGCGCTCGTCGTTGGGGTGCCGGTCGGGTTTGTGAACGTGGTCGAGGCGAAAGAGGAGCTACTCGCGCGACGCGTGCCGGCCATCGTCGCGAGGGGTCGCAAGGGCGGTTCGACCGTGGCGGCCGCCATTATGAACGCGCTGCTCTACCAGATCACGCGCCCAGGCGGCCCGAAGTGACGGCGCCCGCATCCGCGCCGGCGCTGCGCATCTTCGCCGGCACCACCGAGGGCCGCCTTCTGTGCGAATGGGCGAGCGGGGCGGGCATCCCCGCCCGTGCCTACGCGGCAACCGAGTACGGAGGCGAGCTTTTGGGCCAGCTTCCGGGCATCGAGGTGCATGCGGGCAGGCTCGACGAGGCCGACATGGAGCGCGAGCTTTCCGGCGCGTGCATCGTCGTCGATGCCACGCACCCCTTCGCCACGCTCGCAAGCGGCAACATCCGGGCCGCTTCGCTCGCCGTGGGTGCACGATGCCTGCGCCTTGCGCGCCCGGCCGAGGCGCTGCCCAAAGGCGTCGTGCCGGTCGCGTCGATCGCCTGCGCGGCGCGCTTTCTCTCCGAGAACCCGGGTCGCGCGCTTCTCACGACGGGGAGCAAGGAGCTTGCTCCCTACACGCGCGTCGCCGATTTCGCGGAGCGCTTCTTCGTGCGTGTGCTCCCGCTGCCCGGTGCTATAACGAAGTGCATCGACGCGGGGTTTTCGCCGTCGCACGTCATCGGCATGCAGGGGTCCTTCACCCGCGAGCTCAACGAGGCGATGCTTCGGCAGGTGGGCGCCCAGTGGCTTGTGACCAAGGACTCGGGAACCGTAGGCGGCACGGCTGAGAAGCTCGCCGCAGCGCGCGACGCTGGAGCGCGCTGCATCGTGGTCACCCGTCCCGCCGAGGGAGGCGGGGCCCTTTCGCTTCGGGAAGTGGAAGACGCACTTTTACGCGAGTTCGCGCGCTAGGCGCTCGCCGCGCCTGCGCGCCCTCCCACCCGCGAGGAGGAGCGCCCCGAGCAAGCTCGACCCGTATAAGCCCGTCATCCGCCAAAAGCTCGAGCACGACGCCCGGAACTGGCGCAAGCAGCCCTTCAATAAGTTGCGGTGAAATAGTGTCTGTTTTTGCTGCTAGATAGCGTATTCAGTCCCTAATTCACCGCAACTTGTTGGTGGTGGCTTACTGGTAGCGTAGGCACTCCACCGGGTCGAGCTTTGCCGCGCGGCGAGCGGGATAGAAGCCAAAGATTACGCCGATGCCGACCGATACGGCAAACGCGATCAACACTGTCGTAATGGAGAAGCTTGGCGTGATCGTCCCGGTAGCTCCAAACTCGCTCATGATGCCCGAGCTTGCGGCAAAGAACGTGAGTCCCCATGCCAGCAGATAGCCAATCAGGACACCCAGCAGGCCACCGGTGACGCACAGTGCCGAGGACTCGGCCAAAAACTGCGCGGTGATATCGCGACGACTGGCGCCCAGAGCGCGGCGGATGCCGATCTCGCGGATGCGCTCGGTCACGTTGGTGAGCATCATATTCATAATGCCGATACCGCCGACAAGCAGCGAGATGCTGGCGACAGCACCCATGATGAGCGAGAATGCGCCCATAAAGGAGTTGAGTGCATCGATGGCGCTTTTCATGGAGGTCGCCGATACACTGTCGTACTCATCATCCTCCGCGATGCCCTTCATTGCGCGCACCTTGGACTCGATGGTCTTGCAGAGCTCATCCATGTCCGTGCCCTCGGCGGCAAGTGCCGTCACACTGGGGAATGAAGGATTCTCGTCGCCAAACAACTCGGAGATGGTTTCGCGTGGCATATACAGCGTAAGCGAGCCCATGGAGTCGCTGCCGCCATCAATCACGCCTACAATCTGCACCTCGCCGTTGGACACCTTGATGGTTTTCCCCAGCGCATCCTGTTCGTTGCCGTAAAGCTGATCGGCGCCGTTGCGGCTGATGAGCGCCACGCGCGAGCCTGACTGGGACTCGGCCTGGGAATAGGTGCGCCCCGCAACGAGCTTGCTGGCCCCCACGGCGTCGAGCATGTCGCTATCGACACCTTGTGCCATGACGGTATAGCTTTTATCGCCGGTCTTGTACTCGGTATACGCGCTGTCGACAATGCCGATCTGCTCTATCTGCGGCACCAGTTTTTGAAGCTTCTCGATGTCCGACTCGGTGAGTTCTTGCGACGAATAGATTTGCACCATGCGTGCCGCATTGAGACCCAGACTGTTGACCAGGCTGTTTTGGATGCCGCCGATGAGCGAAGTCATGGCGATTACCGAGGCGATGCCGATGACAATGCCCAGGATGGTGAGCAGGCTGCGCCCCTTGTTGGCTTCGAGCGAGTGAAGGGCTTCCTGGATGAGATCGCGGGCGCTCATGCCACCACTCCTTTCGTCGGGTTGACGCAGGCGGAAATCATGGGCAGGCTATCTACGGCGCTGCGCAGGGTTCGCGGTGCATGTGGAATATACGCGCCGTCGTGAATGCGACCGTCGCGGATGGTCACGGCACGGTCGGCCTCGGCGGCGATGCCGGGGTCGTGTGTGATGAGCACGATGGTTTTGCCGCGCTTCTGGAGCTTATGGAAGGTTTCCATCACAAGCGCTCCGGTAGCGGAGTCCAGGTTTCCCGTCGGCTCGTCGGCCAGAATGATGGGCGGGTCATTGACGAGGGCGCGCGCGATTGCGACGCGCTGCATCTGGCCGCCCGAGAGCTCGGATATGCGGTGGTCCCAGTGGTCGACGGGCAGCGTGACAGCCTGCAGCGCGTGTACGGCGCGCATTTCGCGCTGGCTACGGGGCACATTGGTGTAGGCCAGCGGCAGCATCACATTTTCGATAACCGACAGGCGCGGCAGCAGGTTGAAGCTCTGAAAGACAAAGCCAATGCTCAGGGCGCGGACTTCGGTGAGCTCGTCATCATCGAGCTCGGCCACGTTGAGCCCTTGCAGGTAATAGTCGCCCGCCGTCGGTTTGTCCAGGCAGCCCAGGATGTTCATGAGCGTTGACTTGCCCGAGCCCGAAGGGCCGGTAATGGCGACGAACTCGCCGGGTTCTACCGCCAGGCTCACGTTGTGCAGGATGTGGGCGCAACCCGCCTCGCTCTCAAAAATGCGGTGCACGTTGCGGATGTCGATAACGGGACGCATTACATGCCCTCGTCGTCAGACATGCTGCCCGAATCCGTGCTGTAGCCGCCTTCAGACGTTGCGTCCGCTCCGGTGTCCATGACGAGGGTGTCGCCATCGCGCAGCTTGGTAACCGGCACGTTGGGGTTGATCTCGTTGCCCTGGTCGTCGCGCTTTACCTGTGTCTTGCCGACTACGGCTTCGTTGTCGTTTTGCGTCACGACGGTCACCTTCACGCGACGGGTATGCTTGCCCTCGTCATCGGTTGCCACGTTGACGTAATAGTGTTCGCCGTCTTCGGTCATGAGCGCCATCGTCGGCACCATCACCACGTCGTCGAGCTGCTCGGTCACCACCGATACCTCGGCCGTCATGCCCGGCTTCAGGCGCGCGTCGGGCGCCTCTATGAGAATGTCGACGTTAAAGGTTACGCTGCCGCCGCCACCGTTGGCGGCGTCGGAGTTTGCCACCGAGGCGATGGCCGTGACCGTTCCCTGGCTTACGATATCGGGAAACGCGGGATACGTGACGTTGGCACTCTGCCCAACGGCGATCTTGGCGATGTCCTTTTCTCCCACCTGTACGGTCACCTTCATCTTGGATAGGTCGGCGATCTGCATGCACTGCTTGCCGCCGCTCGTATCGCTTTCGCCCATGATCATGCCGCCTGTTACCGTGGCTCCCACCTTGGCGTTGAGCTCCACGATACTGCCCGAGCTCGGGGCCGTGACCGTACGACTGGCCGCCTTGGCGTTCGCCTGATCGAGGTTTGCCTGGGCCGATGCGAGGCTGCGCTGCGCGGCCGATACGGCGTTCGTGTCCGCCGATGCGGCGGAGACGCCAGCCGCTGCGGAAGCTCCATCGACGTCCGTCGTTGGGGTGGCCTGAGCGGCAGCTGCGGCTTTCTTCGCATTAGCGAGGTCTTCTTGAGCGGCAGCAACTGCACGCTGCGCCTCGGCAACGTTGCGATCGAGCTCGTCGTTTTTAATGGTCATAAGCACGTCGCCCTCGTTGACGGATTGGCCCGCCTGCACGTTGATCGAATCGACCGTACCGTCGACAGAAGGGGAGACCACTGAGGACGAAATGGGTTTGAGCTGGCCTTTCGCCTCGACCGTTGTGGTAAACGTGCCCTCGGTCACCATGTCGGTCACCGGCCCGTTGTTGCCTGCGGGCCGTGCGTTGATGGCTAAGGTCACGACAACGGCGATGAGCACAATGGCGGCCACGACGCCGGCCGCAATGCCGCGTCGGATGAGCTTTTTGCGTCGACGTTCGGCACGTTTTGCCTTGAGCTTGGCATATGCCTCTTCATCGGAAATCTCGGTCGCATCGTTCGCGCGTCCGCTCTGCTTATCGGCATGTACGTTTGTAATCAGAGGAATCGTTTCGGTGACATCTTCGAGCGTGTTCTCGGTATCATCCGGGCCCGGGGTGGTCGTGGGGACATTCGGCATAGCGTCTCCTTTATAGAAAGTACCTCGATAAGTATATGCGCCCACCGGTTGGGGTGGGCGCATAGAACGGTTTCTTTCGGAACTGTTAGATTGGTCGCAGCGGTTCCACGTTGTAGGAATGCGCGCGTTGCACTACGAGTGGACAACCACGCATAGGCCGACTTTGATGCAGTCGTGAAGTGCCTTGGCGTCTGCCAGGCGCAGGTTGATGCAGCCGTGGCTGCCGCACCATTTGTACGACTCGGCGTTATCGAAGCTCTTGTCGTTTTGCCAGGTGGCATCATGGAAGCCGATCATGTTGCCCTCAAACGGCATCCAGTAGCTCACCGGACTCTCGTATTTGGGCTTGCCGGTCTCGGGGTCCTTGGCTCCGATCAGGGTGCTGCCGCCGTCGTTGCTGTTGATCTGCCAGACGCCCTCGGGCGTGGCGTCCTCGCCCGGCTTGCCCGAGATAAAGTTGGCCTCCCAAACAATATTTCCGCTCTCGTCATAGTAGCGCGCGTGCTGTTCGGACAAGTCGACGTCGATATACGCCTTCCAGTCGGGCTCTCCCTTTGCGGTAAAGGTGTCGGCCTTCTGGGAGTACTTGATCTCGATTTCGCCGGTCTGCTTGTTGTTAATGGCGTCCTCGACCTGCTTGGCGAGCGAGCTGCTGTCGATGGACCAACCAAAGTCGCCGCCTTCGACGGCGCACTGCTTGCCATCGGCGCGCGTCCACCAGCGAGTGGAGCCCACGGTATTAAAGCCGTTGGCGAGTTCGGCTGCCCAGTTGCTGATCTGCGACGTATCGAGCGTTGGGTTGGCGGGATCGGCAAAGCTGATCCACTGCAATACGGAGCTGCCATCAACCTTGCCGGCATCCTCGCCGTTGAGCTTGAGGGTCACGTTGACGCCCAGGAAGTTGTTGGCGGCATCGCATGCGGCCTGAATCTGATCATCGGTCAGCGTTCCATTGAGCGGCTCATAGGCATCGTTGCCGAGCTTGGAAAGATCTACGGACTCGGCCAGCGAGGCAAGCTCGAGCTCGGCATACTTAATGACATGTTCGCGGTTGATTTTCTCGTTGGAGCGCGCCTTCTCGACGGTAAACTTGCCGGCCTGCTCGTCATAGGAGCTATTGGCCTCGAACGTGCCCGAACGGCCCTCGTTAAACTCGTCGATAGCGGCGCCCAGGTCCTCCTCAAACTTCTTTTGGTCAAAGGCGTCGGAGAGCATGGACAGGTCGACGTCTTGATCAAGATCGACTTCGTTGGAGGTAGCGGTTGTTTTGGTCTTGCCGCTTAAGGATTCCACAAGGCGGACCGGCCAAATAAAGGCTTCGTTGTGGCTGATGATTTCTTTTGCGGCAGCTTCGCCGTCGACGATGGGTTCATCGGACTCGGGCTGATAGGTCCAGCTAAAGTCATCGCCTGTCACGGTGAGCTTATAGTGCTTCCATGCCGAGTTGACCTTGGTGGCGGCAGACGAAGCGTTGGAGAAGGAGACGTCGACGCCGGCAATGGTGGTGTTGGGGTAGGCTACCTGCGAAAACGCTACGACGCCTACGATATAGACAATGACGATTAGACCCAGGATGACAAAGAGCGTCGTCTTTTTGCCCGACTTATTGTTCTCGGCGGGTTTGCGCGCGGGGCCGCGATCGCCTCGAGCGTGCGTGGGGGGCTGCTTGGGCGCATTGCCATTTGCCTGGCGCTGCTGACGTTGTTGACGCTGCTGTCGCTGTTGGTTCGGGCGTTGGGAAGCGTTTGCCGCACCACGCTGCTGACCGTGGCTCGGCGCGATAGGACGCGGCGACTGAACGCCGCCGGTGTGCCTGCTCGGCTGCTGCGGATCGGGAATCAGTTGAGTTCGATCGTTTTGCGACATCGTATGCATATCCTTCGATTTTCGCCTTGCGGTTCATCGTGTTTTTACTGGGCTTGCATTATAGCGATTGCCCTGCTGTTTGTGGTACGGAAACGGTGGCATTCAAAAGAGGTGGGACATTTGTCCCACCTTTGAGTCGTTCTTTGCCGCTATCCGCACACACCGCATTTTGCACAGGCCGAAAGTGCGGCCGGAGCCTGCGCGATGCCGCCCTTTGCCGTCTCGCGCAGCGTGGCCGGCAACGCGTGGCCCACTGAGAGCATGACATGTGCCATCTGGTCAAACGGCACCAGGCTCTTAATGCCTGCGAGGGCGAGTTGTGCCGAGCTAAAGGCCGCTGCCACGCCGATGGCGTTGCGGTTTTGGCAGGGCACCTCCACGAGGCCACCGACGGGGTCACAAACGAGGCCCAGCAGGTTACTCAGCGCGATGGAACTGGCGTCAAGCGCCTGCTCGGGCGTGCCGCCGAGCATCTGCACCAGCGCGGCGGCTGCCATGGCGGCGGCGCTTCCGACCTCGGCTTGGCAGCCGCCCTCGGCGCCGGCAACGCAGGCGCCGGTGGTGAGGCTGAGGCCGATGGCGGCTGCGCAGTAGAGCGCGTCCATGACTTGCTCGTCGTCGAGCTGCAGGTGATCGGCGAGCGCCAGCACGCAGCCGGGCACGACACCCGCGGATCCTGCCGTGGGGGCGGCGACAATCACGCCCATGATAGCGGAGCGCTCGAGCACGGCCATGGCGCGGGCAACGGCGTCGGTCTGGACGGGGCCCATCAGGCTTTCACTCAAATCGTTGCAGCGGGTTGCTTCGACGAGCTTGGCCTCGCCGCCGATAAGCCCGCCGAGCGAGCGCTGCGGATTGGCGATGGGGGCCGTTGTCTCCTCGCGCATGACGTCGAGCACGCGGCGCATGGCGGCGACGGCGTGGGCCTCGCCGGTCAGACGTGCCTCGCGAACGGCCATGACGGCACCGATGCTGAGTCCCAGTTCCTCGCACGCATCGAGCAGCTGCTCGCCGTCGTCGAAGATCTCCTTAGCCGAGACGCCGGGGGAGAGCGACGAGGCAGAACCAGGGAGCTCGATAAACGTTGCGTAATCGACATTGTCGAGCTTGCGCAGCATGGGGACGACGGTGTCGTCGGGCGCGCCGTCGGTCTCAAAGACGGAGTAGGCCTGGCCGCCCACCTCGGTGCGGTAGGTGCGGCAGAAGGCGATGTTCACGTGTGCGTAGGCGAGCAGGTTGGTGAGCGCGGCGAGTACACCGGGGACGTCCTTGTGTGCCACGAAGAGCGTGGAGTACATGCCCGAGATGTCGACGCCGACGCCGTTAATGCGGCTGATACGCATCTTGCCGCCGCCCAGGCTCTCGCCGCGGACCTGTGCCGTGGCGCCCGTGTCGTCGACCATGTCGATGTCGACGGTGTTGGGGTGGATGGAGGCGTCGTCGCCCTTGATGTCAAAGTGATATTCGAGGCCCTGCTCGTGCGCGAGGTCGAAGGTCTGCTTGATGTTCTCGTCATCGGTATCAAGGCCTAGGATGCCCGCGACGAGCGCACGGTCGGTGCCGTGGCCGCGGTAGGTGTGGGCGAAGGAGTTCCATAGGCCAAAGGTGACTTTGGTTATGCGGCCTTCCAGCAGGCTGGCGGCAACTTGGGCGCAGCGCAGGGCGCCGGCGGTATGCGATGAGCTGGGGCCGACCATGACGGGGCCCAAGATCTCGAATGCCGAGGTCGTAGCTAGTGTTTGCGGCTTGCCTGCCATGGATGCTCCTTATCTATCCCGTCGTCCCGAGGGGCGGGGCATACTCTGTCCCGCCGTTCCGAGGGCTTTAGTATTTGGTCGATCGCGAGTTCCGCACGAGCCGGAGGCCACTTAATGTGGCCTCCGTGCGAGCAGGACTGTCCGAGCAGGCGACCAAATACTAAAGCCCTCGGAACGGCGGGACAGAGTATGCCCC
>RQAP01000008.1 GCA_008671135.1 Collinsella aerofaciens
CGAAGAGGCGTCAGCAGGTCAGTGGGTCATCGTCCCGGCATTCAGCATCAGGGTAGCGCTGCGACGCGGAAATCGCGCGCCGTTGCCGCGCCCCGCAGTGCCCGCTTCCCCCGAGAACAATTATCAGTGCAGGTAGAAAGCTTGCCGATTTTCGAAAAAGTCGGCTATGGTCGACCCCTGTGGCCTAAACGTAGTAGATGGGTCCTTTCTGTGGTGCGGCACCAAGCCGGTCATTTTGGGATGGGACTATTTTGACTACTCATTGGCTGCTCTGGCAATCGGGCTGCAAAAGTAGTCAAAAAGTAGTCAAAAAAGCTCCGTCCCAAATTACCTACCTTGCTCTGGCGGGCGGGAGCAGGTAAGATATACCGAGCGCCTAGCGCGTTCGATGGGTTCGGATGACGACATGTTCCGAATCTGGTCAGGTCCGGAAGGAAGCAGCCATAAGGAGCCTCTGTCGGGCATCCGAATCCATCGAGCGCACGGGCGCTTTTTGGTGCCGCGATTTGGCCCGGCCGGCGGCGAGATATTTGGTGTCTCGCTGGTCCTCGGCTGCGCCTGCGGGATCGCTCGACTACCAAATATCTCGCCGCCGGCCGGGCCACTTCGTCCAAAAATCACCCGTAAAGGCGCATTTATCTGAAGAATTGAATCCCGTGTTTTGTGCTGCTTGTTGGCGTTGCCTGGGCATTGATAGTTGCGCGCTTCAAGAAACGGCGGCATTACCATCTGTTTTTACAAGTAAGAAAAGAGGCCCGTTTCCCTGGGTTTGGTTGGGGAAACGGGCCTCTTTTGTCTATGGGCTTGAAGATTGGTGGGAACGATATGCTCTGGCGGCTATTTTGAGTTCTTGAGGCGGCGTGTGGCTGTGGCGGTTATTCCGAGTCCCATGGCGGCGATTCCTGCGAGTGCTATTGCGCTCGGTGCTGTGTCGCCCGTGTTCGCGAGCTTGCCGGCGGTCGTATTTGCTTGCTTGCCGCTGCTCGAGTTCGCCTGCTTGGTGGAGCTTGGTAGGGCGTCTTTGCCGGTTGCAGGTGAGACAACGGGCGGTGTCGCCTCGGCGGGTTGCGTTGAGCCGGAGGGAGGCGTCGTCTCGGTCGGTTTCGTTATCTCGGGCGAGGTGGCCTTGTCTGCCGCGGCCTTTGCCTCTTCGTATGCCTTGCAGGCGTCGTCATAGGCCGCTTGCGCCTTTTCCAAATCGCCGAGGAGCGCATTTCGCTTGGCTATGTCCTCGTCGATGTGGGCTTTAGCTTTCTTTGCCTCACTTTCGAAATACTGAACCTGTTTTTCCTGGCTTTCGAGCCGGCGTTGGTAGCGGTGAAGATCATCTTCACAAGATTCTTCTCGCCTTTCTGCCGTCATGATCTCCATGCGCAACTGCTTAATATGCTCCTTAATAGCTGTGCTGTGCTCCTCGCCGCCGAGTGCTTCAAGTGCCTTATCTAATTCTGCCTGAAGGCCGCTTGTCCGGTTGTGGGCCTCATCGTATTTGGCTTGGGCTGCATCGACGTTCGCTTGCATGGCGGGAAGGGGTTCCCTCCGTTTGCCGGCTTCCGCCACCACCATGTCGTAGAGTTCTTGAAATGCGGCAATGTCATCATCGATTTCCGCAATTTTCTCGGGACTTGCGGCGTCTTTTGCGGCCTCGAGGTTTTTGAGCGCTTCCTGCATGGCTGCATACGCTTTTTCTTTTGCGGCGGCCGCGTCTTCCGTCTGCAAGGCAACTGCACCGGTGGGGGCGCTGGTTTCTGCCGCGATCGCCGTTACGGGGGCGATTCCCGCGACAAGTGCCGCGGAAAGGGCGATGCCCACAGTTGCTCGTCTTGCTCTTCTTGCGAGAATGTCGTTCATCTCGGCACCTCATTTCAAGGGTCGGCGACTAACTTGGTAGCACTAATGTAAATATACCATGCTAGTTGACCCGACACTGGCTGGGTGTGCGCGTATACCCCTCTGAAAACTGAATCCCGTTAGAAATGACGAGTTGTTTACGCTTCTTTTGGGGTGGCGGTACTATCATGGTTCGAATTGAATGTGGATGATGATAGGGAGCGCCTATACATGATTGAGCTGCTCGGGCGTTTTGGTGGCAAGTTTCGCCGGTATATGGTGATTGGCCCAGCGTGCAAGCTGATCGAAGTGATTTTTGACCTGCTGACGCCGTTGGTGATTGCCCAGATGATCGATAAGGGTATTGGCGCACACGATGTGAACGCTGTCGTCCACTACGGCATGGTGCTCGCCGCCATGGCCGTGATCGGCATCTCGTTTACGCTCGTCTGCCAAAAGATGGCGGCGCTCACCTCGCAGGGCATGGGTACCGATATCCGCGGCGCGCTCTACGAGCACATCAACAAACTGAGCTATGCCGAGCTCGACCGCTTTGGCACGCCGTCGCTCATCACGCGCATTACCAACGACGTCAATCAGGTGCAGCTGGCCGTGGCGCTGGGCGTACGCATGCTCATCCGCTGGCCCTTCTTGGCGGTGGGCTCTATGTGCGCGGCCCTTGCCATCGACCTTAAGCTCGGCATGATCTTTTTGATTTGCACGCCCGCCATTGGCCTGGTGTTTTGGTTTGTCATGGCGCGCTGCATTCCGTACTACAAGCAGCTGCAGGCAAAGCTCGACCGCATCGCGCTCATTTGCCGCGAGGGGCTTTCGGGCGCCCGCGCGGTTCGCGCCTTTGTACGCGAAGATCACGAGCGCGAGCGCTTTGCCCAAGCCGCCGATGACCAGGCCAATACCGCCATCGCGGTGGGCAAGCTCTCGTCAATCCTTAATCCCGTCACGTTTTTGGTGATGAACCTGGGCGTGTGCGCCATCCTGTGGGTGGGCGGCATCCAGGTCAACGTGGGCGAGCTTACGCAGGGCCAGGTCATGGCGTTTGTGAACTACATGACGCAGACCCTGACCTCCATCGTGTACGTCGCCAACCTGGTCGTGGTCTTTACCAAGGCGAGCGCGAGTGCTTCGCGTATCAACGAGGTGCTCAACTGCGAGCCGAGCATCACCGACGAGGGCAATCAGTCGGTTGCGCTGCCCAAGCCGAGCGAACTGGCGGGTGGCGCTGTTCCGGTCCCCGCGCTGAGCTTGAGCCATGCGAGCTTCTCCTTTGGCGCGGGCGCGGCAAATGCCGTCAACGATGTGACCCTGGAGCTCCCGCTGGGCAAGACGCTTGGCATTATCGGCGGTACGGGTAGCGGCAAGTCCACGCTCGTCTCGCTTATCCCGCGCCTGTACGATGCGAGCACCGGCAGCGTGAGTGTGATGGGCGCCGACGTGCGCACCTGGCCGCTCGACCAGCTGCGCCGTGTGGTCGCGACCGTTCCACAGCGTGCGTCGCTGGTGAGCGGCACCATCCGCAGCAACCTGACCTGGCGCGACGAGGCTGCGACCGACGAGGACCTCTGGGCGGCGCTCGACATGGCGCAGGCGAGCGAGTTCGTGCGCAACAAGCCGCAGGGGCTCGATACCCCGGTCGAGGCGGGCGGTAAGAACTTCAGCGGTGGCCAACGCCAGCGCCTGACCATCGCGCGCGCCCTGGTGGGCTCGCCTCAGATATTGATCATGGACGATTCTGCCTCGGCGCTCGACTTTAAGACCGACGCGGCGCTTCGCCATGCCATCCGCGAGCGCAGTGTGCGCGGTGCCGCCGAGGGCGGGCTGCCGCTCACGACCGTCATCGTGAGCCAACGTGTCTCGACCGTTCGCGATGCCGACATGATCTGCGTACTCGACCACGGCTCGGTTGCGGGCCTGGGCGCGCACGATGAGCTCTACACGACCTGCCAGCTCTACCGCGAGATTTGCCAGTCGCAGCTTCGCCGCGAGGAGCTCGAGGGTCAGCAGGGGAGTACGGCGCCCGCGCCCGCTCCAAGCCCCGCGCCCGTCCTAGGCGCCGCGTGCGCCCCCGCATCCGTTTGCGCAAAGGAGGGCTGCTAAATGAATCCGTACACTTCCTCCGGCTCGGTCGCCACGATGACGGCCAACGTGTCCGGCAACGATAACCTCAACGACCTGGGCGACGGTCCGCGCCATCCCGGCGATCCCGAGCGCTATCCCGTGGGTGCGGTGACCCACCGCCTGATGGGCTATGTTCGCCCGCACCGCGTCTCGTTTGTGGCATCGTTTTTGAGTGCCGCCGTCTCGGTGATTCTGCAGCTCTACACGCCCATCCTCATTGGCGAGGGCATCGACCTTATCGTCGCCGCCGGGCAGGTGGACTTCGATGCGCTGCTGCCGCTCGTTACCAAACTCGCGCTCGTCGTGGTGGGAGCAGCGGCCTTCCAGTGGCTGCAGGGCTATTGCGTCAACCGCTTGTCCTACGAGACGGTGCGCGACATGCGTGTGGAGGCGAGCGACAAGCTCAGCCGGATGCCGCTCAGCTTTATCGACGCCCACGCCCACGGCGACCTTATGAGCCGCGTGGTCAACGATGTCGACCAAGTGGGCGACGGTCTGCTTCAGGGCTTTACCCAGCTTTTCACCGGCGTTATCACCATTGTGGGCACGCTCGCGTTTATGCTCTCCATTAACCTGACCATGACGCTTGTAGTGGTGCTCGTCACGCCGCTTTCCATTTTTGCAGCGGGCGCCATCGCCAAGCTTTCCAACAAAAGCTTTACGGCACAGCAGCGCATTCAAGGCCAGCTCGGTGGCCATATCGAGGAGTATGTGGGCGAGCAGAAGCTTGTCGACGCCTTTGCCTATGGTCCCAACGCTCAGCAGCGCTTCGATGCCCTCAATGCCGAGCTCTACACCGCGGGCGAGCGCGCGCAGTTTATGGGTTCGCTCTCCAACCCCGGCACACGCTTTATCAATAACATCATCTATGCCGTGGTCGCTGTGATCGGCTGCGTGGGCGTGATCACGGGCGTGCCGGCGACGCTTACGGTGGGCGGCGTGCAGATTTTCCTGTCCTATGCTAACCAGTACACCAAGCCGTTCAACGAGGTCACCAACGTCATTACGCAGATCCAGACGGCGTATGCCTCGGCGCGCCGTATGTTTGCGCTGCTCGATGCGCGCGAGCAGGAGCCCGATGCGCCAGATGCCGTGGAACTTGCCGCACCGCAGGGCGAGGTCGCCCTTGAGCATGTGGACTTTAGCTACGTGCCCGACCGCAGGCTGCTGCAGGACATCTGCATCGAGGCTAAGCCCGGCATGCGCTTTGCCCTGGTCGGTCCTACGGGCTGTGGCAAGACGACGCTCATCAATTTGCTACTGCGTTTTTACGATATCGATGCCGGTCGCATTGCGGTCGATGGCCGTTCCTCGCGTGACTACACGCGCGCAAGCCTGCGCCGCGCCTTTGGCATGGTGCTGCAGGACACTTGGCTGTTCGAGGGCACGGTGGCGGACAACATCGCTTACGGTTGCCCAGGAGCTACGCGCGAGCAGGTTGTCGAAGCCGCCAAGCGCGCGCACGCGCACAAGTTTATCGTGCAGTTGCCAAGCGGCTACGATACGGTCATCGGCGAGGACGGTGGCACGTTTAGCCAGGGTCAAAAACAGCTGCTGTGCATCGCGCGCGTCATGCTCACCGACCCGGCTATCTTGCTGCTGGACGAGGCGACCTCGAGTATCGATACCCGCACCGAGCTGCAGGTGCAGGCGGCATTCGACGAGCTCATGGCCGGTCGCACAAGCTTTGTCGTGGCGCACCGCCTGAGCACCGTCCGCAACGCCGACTGCATTCTGGTGATGCGCGACGGGCAGATTATCGAGCGCGGCACGCACGACGAGCTGCTAGCGGCAGGCGGCTTCTACGCCGAACTCTATCGCAGCCAGTTTGCCCAGTGAGCAAGCCCGTGGGGCAAATTAATCAATCGACAGACGGTGGTTTACATCTGTCACGTTAGTACTAAGATATTCATCTAATAAATTGCATTAGTGGCTTTAGTTTTGGGGGAAACGAGGCAACGTGACTATGACGTGCTCTCTGGTGGTTAACAGCAAGAGCGGTAATACCAGGATGGTTTCGGGCGCGATCAAGCGCGCTCTGCAGGCTGCGGGTGTTGAGTTTGTCCATGCCGCGGCGTTGAGCGACGATGCGGATGCAGATCAGGTCGCGCTCGAGGCGCAGGGCGCCTGCGCGGCCGACACGGTGCTCGTCGGTTTTTGGTGCGACAAGGGCGCGTGCACGCCTTCGGTCGCGGCGTTGCTCTCCGCCTTGCACGGTAAGCGCGTGTTCCTGTTTGGCACCTGCGGCTTTGGGGCCGACCAGAGCTACTATCAGCAGATTATCGACCGCGTAACTTCCAATTTGGCTGGGGATGCCGAGCTTGCGGGCTGGGCGATGTGCCAGGGCAAGATGGGCCCCGCGGTCAAGCAGCGCTACGAGGCCATGCTCGAGCAAGATCCCGACAACGCCCGATTTAAGATGCTGCTCGACAACTGGGTTGCCGCGAAGGACCATCCCACCAAGGAAGATCTGGATAACATGGCTGCAGCCGCCAAAAAGGCCGTTTTGGGCGAGTAGAGCGTCGCTCGCGGTGCCGCGCGTTCAATCGTACAAACGTGAAAGCCTCGAGATTCTCGAGGCTTTTTTCTTGACAGGAGACCGCGCCGTGGCAAGCGTTTGGGGTGACATTTTCCATCACCCCGATGACGAGACCGTCCTGGACGACACACTCGCATGCGTTCGCTGGATGTATGCAGAGTGGGACGCACTTTCCGAATGGATGGGGTTTCGGAAAGTGCGTCCAGGAATTTGCCTTTGGAGTGGGATGCAGTTTCCAGTTGAGGGCTCTGGCGGAAAATGCGACCCGGAATTTGCGATCGGAGTGGGATGGAGTTTCCCAACGGGGCCGTAAGCGGAAACTGCATCCCATTCCGGACATGGGACTGCGGACACGGTTTCCGGATGCAAAAAGGCCACATGACGTGGCCTTCAACTTATATATGTTCAGCAGATGTCCCCATGACAAGCCGCGTTTCAACACCGAGGCGTCTGCCCGGCGACGCGGAATGTAAGGTTCATCGCGAGTTCCGCACGAGCCGGAGAGCACTTAATGTGCTCTCCGTGCGAGCAGGACTGTCCGAGCAGGGAACCTTACGTTCCGCGCCGCCGGGCAGACGAACCAGTTATGAGTGACCCGCTACTTGATCTTGGTCGTACCCGGTGCCAAGTTGGGGTCGGTCTCGTTGGCCTCGGTCTGGAAGTGCTCGGTGTACACGCTCTTGCCGTCGCGGAACATCTCGTAGTACTGCATCTTGGCGTAATCCTCGCGCGCCTTGGTTGCGGCAGCGGCAGCGGCGTCGTCACCGGTGACGTTGGAGGAGAGCGCCCAGCGCAGGCTGGCGTCCTCGTAGCCCACGGAGTTGATAGCGGGCAGCGACTCGCGCAGCGTCATGTGCGCCTTCTGATAGTCGGTCAGCGGTGCGCCGATCAGCTGCATCAGCTGCGTGGACAGGTAGTTGGTGGACAGGTCGTCGACCTCGCTTGTCTGGTCGCAGCCGGCAACGTCGTAGTTGGCCCAGATGATGTAGTCGGTCTGCCACAGACGTTCCTGGTGCGTGGCGTCGTCTTCGCCGGTAAACCACTTGTCGTTGAACTTGGACGGGAAGAACGGCTGATGGTCGCCCCAGAACACCACGACCACCTTGCGGTCGAGTTTGCTCAGGGCGTTGAGGAAGTAACGCAGCGCCTGGTCGGACTGCTCGATGCACGAGACGTACTCGTCGACATCGGAGAGCGTGCCGTCCTCGATGGTCTTGGCGTCCAGATCGGTCGTGTCGATGTTCAGGTGCATCTGCTTGTCGACCGGCAGCAGGCCCGTATCGTAGCCCGAGTGGTTCTGCATGGTCACGTCGAAGATAAACTGCGGATCGGCGTTCTGGTTGAGCATCTCAAGAATCTTGTCGTAGGTAGCCTGGTCGGTCACCATGCCGCGCAGGGTATCGGCGCCCTGGAAATCGTTGATGGACAGGAACTGGTCAAAGCCAAAGTCCTTGTAGACGTTCTCGCGGTTCCAGTTGGTGGCGTGGTTGGGGTGCATGGCCGTGGTGGAATATCCGAGCGACTTGAACTGCTCTGCCAGGTTCCCGGTCGTTTCCATGTTGTAGATGGTGTAGGGGTACACGCCCGAGCCCAGGTTGGCCATGGAGTTGCCGGTCATAAACTCAAACTCGGTATTGGCGGTGCCGCCGCCGTAGGCGCTCACGTAGAGCTTGCCGCGGCTGAGGCAGTTGGACAGGTTCTTAAAGTACTGCGGGCCTTCGTAGCCGGCGCGCATGTTCTGGTAGATCGAAAGATCCGAGAAGGTCTCGTTCATGATGGCGATGACCGTGGGCTTCTCGCTGTCGAACTGCTCCTTTGCGGCGGCGCGCTCGTCGCTCTCGGCCGCGTCGGACTTGTCGTAGGCCTTGGCGTACTTTTTGAGCGTGGCCTTGGCATCGTCGACGGAGTAGTCGGCGGGTTTGGGCGGCTTGATGGACTGCGCTGCGCTAATGAAAGCGGGCAGGTAGCCCTCGCGCCAGTAGCTCTCGAGCGGGCGCCAGGTGTAGACGGTGATGCCGAGGGTGTTGTAGTAGTCGATGAGCGTGACGTGTGCGGTCACACCGCCCAGGCACAGCACGGCGACGAGCAGGTTGGTGAGCAGCATGCGCTTGGCGTTGGCGGCGCCCTTCTGACGGTGCGGTGCCACCAGGCCGGCGTACTCGCACAGCAGCATGGCGATGGCGGTAAAGCCCATGGACAGCACGCAGAACAGTGAGATCGAGAAGGTGTAGCCGGTGCCGGCGACCGCGGCGGCGGTGGAGATGGCCGAAAGGTCGCCCGGCTGGATGGGCATGGATTTAAACGTGATGACGAAGAACTCGGCAATGCCCAGGACAAAGAGGGCAAAGGCCAGGACCGCGGGAGCTGCGCCGTGGCGCTGGAACAGGAAGAACAAGCCGATCATGAGCACGGTGATGATGGCCCACTCGAGCAGGATGCACAGGGGGTAGACCCAGGTAAAGTCGTGGTTGGACGAGACCTCCATGCCCAGCAGCGCAAAGACGCCGGCGAGCAGCAGGCACAGGACGGCGGCGACGAGCGGTTTGCCCACAAAGGCGCCGCGCAGGCGGGCGAGCTTGCCGGTGGGGGCGGGGGCGTCGGGCGCGGCGAACGCAAAGACGCGCGGGGCGATGCGATCGCGGGCGATGCTGGCCCAGGCGCATCCGGTGAGGATGGCGTTGGTCAGGATGAGCATCACAAAGGCGAGCGGCTCGTTTTGGGCGACGAGGCCAATGGCGCCCCAAATAGTCAAAAAGACCTGGAACAGGCCGAAGACGACGCTCCACCCAAGAGCGCTTTTGGCAACGGTGCCCGACTGAGCGCGAATGGCCTTGGCCTCGCGCATGACAAGGTAGACGGTCGCCGCAAGACCGACGAGCGAGATGGCGGCAGCGAACATGCTGAGACTCCTCACAAACTAAAACGTACGAAAGCGGGGGTTTACCCGATTGTTACCAAGATATGCGCTGCAATTGGTGGCTGCGCACAACAACCAGCCATATTAACGCGCACGTGCGGCGGTGTGGCGCAATGTAGTGGCGGCCTGCGCGATAATGGACGGGAATTACACGGAAACGTAAAGGCTTCTTAAAGAATTAGCGAGGATAGAGCTATGGGCGAGCAGGTTTGTATGACGGGCACCGAGTACTGCGGCGGAGCTGTGGGCGTGGACGCGGGCGGCTATCCGGTCGAGACTACGGGCAACGCGGCGCTGGACATCTTGGAACACCGCTCGTCCACGCGTGCCTTCGCGCGTGATGACGACGACCGTCCCGTGGCGGTGACCGACGAGCAGCGGGCGGCGATCTTGCATGCGGCGAGCCGCGCGCCGTCGGCGGGCGCCATGATGATGTATTCCATCGTGAGCATCCGCGAGCAGGCTACGCTGGACCGCCTCGCCGACCTGTGCGATCACCAGCCCATGATCGCCAAGGCGCCCTGGGCACTAATATTTGTGGTCGATTATGCCAAGTGGATCGATCTGTTTGAGCACGTGGGCTGCTTTGAGCCCGAGTTTGTCGAGCGTACGGGCAAGGCGCCCCGCCGCGCGCCGGGTTTGGGCGACTTTGCCATCGCGGCCCAGGACACCGTGATCGCTGCGCAAAACGCCGTGGTTGCCGCCGAGGCCCTGGGGCTGGGGAGCTGCTACATCGGCGATATCGTCGAGAATGCCGAGGAAGTTGCCGAGCTGCTGGACTTGCCGCCCTATACCATGCCGCTGTCGATGCTCATCATCGGCACGCCCCGTAAGGAGCGTCCGGCCATTGCGCATCCCGTGGTGAACCTGGTGCACGAGGAGCGCTACTGCCGCGCCGATGCCGCGACCATGGACGCGCAGGCGGCCGAGATGGACGCGATGTTCCGTCCGCATGCCCGCGAGGTGGGGGAGCGCGTCGTGGACATCTATACCCGTAAGCACACGAGTCCCTTTATGGCCGAGATGAGCCGCTCCATGGAGTGGTGGTTCAAAAATTGGCTTGGAAAATGACGAATGTGACAAAGGGAAAGTCCCTTTGTCACATTCCATATCGCCGAGGTGGCTTAAAGGCCGTATAAATGTTTATCTAGCTGGGAAAACAGTGCATTAAAACATGGGCCGATTACCTATAATTCCTTCGAACATTAAAGTTGGGAGGAAACCGGCTTATGGAACAAAAGGCCAAGGAGGCAGCTTCGCACGCTGCGATTCCTGTGAGCATCTCGGCGATGCTCGTCACGCTGGGCGTGGTGTACGGCGATATCGGCACCAGCCCTATGTATGTAACCAAGGCGCTCGTTGCCGGCAACGGCGGCATCGGAAGCGTCACGGAGGAGTTCGTGCTCGGCGCGCTCTCCCTTGTCGTGTGGACGGTCACGTTGCTGACCACCATCAAGTATGTGCTCATCTCGCTGCGCGCCGATAACCATGGCGAGGGCGGTATCTTTGCCCTGTACAGTCTGGTCAAGCGCTGTGGCAAGTGGCTTATCATCCCCGCCATGCTAGGTGGCGCCGCGCTGCTCGCCGACGGCATCCTCACGCCGGCCGTTACCGTTACCACGGCCATCGAGGGCCTGCGCACCATCCCGGCGGTCCATGCCGTGCTGGGCGATGACCAAGGCCGCGTCGTCGCCATTACGCTCGCCATCATCATCGTGCTCTTCTTGGTACAGCGCATCGGTACGGCCAAGATCGGTCACGCCTTTGGCCCCATCATGACGCTGTGGTTCCTGTTCCTGGGCGGCACGGGTCTGTTCTTTGTCTTCCAGCACCCCGCCGTGCTGCTGTGCCTCAACCCGGTGCGCGGCATCGCCTTTTTGCTGAGCCCCAACAACCACGCGGGCATCATGATTCTGGGCAGCTGCTTCCTCGCCACCACCGGTGCCGAGGCGCTCTACTCCGACATGGGCCACGTCGGCCGCGGCAACATCTACGCTACCTGGCCGTTCGTTAAGTGCTGCCTGCTGCTTTCCTATATGGGCCAGGGCGCTTGGCTTATGAACAACGCTGCCAACCCCGAGCTCATGGGCATTGCCGACCTCAACCCGTTCTACCAGATGCTCGCCCCGGGCCTGCGCCCGTTTGCCGTCGGCCTTTCCACCGTCGCGGCCATCATTGCCTCGCAGGCGCTCATCACCGGCGCATTCTCGCTGGTGTCCGAGGCCAGCCGTCTGGACCTCATGCCGCACATGCAGGTCTTCTACCCTGCCGAGACCAAGGGCCAGCTCTACATCCCCATGGTCAACAACGTCATGCTTGTCGGCTGCGTCATCGTGGTGCTGCTGTTCCAGAACTCGGCGCATATGGAAGCCGCCTACGGCCTTGCCATTACGCTGACTATGATGTGCACCACGCTGCTGCTCTTCTTCTACCTGCACGAGGAGCGCAAGCTCAAGGTTGCTCCGTGGATCTTCGCGGCCTTCTTCCTTTTGCTCGAAGGCTTCTTCTTCGTGAGCTCACTTACCAAGTTCTTCCACGGCGGCTACTTCACCATCCTCATGGCCGCGCTCATCATGGGCATCATGGTGTGCTGGTACAACGGTACGGCTGTTGAGCAGCGCCAGTTTACGCTTCTGCCGCTGCGCAGCTACCTGCCGCAGCTCAAGCGCCTGCGCGACGACGACCGTTACGAGCGCATGAGCGACAACGTCGTGTACCTGACCAAGGACACCCATACCGACTACATCGACCGCGATATCGTCTATTCGATCTTGGACAAGCATCCCAAGCGCGCCCGCGCCTGGTGGTTTGTGAATGTCGAGACCATGGACGAACCGCACACCTTTGCCTATTCGGTCGAGACGTTCGGCACCGACTACGTGTTCCGCGTGCATCTGTACCTGGGCTACAAGATCAACCAGCGCGTCAATGCCTACCTGCGTCAGGTCGTTCAGGACCTGGCTGCCACCGGCGAGCTGCCGCCGCAGACGCATGACTACTCGGTCTACAAGGATCCGGGTAACATCGGCACGTTCAAGTTCGTCCTGATCCGTAAGCTTCTGGCGCCCGAAAGCGATGTGGAGCCGAGCGAGCGTACGGCCATCACGCTCAAGTACATCATCCGCCGCGCCGCCGGCACGCCTGCGCGTTGGTACGGCCTGGAGAACTCCAACGTGAGCTTTGAGTACGTGCCGCTGTTCACCAAGTTCAAGGCCGTGAACAAGATGCAGCGCCTGGCCCCCAACGAGCGGCCGTAGACGTCGGCGGCTACACGGAGTTGGTTTTTGATGGATAAGCATGAGGCCGGGGAGGTAAACATGGATACAAAGGCGCTCGATGGCCGTGAGGCGGTGGTCGAAATGGTGCGTGAGGCGCGCGTCGACGCCGCCGAAGATCGGTTCTTTACGAATCGTGCCAACATGGATATGGCCGATCGCGTAATTTCGATCGTGGCACTGGTATTTGGAGCGGTGTGCGTGTGTGCCCTGCTCGCGCACGTGCTGTTTGTCTAGCGACCGCAGGTTGCAAAGGCTATACACTTGGAACCACCACAAGGGAAACCACCACAAAGGTGCCTGTCCCTTTGTGGTGGTTTTTGTTTTTGAGAGAGGGGCGGGGCACTGATGGACGTCCGTACGGACGGCGATATTGCCGATAGCTTTTGGTGGCGGCGCACAACGCTGACGCGCCGCACTCCTCTGTATGACGCCTGCGTGTCGGTGGGGCTGCTGGTCGCGGCGACGATTGCGGGCGCGCTGCTCGACCATCCGGGTCTCGCGCCGAGCATCATGATCGTCTATGTGTTCGCCGTTCAGCTGTGCGCATTCTTTACCTGGAGTCGCCTGTATTGCTTGCTGAGCTCGGCTGCCGCCGTGGCGCTCTACAACTTCTTGTTTGTCGACCCGCGCTACTCGCTGTCGCTTATCGACCGCGGCTATCCCGGCATGTTCTTCATCATGTTCGTGGTCTCGCTTGTGTCGAGCTCGATTGCGTTGGCCCTGCGCCGGGCCTTGGCGCAGGCTGCCGCTAGCGACCGCCGTACGCATATGGTACTCGAGACCAACCGCATGCTGCAGCGCTGCGCCGACGAGCAGCAGATCGTTCATGCCATGGCAACGCAGCTGGCGCGTCTTTCGGGCTGTCCGGTCGTGTGGTACAGCGCCGACGCCGAGGGCGATGACCTGCTGCCACGTGCGACATACACGGCCGTGGGCGATGCCGCGCCGGTGCATGAACTGGCGCCGCAGATGCCGCCGCGGCTCTCGGCGTCCGCCTATGTGGGAACGCCGCTCGATGCCACCTATGGCGGCTCGGCGTTTTATGGCATCTACCTGACGGTTCGCACGGGCGACGGCTTCGTCCGTTCGGGCGACCCCGCCTCGGTGGTGGGCGTGCTGGCTATCGTTGCCGAGCCCGATGTGCTAACACACGAGGAGCGGACGCTTGCCGATGCCATCGTGAGCGAAGGCGAGCTGGCGCTCGACCGCGCCCGCGCCATGGAGGCCCGTGAGGAGGCGGCGGTGCTCGCCAAAAACGAACAGCTGCGCGCCAACCTGCTGCGCTCCATCTCGCACGATCTGCGCACACCGCTTACCAGTATTTCGGGTAATGCCGACGTGCTGCTCGACCAGGGCTCGACCGGCACCGCCGTGCTCGATGCCCAGACGCGCCGCGGCCTGCTTCTATCCATTCGCTCGGATGCGCTGTGGCTCAACGCCACCGTCGAGAATCTGCTCGCCATCACCAAGCTCGAGGGCGGCGGCATGCGTCTGTCGACTACGCTCGAGCTCATGGACGATATCGTCGAGGAGGCGCTGCGCCACGTGAACCCTGCCGTGCGCGAGCACGACCTTAAGGTGGTGGCGTGCGATGAGCCGGCGCTCGTCAACGTCGATGCGCGCCTGATGGTGCAGCTGGTGGTCAATCTGGTGAACAACGCCATCACCTATACGCCCGCAGGCTCGCATATCATGATTTCGATTAGCGTCGACGATGGACGCGTGGCGTGCTCGGTGGCCGATGATGGTCCGGGCATCGCACCCGAGGATCGCGAGCGGATCTTTGAGTCGTTCTATACCGCCAACCATGGTCTGGCCGACAGCCACCGCAGCGTTGGCCTGGGTCTTTCGCTCTGCCGTTCCATTGCGTTGGCACATGGCGGTAGCATAGAGGTTGCTGCGGCGGACCCGCACGGTTCGGTCTTTACGATTGAACTTCCCGCCGCCGACGTTTCGTTTGATAAGGAGTAGCGCTGTGCCGAACTCTGCCGTGAAACCGCTCATCTTGGTCGTTGAGGACGACCCCGCCGTTCGCAATCTTATCGTTGCCGCGCTCGAGGCGCACGGCTTGCGTCATATGGCCGTGGAGACCGCCCATGCCGCCATCGCCGCCGCCTCATCGCAGGCACCGAGCATTGTGCTGCTCGATCTGGGCCTGCCCGATATGGACGGCGTCAAGGTGGTGGAGTCGGTGCGCGCATGGTCGGGCATGCCGATTATCGTGGTCTCGGCGCGCAGCGAGGATGCGGACAAAATCCGCGCGCTCGATGCCGGTGCCGACGACTATCTGACCAAGCCGTTTTCGGTCGAGGAACTGCTCGCGCGCATTCGCACGACGCTCAGGCGTCTTTCGTATGCACAGACAGGCGGCGTTGCCTCCGAGGGCTCGTTCGATACCGGCGAGCTGCATATCGACTTTGATGCCGGCATTGCCACGATGGATGGCGAGGAGCTGCATCTGACGCCGATTGAGTACAAGCTCCTGTGCCTGCTGGCACATAACGCCGACAAGGTACTGACGCACCAGTTTATCCTGCACGAGATTTGGGGCACGGCAACTAAGAGCGACCTGGCGAGCCTGCGCGTCTTTATGGGCACGCTGCGCAAGAAGATCGAGTCCGACCCCGCGCATCCGCGCTATATCCAAACGCACGTGGGTATCGGCTATCGCCTGGTCACCCAAGGGTAGGACGGCGTCCGCCATCCCAATATGAGTTGCGGTGAAATACGGTCTAAATTTACCTAATTCCAGGCAAAGCAGTCCGTATTCCACCGCAACTTTGTTATTTGCCCTTGGGCTTGCTGGCGTAGAACTTCTTCTTTTTGAGCTTGCCGGCGGGGGAGGGCTTGCCGGCAAAGTTGGACTTGCCGTTGCCGGTCTGCGCGTGCGCGGGCACTGCTGCACGGGGCTTGCGGACCTCGGGGTTGCGCAGCTCCTCGGTTCGCTCGGCAATCTCCTCGGCGCTAAAGCCGACCTCGGCCATGGCGTCCTCAATGGGCAGGCGGCGCACGATATAGCAGTGGTGCACCTTCTGGTTGCGTGCGAAATCCTCGGGGATGGTCTGCGCCGTAATGTCCTCCAGCACCACGCCCGCGCGGGCGAGCTTGCGTGTCTCGGGACGGAAGCCGCGCAGGTTGCAGCTAAAGATGGCATGTCCGCCCTGTGCAAGCAGGCGAGATACGCCGGCCAAAAGCTCAACATGGTCGCGCTGGACATGCCAGGTACGGCGGCCCATCTTGGACGAGTTCGAAAACGTGGGCGGGTCGACAAAGATCAGGTCCCAGCGGTTGCGCGTCTGGCGCTGGTCGCGGATCCAGGCGAGCACGTCGTCGCGCACAAAATGATGCTGCGGACCAACAAAGCCGTTTTGGCGCATATTGCGCTCGGCCCAGTCCAGGTAGGTGTTGGAAAGGTCGACTGTCACGGTTTCCTCGACGCCGCCGTCGGCCGCATAGCAGGTGGCGGTGCCGGTGTAGGCAAACAGGTTGAGGAAGCGGCGCGCCTGCTTGGCGTGCTCGCGCACTAGGTTGCGGGTGACGCGGTGATCCAGGAAGATGCCGACGTCCAGGTAGTCGTCAAAGTTGACGGCAAAGGTAAGGCCGCCCTCTTCGATGAGCGGCAGGCGACGGCGCGCGATGTTGGCGCGCTCGCCCGATGCGCCCTTACCGGCGCCCTGCTTACCGTACTGCGAGCCGCCGCGCGAACGCATGCGGGCCTTGGCGTGCACGTGCTCGGCCGGAACATCCAGGATGCGCGGCGCGATGGCCAAGATGTCGAGCATACGGGCCTGGGCCAGTGCGGGGTCGATAGTCTTGGGCGCGGCGTATTCGGCGATGACGAGCCAGCGGCCCGGCGTCTGCGGGCAACCCTCGTACAGGTCGATGGCGGCGGAGTAGTCGGGCAGGTCGGCATCGTAGACGCGGTAGCAGCTCACGCCCTCGCGCTTTGCCCACTTGCGGCGCAGACGGGCGTTCTTACGCAGGCGGTTGGCGAACTGCTCGGACTCGGGGATGAGCACGGGCAACGGCTTGCCATCGCCCAGGTCGAGTGTGGCGGCAGGCTCGGGCATAGGGGTGCCGGCGGCGTTGTCGTTGACTTCGTCGGCATCCGTGACCTCGGCCTCGGCATCCGCACTGGTCGAAGCCTCAAACGCTGCGGCGGCGTGGTCGAGCGAAGGCCAGACTTCGACGGTCGCCTCTTCGTTGTTGGGCATGACGGCGATCGAGCGCTCGGGCTCGGCGTGGAGCGCGCGGGCCAGCAATCCATCGCGGGTGAGCGCGGCGACCGGCGCCGCGGAAAGCTCGGGCGCGCGGCGCAGCTCACCGACCAGCGTCATGGCGTCGTGCATGAGCGAAAGCGGGGTCTCGGTGGTGTCCGCGACCACGGCGGCACCGGCGACGGCGCCCGCGTGGTCCAGCACGGTGGCTGGCTTGGCAGCGCAAAAGTCGACAAAACGCTTGTAGCCGGCGCACTTGACCATGCGCTCGGCAGTCTTGCGGGCGGCGGGGTCAATGTCCACGGCGACGATGCGCGCCTGGCGCTCACGCGCCGCGGTCTCGCGCTCGCGCGCCTCGGCAAGCAGCTGCTCCCACAGGGCGGCGTCGTGCAGCTGCCAGCCCTCAAAGCCCCAGCGCTCGCGTGCGGCGCCCGGGGCGCGGTCGGTCAGAATGTTCACGGCCTCCAGCAGCAGACCGCCGCCGGCGCACGAGGCGTCGATCAGCGTAGGCAGCGCTTCGTTTTCGTAATCATCGGCCGTCAGCTCGCGCTCGCACAGTGCGGTCCAGCCGACCTGCGCCAGCACCAGGGCGGCGTAGTCGGGGCGCAGCACGTGCGCGCCCTCGCCGGCGCGGGTCGCTGCGGGCGGCAGGCGTTTGAACAGCGGGTCGCCTGAAAGGTCCAGGCTGATGCTCGCGCGGCGCTGGCGCAGCGAAAGCAGCAGGTGAACGTCGGGGTCGGCAGCATCGACGTCGGCGCGACGGCCCGTGGTCTCGGCCAGACGGTCGCACAGCGCGTCTTTGGCGCGCAGGGCCGAGAAGCGCGTGTTGCGCAGCTGCTCGGTCACGCCGCGGGCTGTGATGGCGATGGTGGCGCCGGGGCGGACGATGCTCTCCCAGGCGATGTCGTAAACGCTATCGTACAGTTCATCGGCATTCTGCGCCTCAAAGCGCCCGAGCACCACGAACACGCGGCTCGCCAGGCGCGACCACAGGCATGCTCGGTAGCCTTGCTCGAGCTCGCCCTCAAATGTAGCGCGGCCCTTCAGCCGGCGAACATGCGAAAGCCCGAGGCGTTTAAGCTCATCGGCGAGTGCGGACTCAAAGCCCTCGGGGCAGCTTGCGTAAAATTCCATGGGTGACCTCTCTGGTTGCGTCGCTTCATTATATGATGGATGCTTCGTTTGCCCTTATCCTCGAAAGGAACCCATATGATTGATGCGTGCCCCGATTCCGCCGTGCTCTTTTTTGACGTGGACGGCACGCTGACGTCGTTCGATCCCGACGATATGACCGATAAGGACTTTTCGGCGGTTCGCCCCTCGCAGATGGTCGTCGAGGCGTTTCATCGTCTGCGCGACGCGGGGCACAAGGCGTTTATCTGCACGGGTCGCCCCCTGTGGCTCATCGCGGACAGCTTGCGTGCGCTCGACCCCGCGGGTGTCGTTGCCATGGCGGGCGCCACGCTCGAGGTCGAGGGCCGCGTGGTGCATGAGGACTGCTTTGGCGAGGACGTTATCGAGGAGCTTGCACGCCGTATGGCCGCGGCAGGGATTGAGGCCTTTTTCGAGACCAACGTGGCTACTTTTGCCCTGGAACCCGCGGGTGTTGAGCAGTCGTCTCTGATCGGCACTTCTGTGGTGCACAGCGCCGAGGAAATGCGCGTCGACGGCAGTCTGCGCGTGGGCAAGGTATGCCTCAATGTGCCCAGTTTGGCTCGCGTTGCCAACGATGACGGCTTTATCGATCGCGAGTTTGAGCTGTGCAATACCGGTGGTCGGAATCGCGAGCTGAGCCCCATGGGCATCAACAAGGGCGTGGGCGTGGCGCGAGCGCTGGCGTATCTGGGCCGCGAGGGAAATGCGCGCACCTTTGGCTTTGGCGATTCGGGCAACGACCTGGGCATGCTCGCTGCCGTCGAGACGGCTGTCGCCATGGGCAACGCCATGTCCGAGGTCAAAGCGGTCGCCGACTACGTGACTGACGATGTCGCACACGACGGCACCGTCACCGCCATGCAGCATTTCGGCCTCATCTAATGAATCCCGCATTCTGACGTTTGCCTAAACTGCGGCTCTTTGCTTTTGCATGCTCAACCGATTTATCAAACCAAACACTAAAGCGTTTATACCGTTCGCCGAGAAGATAAAAACCCGCAGCTCACGCCTTGATAAACATAGGTAAAGTGTTTAGCAGTTTATCGGCCGTATGCTAACGAAAGGAATCAGGCAGATGGCAATCAAGGTGTTCGCTGACGGTGCAAACCTCGAGGGCATGCTCGACATGTACGAGAACGGCAACGTTCAGGGTTTCACGACCAACCCGTCCCTTATGAAGAAGGGTGGCGTGACGGATTACCGCGCGTTTGCCAAGGAGGTTCTGGCTCACATCACCGATGTGTCCGTCTCGTTTGAGGTCTTTGCCGATGACGTCGAGACCATGGAGGTCGAGGCCCGCGAGATCGCTACCTGGGCCGACAACGTCTACGTCAAGATTCCGTGCGTGACCACCAAGGGCGAGTCCACCGCCGAGCTGGTCCGCAAGCTTTCGGCCGATGGCATCAAGGTCAACGTCACCACTATCTTTACGCCCGAGCAGGTCGACGAGATGGTCGAGGCCGTTGACGCCGAGACGCCGTCCATCATCTCGCTCTTTGCCGGCCGTATCGCCGATACCGGCGTCGATCCCATTCCGTTTGTGACGGAGTCGGTCAAGAAGGCCGCCGTCAAGCCCAACTGCGAGGTCCTGTGGGCGTCCACGCGCGAGCTCATCAACATCTACCAGGCCGAAGCTTGCGGTTGCCAGATCATCACGGTGCCCAACAGCATCCTGGCCAAGCGCAAGAACATCGGCCGTGACCCCTACGAGGTCTCGCTCGACACCGTGCGCGGCTTTGCCAAGGATATCGCCTCGCTCGGCTTCCATATCCTGCCGTAACGCGAACGCTGGCTGCGCCGAGGGTTGTTCGCCCCGGCCTTTCCTTTCCCTATCGCTCACGCGCTTCGCGAGGGTCGCGCTAGGCAAAGGAAAGGCCGGGGCTGCCGACACGAACTTGCTAGTAGGTTGGTGTTTGGCTTCCATATCCTGCCGTGGACAAAGGTACCCCCGCCTGCGACGTGCAAAATCGAGAGTATTCAGCAAGGTAAAGGTTTTTATCAGCTAGCTGAAGCACGGAACAGCCCCCGTTTTGGCTCTGACGACGCTAAAACGGGGGCTGTTTTTGACTTTATTGCCTCTGAGGGGCGTTCGGGGCGGCGGAAATTGCAGAATACTCGCGATTTTGCACGTCGCGAGAGGGGGGACCCTTGCTTTAGGTGGTTTACTTCCCCTGCACCATGGTGAGCGAGATCTTCTTGCGGTCGCGATCGACCTTTTCCACCCACACCTTTACCGTGTCGCCGACGCGTACCACGTCGCTCGGGTGCTTGACGAAGCGGTTAGCCAGCTTGGAGATGTGCACGAGGCCGTCCTGGTGCACGCCGACGTCGACGAAGGCGCCAAAGTCTACGACGTTGCGCACCGTGCCCTTGAGTTCCATGCCGGGCTCCAGGTCATCGATAGAAAGTGCCGAGCGGCTAAAGACCACCTCGGGCGCGTCGTCGCGCGGGTCGCGGCCGGGCTTCTTGAGCTCGTTGACGATGTCGATGAGCGTGAGGGTGCCGCAGTCCAGGTCGCTTGCCAGCGCCGAGATGCTGCCCAGACGGCGCTCAATGTCGGGCACGCCGCCACGGCTGAGCTCGCTGGCTTTAACGCCTGCGCGCTCCAAGACGGACGTGGCCACCTCGTAGCTCTCGGGGTGGACGCTTGTCGCGTCGAGCGGGTTCCTGCCGCCGCTGATGCGCAGGAAGCCCGCGGCGTTGAGATATGCCTTGGGTCCCAGCTTGGGGACCTTCTTGAGCTGGCGGCGATCGGTAAAGGCGCCGTTTTCCTCGCGGTAGGCCACGATGCTCTTGGCCACGCTCGGCGTGATGCCCGATACGTATCCCAGCAGGCTCGCGCTCGCGGTGTTTACGTCGACGCCCACGCGGTTGACGACGTCCTCCACCACGTGGCCCAGGGTGCGCGAAAGCTCTGCCTGGTCAAGGTCGTGCTGGTACTGGCCAACGCCGATGGACTGGGGCGGAATCTTGACGAGCTCTGCCAGCGGGTCTTGCAGACGGCGGCCCAGGCTCATGGCGCCGCGCACGGTGACGTCCAGGTCGGGATACTCCTGGCTTGCGAGTTCGGAGGCGGAGTACACCGACGCGCCGGCTTCGTTGACGATGGTGTAGCGAAGGCTGGGCGCCTGCTCGGCAATGAACTCCGAGACTACTTCCTCGGTCTCGCGGCTAGCGGTGCCGTTGCCGATGACGATGGTGTTGACACCGTCCTTTTTGACGAGGCGAGCGAGCTCGCGCTTGGTGCCGGCGACGTCGTGGCGCGGCTTGGTGGGGTAGACCACGCCGTGGTCGAGTAGCTTGCCGGTCTCGTCCATGACGGCGACCTTGCAGCCGGTGCGGTAGCCCGGGTCGAGCGCGAGCACGCGGGCGCCACGGACGGGGCGTGCCGAGAGCAGGCCCTCGAGATTCTTGGCAAAGACGTTGATGGCCTCGGTCTGTGCACGGACAGTGAGTTTGGCGCGGGCCTCGCGCTCCAGCGAGGGGGCCATGAGGCGCTTGTAGCCGTCGGCGATAGCGGCGTCAAAGACGGGCGCAAACACGCCCTGGCGACGGGGCCAGCGGCTGCCGAGGCGTGCCGTGGCAGCAGTGCCGTCGACGTTCACGCGCACGCGGAGCTTGCCCTCGCGCTCACCGCGGTCGATAGCCAGCACGCGGTGGTTGGGTATACGGCGCAGCGGCTCGTCGAAGTTGTAGTAGGGCTCGTAGGGAGTCTTCTCGGCGGGGTCGGTGGCCTCGACGACGATGTCGGCGGTGTTTTGCGTAAAGGCGCGCAGGTCGGCGACGTTCTCGGGGTCCTCGGCTACCGTCTCGGCCACGATGTCGGCGGCGCCGGCGAGCGCCTTCTCGGGCGTGTCGAAGCCGGCCCCCTCGTTGACGTATGCCGCGGCGGCGTCGAGCGCGCTGCCCTTGGTCGAGGCCTGCATGATGATCATGTTGGCGAGCGGCTCCAGGCCTGCCTCGCGGGCCTTCTGCGCGCGGGTCATGCGCTTTTTGCGGTAGGGCTTGTAGAGGTCCTCGACACGCTGCAGCTGCGTGGCCTCGCGAATCTGCTGCTCGAGTTCGGGCGTGAGCTTGCCCTGGGCGTCGATGAGCAGAATGACGTCCTCTTTGCGCTGCTCAAGATTGCGCAGGTAGGACAGGCGCTCGTCGAGTGCGCGCAGGGCGACGTCGTCCATGCCGCCCGTGGCTTCCTTGCGGTAGCGCGAGATAAAGGGGATGGTGTTGCCCTCGTCGATGAGCTTGACGGCTGCCTCGACGTTGGCGGCCTTGAGGTTGAGCTCGCCGGCGAGCTGGGCGATAAGATCCATGGGACTCCTTGCGTTTGAGGTACGTTTGCAGCGCAGAGCTACCAAGGATACCACCCGTCCCAAAAGACTGTTTTGGGGCTGCGTCACGAAAACGGCCTATCTACTACGTTTGAACCGTATGGGTCGACCATCCCCCGGTTTTCCGAGAATACGCAAGCCGTCTACCTGCACTGATAATTGTTCTCGGGGGAAGCGGGCACTGCGGGGCGCGGCAACGGCGCGCGATTTCCGCGTCGCAGCGCTACCCTGATGCTGAATGCCGGGACGATGACCCACTGACCTGCTGACGCCTCTTCGGCCG
>RQAP01000035.1 GCA_008671135.1 Collinsella aerofaciens
GTTGAGGTCGGTGGTGCCGGGGATGATGAGGGTGTAGGTGACGCCCTCGTGCGTACCGCAGTCCTCCTCGCGGACAATGACGTCCTGGGCCACGTCGACCAGCCGACGGGTCAGATAACCAGAGTCCGAGGTGTGGGATGCGGTATCGACCAGGCCCTTACGGGCGCCGTAGGTCGAAATGAAGTACTCGAGCGGCAGCAGACCCTCGCGGAAGTTCGCCTTAATGGGAAGGTCGATCGTCTCGCCGGACATGTCTGCCATCAGGCCACGCATGCCACCGAGCTGACGCAGCTGGGTCTTAGAACCACGGGCGCCGGAGTCGGCCATCATGTAGAGCGGGTTCTCCTCGTCGAACATGTCGAGCATGAGCGCTGCAACCTTGTCGGTACAAGCGGTCCACTCGTTAACGACTTCGATGTGGCGCTCCGTCTCGTTGATGAAGCCCTCCTCGAAGTACTCGTTGATCTGGTCGACGTTGGCCTGGGCGCGGTCGAGCAGTTCCTGCTTCTCGGCAGGGATGAGAGCGTCCCACACCGAGATGGTGAGGCCGGCGCGGGTAGCGTAGTGGAAGCCGGAGTACTTGATGGCGTCGAGAATCGGGCCGACCTTGGCCTCGGGATAACGATCGCAGCAATCGGCAACCAGCTTGGCCACGTCGCCCTTGACCATCTTGTAGTTCATGAACTCATAGTCTTCGGGCAGGCACTGGCGGTTGAAGATGATGCGGCCGATAGAGGTCTCGAAGCGCGCGGTCTTGTTGCCGGTGACGTCGTAGTCGACAAACTCGTTCTTGCCGTTCTTGACGCGGAAGATACGGGTGCCGTCCTCGTTGATGACGTTGGCATCGGCAGCGGACACGCGGACCTGGATCTTGGCCTGCATGTCGACCTCGGAGCGGCAGTCATAGGCGTGCAGCGCGTCGTCGAAGCTCGAGAACACGTGGTTCTCGCCCGGCAGACCCTCGCGAACCTGGGTAAGGTAGTACACACCGATGATCATGTCCTGCGAGGGGATGTTGACCGGCTTGCCGGATGCCGGCGAGCGCAGGTTGTTCGCAGAGAGCATGAGCACGCGGGCCTCGGCCTGAGCCTGGCTGGACAGCGGCACGTGGACAGACATCTGGTCGCCGTCGAAGTCGGCGTTGAAGGGCGAGCAGACCAGCGGGTGCAGGTGGATAGCCTTGCCCTCGACCAGCACCGGCTCAAAGGCCTGGATGGACAGACGGTGCAGGGTCGGTGCACGGTTGAGCAGCACGACGCGGCCGTCGATGACCTCTTCGAGGATATCCCACACAAAGGTGGCACCGCGGTCGATAGCGCGCTTGGCGCCCTTGATGTTCTCGACCTTGCCAAGCTCGACCAGGCGCTTCATGACGAAGGGCTTGAAGAGCTCCAGCGCCATGGTCTTGGGCAGACCGCACTGGTGCAGCAGCAGCTTGGGGTCGGTAACGATTACCGAACGGCCGGAGTAGTCGACACGCTTGCCCAGCAGGTTCTGACGGAAACGACCCTGCTTGCCCTTGAGGGCCTCGGCGAGCGACTTGAGCGGGCGACCGCCACGGCCAGAGACCGGGCGACCACGACGGCCGTTGTCGAACAGGGCGTCCACGGACTCCTGGAGCATGCGCTTCTCGTTATTCACGATGATCGCAGGGGCGTCCAGGTCGAGCAGGCGCTTGAGTCGGTTGTTACGGTTGATCACGCGACGGTACAGGTCGTTGAGGTCGGACGCGGCGAAACGGCCACCGTCAAGCTGGACCATCGGGCGCAAATCGGGCGGAATGACCGGAATGACGTCCAGGATCATGTTCGCGGGGCTGTTGCCGCCCTTCAGGAAGGCGTCAACGACCTCGAGGCGCTTAACGGCCTTCTCGCGCTTCTGCTTCTGGGAGTCCTCGTCGGCGATGATGGCCTTGAGCTTCTCGGCCTCGGAGGGGAGGTCGATGGCAGCGAGCAGGTCGCGGACGGCCTCGGCACCCATGCCGCCCTTGAAGTACATGGAGTAGTAACGGGTCATCTCACGGAACAGCGGCTCATCGGAAATGAGGTCGCGCTCGCTGAGCTTCATGAAGGCGTTGAAGGCGTCCGTGCGGAGCTGCTTCTCGTCCTTGCACTCTTCCTCGATGTCGACGATGCCAGAGGCGATCTCCTCGGGGGTCAGTGGCTCCTCGTCGGAGAACTCGTCAAAGTTCTCGGGGTTGCCCTGCTCCTTGAGGGACTCGATCTGGCGGGCGCACTCGGCATCGATCTCTTCCAGATCGGCGGCGAGCTCCTCGCGCAGGTCGTCGGCGTCGGCCTCGCGGGCCTCATAGTCAACCTCGGTGATGATGTAGCTGGCGAAGTACAGAACCTTCTCGAGGTCCTTGGACTTGATGTCGAGCATACGGCTCATCGGGAAGCTCGTGGGGCTCTTGAAGTACCAGATGTGGGACACGGGAGCGGCGAGCTCGATGTGACCCATGCGGTCGCGACGCACCTTGGCCGAGGTGACCTCGACGCCGCAGCGCTCGCAGACGATGCCCTTAAAGCGGATGCCCTTGTACTTGCCGCAGGAGCACTCCCAGTCCTTGGCGGGACCGAAGATCTTCTCGCAGAACAGGCCGTCCTTCTCGGGCTTGAGGGTACGGTAATTGATGGTCTCCGGCTTCTTGACCTCACCGTGCGACCAGGAACGGATCTGGTCGGCGGAGGCAAGGGAGATCTTTACCGAGTCAAAATCAGTAGCTTCGAAATCTGCCACAGTCAACTACTCCTTATCAGTGGTCGTGGCGGCGACAGCCTCGGGTGCCTCGGCGGTCTCGGCATCCTCGGCCTCGACGTCGGCGTCAACGCCGGCGAGCGCAGCCAGGTCGTCGAGAGCGGAGGTCTCCTCGGCGGTCACAGGGGCGGAGGCGTCCTCGTCGGCATCGTGCATGGGCTCGATGTCCAGTGCGAGGGAGCGAATCTCCTTGACGAGAACCTTGAAGGACTCGGGGATACCCGGGACAGGAACGTTCTCGCCCTTGACGATGGACTCGTAGGTCTTGACGCGGCCCACGGTATCGTCGGACTTGACGGTCAGGATCTCCTGCAGGACGTTGGAAGCACCGTAAGCGTACAGTGCCCAAACTTCCATCTCGCCGAAGCGCTGGCCGCCGAACTGGGCCTTGCCGCCCAGAGGCTGCTGGGTAACCAGGCTGTAAGGGCCAGTCGAACGGGCGTGGATCTTGTCGTCGACCATGTGGCCGAGCTTGAGGATGTAGGACGTACCCACGGTAATGGGCTCGCGGAACTCCTCGCCGGTGCGGCCGTCGAACAGACGGGTCTTGCCGCGCTCATCAAGCTGGGTGACGAACTCGGGGCGCATGTGATCGCCAAAGGCAGCGGTGGCCTTGTTGAGCATGTTCTTGTTGGCACGACGGATGACCTCGGCGATCTCGTCCTCCTTGGCGCCGTCGAAGACGGGCGTCGCGGTGAAGAACGGACCGGGGACGTACTTGTCGGAGTCGGCCTGCTCGGTATCCCAACCGCAGGCAGCGGCCCAGCCGAGGTGGCACTCGAGCAGCTGGCCGACGTTCATACGCGAAGGAACGCCCAGCGGGTTGAGGATAACGTCGATCGGGGTACCGTTAGCCATGTAGGGCATGTCCTCGACCGGCAGAACGTTACAAATAACACCCTTGTTGCCGTGGCGGCCGGCAATCTTATCGCCCTGCTGGATCTTACGACGCTGGGCGACGTAGACGCGCACCTGCTCGTTGACACCGGGGGCCAGGTCGTCGCCGTTCTCGCGGCTAAAGCGGACGACGTCGATGACGCGGCCGTAAGCGCCGTGAGGCATCTTAAGGGAGGTGTCGCGGACATCGTGGGCCTTGGCACCGAAGATGGCGCGCAGCAGGCGCTCCTCGGCAGTCAGAGCGCTCTCGCCCTTAGGCGTGACCTTGCCGACCAGGATGTCGCCAGGGCCGACCTCGGCGCCGATACGGATGATGCCGTCCTCGTCGAGGTTGGCAAGCATGTCCTCGGAGAGGTTCGGGATCTCGCGGGTGATCTCCTCGGGGCCGAGCTTGGTGTCGCGGGCATCGATCTCGTGACGGGTGATGTTGATGGTCGTCAGCAGGTCCTCGGCCACCAGGCGCTCGGACACGACGATACCGTCCTCGTAGTTAAAGCCTTCCCACGGCATGTAGGCCACGGTGAGGTTCTGGCCCAGTGCGAGCTCGCCGTGATCGGTCGAAGGACCGTCGGCCAGAGGCTCGCCTTGCTCAACGGTGTCACCAACGCGCACGAGCGGACGGTGGTTGATGCAGGTGGACTGGTTGGAGCGCTGGTACTTGGCCAGATGGTACTCATCCATGCCGCCGGCATGCTTGACGATAATCTTGGCGGCGTCGGCAAAGATGACCTCGCCGGCGTTCTTGGCCAGGGTGACCTCGCCGGAGTCCAGAGCGGCGCGACGCTCCATGCCGGTACCGACATAGGGAGCGGCGGGGTGAACCAGCGGCACGGCCTGACGCTGCATGTTGGCGCCCATCAGCGTACGCTTGGCGTCGTCGTGCTCAAGGAACGGAATCAGCGTGGCTGCGACGGAGAGCATCTGACGCGGCGAGACGTCCATGTAGTCGACGTCCTCGACGGGCACGTCGGCGGGAGCGCCGAAGGAGCCGTCGAAGTCGCGGGTACGGGCGATCACGGTGTGCGGACGGACGACCTTGCCCTCGGCATCGGTCGTGATGAACTCGTTGGTCTTGGGATCGAGCGGCGTGTTAGCCGGCGCAATGACGTGCTTCTCTTCCTCGTCAGCAGTCATCCAGTCGATCTGGTCGGTGGCAACGCCGTTCTCGACGCGACGGAACGGAGCCTCGATGAAGCCGTACTCGTTGACGCGGGCGTAGAGGGCGAGCGAGCCGATCAGGCCGATGTTGGGGCCTTCGGGGGTCTCGATCGGGCACATGCGGCTGTAGTGCGAGTTGTGAACGTCGCGGACGGCCGTCGGCACGTTGGTGCGGCGGCTGGAGCCCGACTTGTGGCCGGCAAGACCGCCAGGGCCGAGTGCGGACAGACGGCGCTTGTGGGTCAGACCGGTCAGGGGGTTCGCCTGGTCCATGAACTGCGAGAGCTGCGAGGAACCGAAGAACTCCTTGATGGAGGCCACGATCGGGCGGATGTTGATGAGCGACTGCGGGGTGATCTCGTCGATGTCCTGGGAGCTCATGCGCTCACGGACGACGCGCTCCATACGGCTCATGCCGATACGGAACTGGTTGGCGACAAGCTCGCCGACGGTACGGATGCGGCGGTTGCCGAAGTGGTCGATGTCGTCGACCTTGAAGCCCTGCTCGCCGGCAGCGAGGGACAGGAGGTAGCGCAGCGTCGCGACGATATCCTCGTCGGTGAGCACCGTGACCTCTTCCTCGGTGGTGAGGTTGAGCTTCTTGTTGACCTTGTAACGACCGACGCGGGCCAGGTCGTAGCGCTGCGGGTTGAAGAGCAGACCCTCGAGCAGGCTGCGGGAAGCGTCCACGGTGGGAGGCTCGCCCGGGCGCAGACGACGGTAGATCTCGATGAGGGCGTCCTCGCGAGTGAGGGCGGTGTCGCGCTCCAGGGTGCGCTTGATCACATCGGAGTTGCCGAGCAGCTCGATGATGTCGTCGTTGGTGACGGCGATGCCAAGGGCGCGCAGGAACATCGTGGCGCTCTGCTTACGCTTACGGTCGATGGAGACCATGAGCTGGTCACGCTTGTCGACCTCAAACTCAAGCCAGGCACCGCGGGACGGGATGATCTGGGCCTTGTAGATCTGCTTGCCCGAATCCATCTCGGAGCTGTAGTACACGCCCGGGGAGCGGACGAGCTGCGAGACGACGATACGCTCGGTACCGTTGATGATGAAGGTGCCCTGATCGGTCATCATGGGGAAGTCGCCCATGAAGACGAGCTGCTCCTTGATCTCGCCGGTCTCCTTGTTGGTGAGACGGACGTCGGTCAGAAGCGGAGCCTGATAGGTCATATCCTTCTCGCGGCACTCCTCGACGGTGTGCGCGGGGTCGCCGAACTGATGCTCGCCGAAGGTAACCTCGAGAACATGGTTCTGGCTCTGGATGGGGCTGGATTCCTTGAACGCCTCACGAAGGCCCTCGTCCTTAAAACGCTCAAAGGATTCCCTTTGAACAGAGATAAGGTTGGGGAGCTCCATGGCCTCCGGGATTTTCCCGAAGCTGACGCGCTTGCGCTCAGTGGCAGTGTATGCGTAGGTCACCAGGTTTTTCCTCCTTCACGGAAATGCTCGGTGGGTTGGCGAGGCATGGCTTCGCCAGTTATCGCAACCTAATAGTTTATCAGGTACCGACCGTTGGGCAAGAAAAGCCTTGACGCGATTGAGTTTTTGGAGTAGCAAAGTTTTTCGACAGAAAAGGTGCAGGTAGATGGGTGTGTATCGAACATCTGTTCATATATTTTCTGTGAACAGCACTGCTGATGCGCGCTGCTGAATGGCGGAATGGCGGCGAGGGTTGATCAGGCGGAAACTGCGTCCCGTTTTGAGGCCCCTAACTGGGACGCAGTTTCCGGTTGAGCCCTGTTTGGGAAAGCATATCCCGTTCTGAGCCGATATTCCGGGTCGTAGTTTCCGCTAGAGGCCTCAGGCGGAAAGCGCATCCCAGAATTCGACCAAATTGTGGGTCGAAGTTTCCGGCAGGTTATGGCAAAGGGGCTGGTGCCTTGTTGCACCCGTTTGGCAATGTTGCGCAACAGATTCTTCGAATCCGGCATGAAGATACTGGATAGTTACTTATAACCCAACGAAAGGATCACCATGTTCAAGAGCATCCGAAAAGGCGGGAGGATCATCGCAGCCACAATCGGCATCGTAGCGGCGCTGACCCCGCTGGCTGCCCCCCCCCCGCAGCATTAGCTGACGGCCTACCGACACCGGAGCTGGAGAAGTCGTTAACTGTTGACGTCGAAGGCCAAGATACGTATGCATGGGCCACAGACGACGGCAATTATGCCATCATCGCAGACTATGACTATGACCCTTACGATAAATATAACGCTAATGGTGTATATTACGGTTATTCGCGGCTTGATTTTAAGAGCGGTGAAGTCACTCCCATCGACATACCGAAATCCTGCCTATCCGATGTTCAGAGCACTTCGAACGGCGAGTATCTTTATTGGCTGGAAGACGACAAGGTCATCGTCTATTCCGTCGAAGATCAACAACGGGTCGCTCACTCTATACACGCAAAGAAATTAGAGGCCGGCAGCATCGAGCTTAATGAAGACGGAAACAGCTTGACTGCCTATTGTTCGAATGGCAAATACGGTGATTTTTGCGTTTTCAATCTGCAATCAAATAAGAAAACATTTACGTACAAGTTCGAAAAAGACGATTTGAATGCCGTCCTCTCAAGGGATGGAAAGCGTTTGTATGTCTGCTCGAATCGAAAGCTCAAGATAATCGACATTCCCAATGGCTCCACGTCAATTAAAGAGATACCAGGCAACGCCCAATGTGATGGGGTAACTACGGCAGACGGGTCCGATAAACTACTCATACGGACTACCAGCGACGATGACGATTCGCCATATACAACTTATTTCATAGCGGATTACGATGGCAACAACATCGATAAAGTAGCCGGCGGTAATAAAATTGTTATCTATGGCTGGGGAAAATATATCCTAGCCCTTACCGGCGAAAACTTCGACACTATTGTCATCGATTCGCATTCTGGGAAGCAAATCCGCTATGTAGTTAGGAATGACGACGAAGACTCGTATGATAGTATCAGCGACATCTCGAGGAATGGCGATATCGCACTGGCCGGAGTCTCGCACGATAATTCAAGCGCAATCCGCCTCATCGACACCAATACGGGCCAGAGAGTCGACTGTAAAATTAAATCGGATAGCTCTTGCATCCCCGAGCTCGTCGATAACGACCAAAAAATCTTCGTGGACTATTCCGATGTCGAAGACCCCACGAAGATGCACATCGACATCTACAAGTCGAATATCCACTATAGCCCGATTGAAAAACTCATCTTCTTTGCCCAGGACAACATGTCAATCGTTGTTGGCGGTGGAATTGCGCTTGTCCTGATGATCATCGGCGGCATCGCAGTCGTTTGCGTCCATCGCAAAAAGCGCGCCGCAGCTCAAACAAGCATCGCTGGCACCGCACCCAAAGCAAAGAAGCACAAGCGCAGCCGCCACAAGAAGTATGCCCAGCAGGAACAGGTCGCTCAACAGTCTTCTGCTGATTCGGCATTTGATACACAATGGCAATCGTCAGGGGAGCACCTCGCAGACATTTCCCAGCAGCCGGTCGCATCTTCTGCCCCGAAATTCTGCCGCCACTGCGGCACCCCGCTCGTGCCAGAAGCCAAGTTCTGCCCCAAGTGCGGCCATCCGGTCGAATAGCGCCTGACAAGCAAACCCACAGCCAAATCGGGCCGCCCCTCACGGGACGGCCCTTTTGCTTGGAAGGAAATCAGGTGAAGCGGCAGGATGTGACAAAGGGATTGTCCCTTTGTCACATTGGCTGAAAAAACGGGTGCAGACCGAAGTCTGCACCCGTAAATGTCGATGCCCGAAGGCTTATTTGCGCATCAAGCCGCCGCGCTCGTCGATGGCGTCCCAGAAGGCGTCGGCAAAGCGAGGATCGCTTGCGGCCATAAGGGCGTTGGTGGCCATCCAGCCAGACGGGGTACCGGTATCGTAGCCCGACAGCGGGTCGATGACGACAGCGTACATAGCCTCGCGGTCGAGCGAACGTGCCATGGCGTCGGTCAGCTGAATCTCGCCGCCCTTACCGGCCTGCTGATCAGCAAGCAGGTCCATGACCAGCGGGCTCAGCAGGTAGCGACCGACGATGTACAGGTTGGACGGAGCCGCCTCGGGAGCGGGCTTCTCAACCAGGCCGCCGATGCGCCAAACGGCACCGGGCTCGTCGTCAGCGGCATTCTCGAAGCCCTCGAGCGAGCCAACGCGATCGCCGGCGATAACGCCGTAGCGGCTGACTTCCTCGGGCGAGCAAGCAGCGACGGCGATAACCGAAGCGCCACCGTGCTCTTTGGAAACGGCGAGCATCTTGTCGCAGATGTCACGGTTAGGCACAACGTAGTCGCCCAGAAGAACCAGGAAGTTCTCCCCTGCCACGGCGTCGGCAGCAGAGCGGATAGCATGGCCGAGACCCTTGGGCTCGTACTGATAGCGGAAGTCGACCGGCATACCGCCAGCGTGGGCGACGGCATCGGCATAGGCGTTCTTGCCGCGCTCGCGCAGCAGGTTCTCGAGCGAACGGTCGGGCTGGAAGTAGCTCAGCAGCTCGGGCTTACCGGGCGAGGTAACGATGATGGCGTCGTCGACCTCCTCGGGGTCGAGCGCCTCCTCAACGACATACTGGATGACCGGCTTGTCGAGCACCGGCAGCATCTCTTTGGGCGTGCACTTAGTGCCAGGCAGAAAACGCGTGCCAAGACCGGCGGCGGGGATGATTGCCTTCATGTTATTCAAGGATCCTTTCGCAGGCGCAGAATGCGCCCCATGCGTGCGGCACGGCGGCCGCAGACCAAATTGCGATACCGAAGTATCTTACCGCCGGAGACATGCGTCGCCGTAAGGCAAACGCAATTCTTCAGCAGGTCAACGCAAATTATTGCTCGAATGGTGCAATTTTACGCCCCAGCGGTAACGGGATTGGCACGGCGAAGACGGCAGTGTTCTGCGTGCCGAACAATGGGAATGAGGGGCCAAAACAAAAAAGACGGGGCTCGCAATGCGAACCCCGTCTGCAAAGAAATCTGGCGAGAGAGCCTGATTACTTGAGGGTGACAGCAGCGCCAGCAGCCTCGAGCTTCTCCTTGGCAGCCTCGGCGTCCTCCTTCTTGGCACCCTCGAGAACAGCCTTGGGAGCGCCCTCGACGACCTCCTTGGCCTCCTTCAGGCCAAGGTTGGTGAGCTCACGGACGGCCTTGATGACCTGGATCTTGTTGTCGCCGAAGCCCTCGAGCACGACGTCAAACTCGGTCTTCTCCTCGGCCTCAGCAGCGCCAGCAGCAGGAGCGGCGACAACAGCGGCAGGAGCAGCGGCGGAAACGCCGAAGGTGTCCTCGATAGCCTTGACGAGCTCGGAAGCCTCGAGAAGGGTCATTTCCTTAAGAGCATCGATGATCTCATCGGTGGTAAGCTTAGCCATTTCTAAGTCCTTTCGGTTTCCGTGCGGATGCACGGAGATCAGTTAAAACACGGCGCGAATGCGCCAGGGGTGCGGCGTTGCCGCCGCGGGTGAAAACAGCGACTAGGCTGCCTTCTGCTCGGAGACCTGCTGGATCGAACGAGCGAGACCAGAGGAAACGCCGTTGACGCAGACAGCGATGTCGCGAGCGAAACCGGAGATGAGACCGGCGATCTGGCCGAGAAGCTGATCCTTGGTGGGCAGCTCGGCGATAGCCTTAACATCATCAGCGGAAACGGCCTTGCCGTCGGAGATACCGCCCTTGATCTCAAGGACACCCTTGGACTTAGCGGAGAAGTCCTTAAGGGTCTTAGCGGCCTCGACCGGCTCGGTCTCGTAGAACACATAAGCGACGGGGCCGGCGAGGATCTCGTCGAGCTCGGGCTGCTCCTGGTTCTTGAGAGCGATCTTGACCAGGTTATTCTTGTAGACCTTCATCTCGGCGCCGCACTCGCGAAGCTGATGACGCAGCTCCTGAGCCTGCTTAACCGTCAGACCGTTGTAGTTGACGACGAACAGACCGGCGTTCTCGGCGATACGGGACTCAATCTCTGCAACCTTGTCGATTTTGTACTGCTGGGGCATGAATTACACCTCCTCGAATTCTTTCCGGGCACGGTCCGCCACAAGGACGTGACGGGGGCATGTCCAAAAAGAAAGCCCCCGCGCTGCATGAGCGACGGGGGCGAGAAGACATATCTACTCGACCACCTCGGCTGGCGGGATATCCCATTAAGCTCGCGGGCGATGCCCGTTTGCACCGGCTGTCTCTGGCAGCGGATTCGTGCGTGAACCGAAAGTATTATGGCGGGGACCCCGGCGTCGGTCAACGGAAAACCGGGCTGCACACAATTCCACCATCCGGCACGCGCCGCCGAAGGCCAGGCGCAAGGTTTTCGCTCGATCAAGTCCTGGCTCGCACGAAGAGCACATTAAGTGCTCTTCGGCTCGTGCGGAATCTACGAAAACCTTGCGCCTGGCCTTCGGCGGCGCGGCCGGCGTCAACTATGGGGCAGCCCGGTTTTCCGTTGGCCGGCGCGCCCCACTCATAATGCTTGGGTCGGTGGGCTGATGTGTTGCATCCCTTAGGGCTACAAAGTTGAAATGAAGGCGGACAGGCGGCGGAGACCTTCGTCCAGATTTTCATCGCTTACGCAGTAGCTTAAGCGGATGTGACCTTCGGTGCCGAAACAGTCGCCCGGAACTAGGGCTACGTTGGCTTCTTCGATGGCTTTGATGCAGAAGGCTTCGCTGGTTAGGCCGAATTGTTTGATGCTGGGGAAGGCGTAGAAGGCGCCGGCTGGTTCCACTACGTCGAGGCCCATGGCGTTTAAGGCCGCGAGCACGCGTTTGCGGCGGGCTCGGTAGACTTTGAGCATGGGGGTGGGGTCGACGGTCAGGGCTCGGGCTGCGGCGTCCATTTCGAAGGAGACGGCACTCGATACTAAGTATTGGTGAGCCTTGGCAATCTCGGCGATGACGGGGGCTGCGGCTGCGAGCCAGCCCAAGCGCCAGCCGGTCATGGCCCAGGGCTTCGAGAAGCTCTCGATGACGACCGTCTGCTCGCGTAGCTCCGGGTGGCGCTGGGCGAAGCGCTCGTAGCCATCCACATAGACGAGGCGGTTGTATACGTCGTCGCAGACTACGTAGATGCCCGCCTGCTCCGCCACGCGCGCCACGGCGTCGAGCGATGCCGCGTTAAGAATGCAGCCCGTGGGATTGTTGGGCGAGCAGATAACGACGGCCTTGGTCGCCGGGGTCACACAGGCGCGAAGCGCTTCCTCGTCAATCTGGAATTGCGCAGGCTCCGTATCCAAAAAGACCGCCTGGGCGTGGTTGGCCACGACGATGCTCTCGTACAGGCCAAAGGCCGGCGTGGGGATAATGACCTCGTCGCCGGGGTTGAGCATGGCCATAAACGTAGCCGACAGGGCCTCGGTCGCACCATCGGTCAGGATGACCTCGTCAGCAGAAAACGAAAGGCCCGCGTCGCCCATATATGCGGACAGCGCCTCGCGCAGGGCGGGGCGACCGTTGTTGGGCGGATAATGCGTGTCACCACGGTCCAGCGCGGCGGTCACCTCGGCGCTAATCACATCGGGCGTGGGAAAATCGGGCTCGCCGAGCGCGAGCGCGATGCATCCCGGATGCTGCGCGGCGAGTGCGTTGATCCGGCGGATACCGGAGGACTTGAGCGTGGCAAGCGAGGTATTCATTGGCAGACGCATGGCGTTCCTTTCGTAAGGGTTGCACTAGGATAGCGCGGCGGAGCGCCACCAGACGGTGTAACCTAAACGGAAACCAACCGGAAAGGAGGCGGCATGGAGACGACCGCACGCGGCTATGCACCAAAAGCACTGCATAACATCGCGTTTGTCAGTATTCCCGAGAGCGCCGATCTTGAGTTTTTGCTCTGGGACCTGCAGGATGCCATCGCCGCCTATGCTCAGCTTTCCGGCACCGCACTCCCCCGCCCGGTCAACTTGAAGGCAAATGACACCGGTGCAGTCGATGGCATGGTGCTCGCTGTTGATGATGCATTTGACGATGAGGCTATGATCGCTGTCGAGCAGATACTCGATCGCCTTGGAAATACAGAGACACGCGTCTATGTCGTCGTCCAGGCCCTGTCCAAAAACGCCAAGCAGACGGACGAAGTCCTCGACCGCCTGTACCGGGCATGTATTCTACGTGACCTGCCATGGTGCGACGGCGTTGTCATCTGTGCCGGCGGCGGCATTGCGGCGCTTCGTCATTCCCCACGCATGGGCCTCTTGCGCCGACCATTTTCGGAAGCGATGGATAAGCTTGTGGGCGCCGTGCGCATGGGCTGCTCCATTGAGCATGCGCAGCTGCTTGGCGGTGGCAATGCCGGTAGCGTCGATGCCGACGGCATGGTGCGCGTCAAGCCCGCGCTGCCCGCACCGATCTGGCATGCCATCATGAAATGCCTCGGCACCCGCGCCCAATCAGATATCTAAATTACAGAGCGCCCCAGTCAACGGCCTCGCGCCAGCGCTCGACAAGGCGTTCCAGGCGCCATGCCGCATTGGCGGGACTAGTCGACGGCAGAACGATGGCCGACAGCCCCGTGCGTTCTTGTAGATAGCGCTTGAAGAGCCGACCAGCTGTACCACCGTTGCATATCACCTGCTCAATGGGAGCTGCGCCGGTAATGCGCTCGACATGCGCCGGAACGACGTTTTTGATGCTGGCGTCGCTTGAGCCCTTGATGTCACAGCCCTCGATCACGTCCCAAAGGGCCACACCGCCGTTGAGCAGCATGGAGCGCTTGGCGGCAATCGAGGCATCGAGCGTCGCGGGCTCACCACTTGCCAAAGGATTGCCCTCGTTGGGCGGCACGGGCACACCGAGGCACGCGGCCATCACGCGCCAAAAGCGGTTCTGCGGATTGCCATAGTAGAAGGCATTGGCACGCGAGAGCACCGAGGGAAACGACCCCAGTACCAAAACGCGCGAGCGCTCGTCAAACACGGGCTCAAACCCATGCTCAATATGTTGATAGCCCTCGTCCGGCGCGTCCACGAGCTAGGCCCTCAGCAGATAGCGCACCTCGTAGGGTGCAAGCTCGAGGGTACCCGTAAGCTCGACCGCGAGCGCGCCGTCGGCAAGCAGGTCGACAAAGGAGCCGTTGAGTTCGCCGGCACCAAAGGTATAGGGCTCGTTCACGGCATTGACCGCCACGAGCACCGTCGCGTCGTCGCAGGCGCGCTCGAACAGCAGCTGCTTGTTCTGGATCACCACATTGCGGTACGCGCCGTAGTTGAGAGCGCGTGCCGCCGCACCGTCTGTCGAGCGCAGGTGCGCGAGCTGCTTGATGAAGGCCGTCAGCTCGTTGGGCGCAGGCTCATCGAGCGCAGGACGTAGCGCCCAATCGCCATCGGGGCCGCCCTTTTCGCCGGCAATCCCCCACTCGCTGCCATAGTAGACGCACGGGATGCCCGGCATGCCAAAGAGCATGCCGTAGGCGGGACGCAGACACGACTTGTCGGTGAGGATACTTGCCAGGCGCGGCACATCGTGGTTGTCGACAAACGACAGCAGATGTTTGCCGCGGTAGATGCACCACGGATCGCCGCCAAACTGGCGGTGCAGCGAATGGGCGATCTCGAACATGTTGACCGAGTTAAAGCTGGAGTACAGGCCCTTGTAGCACTCGTAGTTGGTGCAGGAGTCGAGCATCTCGTCGTTGACGATTTGGTTGTAGTCGCCGTGGAGCGTCTCGCCGATCAGCACAAAGTCGGGCTTGAGCTCACGGGTAAAGACGTGCAGGCGGCGCATAAAGTCGCGGTCGAGCATATAGGCAACGTCCAGGCGCAGGCCGTCGACGCCAAAGACCTCGGCCCAGCGGCGCACGGACTCGAGCAGGTAATCGACCACAGCGGGATTTTGCAGGTTGAGCTTCACAAGCTCAAAATGGCCTTCCCAGCCCTCGTACCAAAAGCCGTCGCCATAGCAGGAATCGCCGTCAAAGCTAATGTGGAACCAGTCCTTGTACGGCGAGTCCCACTTGCGCTCCTGCACATCGCGGAAGGCCCAAAAACCGCGGCCGACGTGGTTGAAGACGGCATCGAGCACCACGCGGATGCCATGGGCATGCAGCGTGTCGCATACGGCGGCAAAGTCGGCGTCCCCACCCAGGCGACGGTCGATATGGCGCAGGCTGCGTGTATCGTAGCCGTGGCTATCAGATTCGAGCGGTGGGTTGATGAGCACAGCGCCAACGCCGAGTTCCTGCATGTAGTCGGCCCATTGGGCGACCTTCATGATAGGAGCATCGGGGTTGGGCGCGGCGTTGGCAGCCTGGGCGAGCTCATCCTCGGCAACGGGCGCGGCGTTTTCGCGCGGAGCCCCGCAAAAGCCCAGCGGATAGATCTGATAGAACGTCGTCTCGTATGCCCACATAACAGCCTCCCGGTAAGCTCAACACAACGACATCCATTGTATGCCCAGCTTGTATCCTCTCCCCCAAAATAAGTTGCGGTGGAATAGTTCCTGTCTGGGCCTTCAGAAGCCTTAAACAGGAACTATTCCACCGCAACTGATGAGGAGGATGTGGCTAGGCGACGGGCTTTGCGCGGCGTATGGCTGGGAACATCACCGTGATGGCGAGGATGACGCCCACGACGGCAATCGCCCCGCCCGCGAAGCCGATCCAAGCGATACCGGGACCCGAAACCACGGCGCCGCCGATTGCGGTGCCCGTGCCAATACCGAGGTTAAACAGGCCCGAGAAGATCGACATGGCGACGGCCGACGAATCTGCCGGCGTGTGCTTGATGAGCTCGGCCTGAAACGCCACGTTAAAGGCCGTGGCGCAGCAACCCCACAGTGCGCAGACGGCAAGCACTGTCACGAGCGACGATGCGGCCGGCCCCATGAGCAGCAGGGCCACCGGCACGCCGGAGAGCGTGATAGCAAGGAACGGAAAACGGTGCCCGTCGAACAGGCGGCTGAACAGCCAGCTGCCCACCAAGCCGGAACAGCCAAACGCCGTCAGCGTCATGGTGATGGCGCCCGCATCGACGTGCGCGACCTGCGCCAGGAAGGGCTCGATATAGCTGTAGCTTGCGTAATAGCCGGTCGCCATGAAGACCGTGACTGCGTAGAGCGCGATGAGGAGCGGGTTCTTGAGCAGCTCGGGCAGCTGTTTGACGGTAAAGCGCTCACCCGCCGGCATGGCCGGGAACACCGCTGCCTGGTAGACGACCGCGATGGCTGAGAGGCCCCCGACCACGGCAAACGTCATGCGCCAGCCCACGGCCAAGCCAATGGCGCGACCGAGAGGCAGGCCAAAGATCTGCGCGATGGACGAGCCCGTGGCGATCATGCTGATGGCGAGCGCGCCGTGGCGAGTGTCGACCAGGCGCGAGGCCATAATCGAGGCGACTGACCAGAACACGGCATGTGCGCAAGCGACCACCAGGCGCGCGCAGACCAGGATGGGATAGGTCGGCGCCACAGCGGACAGGAACTGACCGAGCGAGAACACGGCAAGCACGCCCAGCAGCATCCGCTTAAACTCGAAACGCGAAGCGAACACCATGAGCGGCAACGACAGCAGCATGACGCCCCAGGCATAGACCGAGATCATGATGCCCGCCTGGGCCTCGGTGAGCGAGAACGACGCGGCGATATCAGTCAAAAGGCCGATGGGCATAAACTCCGACGTGTTGAACACGAACGCACAGCAGGTGAGCCCGACGAGTGGGAGCCACTGCCTGAGCGTGATGCCGTCTTGCCTTGCCTGAGTCATATATAACGTCTCCAATCGTTTTGAGCGGAGGCGATTATATAGCAACGGCCCCGCATCCGTCAGTACAGAAGCGGGGCCGAAAACAATTCGATACACAGAGGTTGCGTCGTCAATTCATAACTAAGCCAACCCCAGCAATATGCCCGCCGAATGCACGACAAACGCCACGATCCAGGCGACCGTCACTTGAAACGCGAACACGGCAACGGCGTAGCGCGCGCCCAGCTCGCTCTTGACGGCGCCGATGGCTGCCACACAGGGCGGGTACAGCAGCGTAAAGACCAGGAACACATAGGCAGTGAACGGCGAAAACATGGTCGACAGTGCCGCGGGCGAGGTCGCGCCCAAAAGCACCGTGAGGGTCGAGATGACACTCTCCTTGGCGATAAGTCCGGTGACGAGCGCCGTGGATGCACGCCAGTCGCCAAACCCAAGCGGCGTCAGCGCCGGCGCAATGATGCTGCCGAGACCCGCAAGCAGACTCTGCGACTGATCGGCGACCACATTAAAGCGGATGTCGAACGTCTGAAGGAACCAGATGACCACGGTAGCGGCAAAGATAATGGTAAAGGCCTTGGTAATAAAGTCTTTGGCCTTATCCCATGCCAGCATCACCGTCGTCTTGACGCTCGGCAGGCGGTAATTGGGCAGCTCCATGATAAACGGCACCGGGTCGCCCTTAAATGCCGTGCGGTTGAGTACCAAAGCCGCGATACAGCCAACCGCAATGCCGATCAGATAGAGCGAGACCATGGCGGGAACCGTCGCCTGTGGGAAAAACGCCCCGCACAGCAGACCATAGACCGGCAACTTGGCCGAGCAGCTCATGAACGGCGTGAGCATGACCGTCATCTTGCGGTCGTGCTCGGATGGGAGCGTACGGGTCGACATGATAGCCGGCACGGTGCAGCCAAACCCGACGAGCATGGGTACAAAGCTGCGGCCCGACAGGCCAAAACGACGCAGCACCTTATCCATGACAAAGGCGACGCGCGCCATGTAGCCCGAGTCTTCCAGAATGGAGAGGAACAAAAAGAGCACGACGATAATCGGCAGGAAGGTCAGCACACTGCCCACGCCCGTAAGCACGCCGTCGACAGCCAGCGAGCGCACCACGTCGTTGGTGCCGAACGCCTTGAGGCCCGCATCGGCCGAGGCGATGATAGCAGCGATACCGTCCTCCATGAGTCCCTGCAACGCCGCGCCGATCACGCCAAACGTCAGCCAAAAGACGAGGCCCATGATCACCAGGAACGCCGGAATGGCCGTGTAGCGACCCGTCAGGATGCGGTCGATCTTGACGGAGCGCACGTGCTCGCGGCTTTCGTGCGGTTTGACGACGCAGCGCCCGCACACGTCGCCGATAAAGCTAAAGCGCATATCGGCCAGCGCGGACAGGCGGTCGGTGCCGGCCTCGCCCTCCATCTGGGTAATGATGTGCTCGATAGCGTCGAGCTCGTTGCGATCCAGGTGAAGCGCCTCGGTCACCAGCTCGTCGCCCTCAACCAGCTTGGTCGCCGCAAAGCGCACCGGGATGTGCGCCGTCACGGCATGGTCCTCGATCAGGTTGGCAATGCCGTGGATGCAGCGATGCAGTGCGCCGCCGTCCGATCCATCGGGCGCACAGAAGTCCAGGCGACCGGGGCGCTCGCGGAACCGCGCCACGTGCAAGGCATGATCCACCAGCTCGCCGATACCCTCGTTGCGGGCAGCGCTAATGGGAACAACAGGCACGCCCAACAGGCTCTCGAGCAGATTGACGTCCACGGCGCCGCCGTTGGCCGTCACCTCGTCCATCATGTTGAGCGCGATGACCATGGGGCGGTCGAGCTCCATAAGCTGCAGCGTCAGGTACAGGTTACGTTCGATGTTGGTGGCGTCGATGATGTCGATGATGGCGTCGGGGTTTTCGTCCAAGATGAATTGGCGGCTGACGATCTCTTCGCCCGTGTACGGCGACAGCGAGTAAATGCCGGGCAGATCGGTAACGCTTGCCTCGGGATGGTTACGGATGGTGCCGTCCTTGCGGTCGACCGTCACGCCAGGAAAGTTACCGACGTGCTGGTTGGAGCCCGTAAGCTGGTTGAACAGCGTGGTCTTACCGCAGTTTTGGTTGCCGGCGAGGGCAAAATGCAGCGGTGCGCCCTCGGGCACGGCCGTTTTTGCCGCACGGGGCGAATACATCCCCTCGCCGAGTGCCGGATGCTCCGTCGTTCCGATTGCGGCGTTGGCGCGCGGACCGGTATCGGTGTCGTGCACATCCACGAGCTCAATGCGTGCGGCATCATCCTTGCGCAGCGTCAACTCGTAGCCACGCAGGCGAATCTCGAGCGGGTCGCCCATGGGGGCGTACTTCATCATGGTGACTTCGGTGCCCGGCGTTAGGCCCATGTCCAAAATATGCTGTCGGAGTGCCTGGTCGTCCGATGCCACCGATGCGACAACGGCGTCCTTTCCAATCTCGAGCGTATCGAGCTTCACGTCCGTGTTCCTCCCCCGGCGCCCACAGGGCGTTGCATTTATGTTCACCTTGGCTAACCGTTTGCCACGGCTAACCAATTTAACCATGCATGATAGCGCGAACACACAACGATGTTCAATCAGCAAATTGGCGCAATGGGGACAGGCAGGAGAGTTCAGGGCCATAGTTTCCCGATGAGGCCTCTCGGGGAAACTACATCCCAGAATTCCGGCTCGAAACGGGATATGGTTTCCCAAACAGGCCTCTTACGGAAAATGCATCCCGGAATCCCCGCTCGAAACGGGACGCGCTTTCCCAGTCGAGGCCCTATGGGAAACTGCGTCCCACCTTGAAAGGCAAAACTGGGGCGCAGTTTCCGGACGGGGCATCAAAAACGAAGTTGCGGTGGAATAGTTCCTGGATGGGCTGGTTGATGCCCCAGATAGGAACTATTTCACCGCAAGTTATTGAAGAGCTTGGATGCCGGGACTCTTACAGATGGCGCTCGAGGAAGCGGAAGGCCAGGCGGATCCAGGGACGGACGGAAACCTGCTTGTCCTCGTTGTCGACCGCGGTGTTGGCGTTGCCGAGCGAAAGGCCATGACCACCCTGGTCGAAGACGTGCATCTCGCATGCAACGCCCTCCTCGGCCATGCGCTGCGCAAACGGGTAGACCTGCGCGATCGGCGCCGTCTTGTCGTCGGACACGCCCCACACAAAGGTCGGTGGCATCTGACGCGAAACATGCGTGGTGGGGCAGATGTCGGCCAGATGCTCGTCAGTTGCCTCGCCGCCCGTCACCATCGACAGGTAGTCGTTGAGCAAATCGCGCCCCGTCTTGCCACCCGTCTTGGGCACACGCAAGTCAATGCGCGGATCGCGCGTCTGCATGTCGCGCACATAGGCAAAGTCGAGCAATGGATAGCCCAGCACCACGGCATCGGGACGAATGTCGTCCGGACGCGCCCCGGCAAGTGCCGCAAAGGGGCCGGTCTTCCACTGTGTTGCCAGCGAGGCGCAAATCATGCCGCCAGCAGAAAAGCCCACGACGCACACGCGCTTAGGATCGACATGCCACTCGTCGGCGTTGGCGCGCACCGTGGCGACCATCTTGGCAAGATCTGCCTGGGGATGCGGAAAGCTCACGTCACCCGTAGAACTCGTGACATAGTTGAGCACAAAGGCCTGGTAACCGTGATCCAAAAACGCAAACGCCACAGGATCCTGCTCATGCGGAGCGATATGCGTAAACGCACCTCCGCCACAGATAATCACCGCGGGGCGGCGGCCATTCGGTTTATCGGGCAACGGCTCGGCACCCAAATACGTAAACGTCGCCGGATAATCCTCGGTCGGCTCCTCGCCCCACAGCGCATGGTTCTCGACAATCATATGTGCTCCCTTCGCGCAAATTATGCGCCCTTATTTTTCGCCTTCAAGCGTACCCCACTTGAACCCGTGGCGCAGAAACACTCCGGCAATAAGTTTCCCTTCAACTGATATATCACATAATCCCAGTTCAGAGGTATCGTTGAGCAGCGTAGAATAGGGGCGTTGACCAAGCCGCGAAACACATGTGAAACGTTTCCGGCAAACCAAACGCGCGATATGCGCCTATTTAAGTTGGAGGCAACTATGGGTCTGCTCGATTCGCTTAAGTCCACCTTCACCTCGACCGGCGAGGCGTCCGTTCCGCCCGCAGCAAGCTTCGCCACCCGCGAAGGCGTCATCTATGCCCCCGTCAACGGCGTGCTCGTCAACCTGAACGAGGTTCCCGACGAGACGATCGCCTCGGGCATGCTTGGCCAGGGCTATGGCATCGAGCCCATTACCGGCACCATCTATGCGCCCGCCAACGGCCGCATCGGTGCCACCACTGTCACCAACCACTCCATCGGCATGATCACCGAGGACGGTCTGCGCGTGTTCATCCATGTTGGCCTGGGCACCGTGGAAATGAACGGCAAGGGTTTTGCCCGCTTTGTCGAGATGGGCGATGTGGTCAAGGCAGGCCAGCCGCTCATCAGCTTCGACCGCGAGGCCATTAAGGCCGCTGGTCACGAGGACATCGTGACCGTCATCGTCTCCGAGCTCGATCGTCTTAAGAGCATCGACCATGTCGGCGAGTCTGGAACGCTTATCGGCGGCAACCCGCTCGTCAAGCTTGGCGACCCGCTGCTGGTTGCCAAGACCAAGTAGCCAGACCCCACGCCACACAGCCAAAAGGCACCTCGTCAAGCGCCCACGACCATTTGGCCGCGGGCGCTTTTCGTTTGAAAAACCATCCCGCCAATGCCTTATCTGTATAGCCCAAATGAGCCGAGCTGCTAGAATATCGAACTGTATGGATAACTATCATTCAACCGTTATGGGAGGATACGTGAACCGCACCAAAATCGCGCAGCTCTATGCCGATGCCGAGCCGCTCGGCGGCCAGACCGTCACCGTCGCCGGCTGGGTCAAGTCCGTCCGCGACATGAAGAACTTTGGCTTCGTTACGCTCAACGACGGCAGCTGCTTCCGCGACCTGCAGGTCGTCATGAACCGCGAGGCACTCGACAACTACGACGAGATCGCCCATCAAAACGTCTCGGCCGCACTCATTTGCACCGGCACCGTCAAGCTGACCCCCGATGCGCCCCAGCCTTTCGAGCTTTCTGCCACCTCCATCGAGGTCGAGGGCGTCAGCGCCCCGGATTACCCGCTGCAGAAGAAGCGCGCAACCGTCGAGTTCCTGCGCACCCAGCAGCACCTGCGCCCGCGCACCAACCTGTTCCGCGCCGTGTTCCGCATCCGCTCTGTCGCGGCTGCCGCCATCCACCGCTTCTTCCAGGAGCAGGGCTTTGTCTACGTCAACACCCCCATCATCACCACGAGTGACTGCGAGGGCGCCGGCGAGATGTTCCGCGTGACCACGCTCGACCCCAAAAATCCGCCCCTCACCGAGTCCGGCGAGGTCGACTGGAGCCAGGACTTCTTCGGCAAGCATGCAAGCCTCACCGTGTCCGGCCAGCTCAATGCCGAGAACTTTGCCATGGCCTTTGGCGACGTGTACACCTTTGGCCCCACCTTCCGTGCCGAGAACTCCAACACCACGCGCCACGCCGCCGAGTTTTGGATGATCGAGCCCGAGATGGCCTTTGCCGACCTCAACGACTACATGGATAACGCCGAGGCCATGCTCAAGTACGTCCTTAAGGACGTCATGGCCACCTGCCCCGACGAGCTCAATATGCTCAACAAGTTTGTGGACAAGGGTCTGCTCGAGCGCCTGGACCATGTCGCCAACTCCGACTTCGCCCGCGTTACCTACACCGAGGCCGTCGAAATCCTGGAGCAGGCAGTCGCTGCTGGCCACCAGTTTGATTACCCCGTCAGCTGGGGCATCGACCTGCAGACCGAGCACGAGCGCTTCCTGACTGAGGAGCACTTTAAGCGCCCGACCTTCGTGACCGACTACCCGGCCGAGATCAAGGCGTTCTACATGCGCATGAACGAGGACGGCAAGACCGTCGCCGCCGCCGACTGCCTGGTTCCCGGTATCGGCGAGATTATCGGCGGCTCCCAGCGCGAGGAGCGCCTGGATCTGCTCGAGGCCCGCATCAAGGACCTGGGCATGAATCCCGAGCAGTACAAGTACTACCTTGACCTGCGCCGCTACGGTTCCTGCAAGCACGCCGGCTACGGTCTGGGCTTCGAGCGCTTGGTCATGTATCTGACCGGCGTGGGCAACATCCGCGACGTCCTGCCGCACCCGCGCACCGTGGGCAACGCCGACTTCTAATCGTCGGACGCTAGCTCGCGTCGCCACACGCCAACGCTCATCGCATAAGCGTCTCTCGACATCGGTCGAGAGACGCTTTTTTCAACAGCATCCGTCAAGCTTTTGGCAAGTTTTTGGTCAGTTGAGCAGGGCTGTTGAAAACTCGGCCCGCCGTTTGCCGACGACTACCGACCGCCCAGAGCGCCCTGTGCCCCTGGGAAAGCCCCACGTCCTAGGCTCCATACCGTCGCCACCCAAAACGGAAAGGACGTGGGCACGATGACCGAAGCCGCTGTTGAAACCTACGACACCACGACGAGGGGCGCCGCCTCGATGGCAGCCTATCGCGCCGTTCGCATCCTGCAGCTCTTGAGCGAAAACACCGGCGAAGACAAGGCCATGCTTTCCGATGAGCTGATCCGGCGCCTCGCCCATCCCGACGACCCCGCCCGCATGCCCATCTCGGCGGCGCGGCGCAGCATCTACACCGCCATCTCCGCGCTTCGCCATGCCGGATACGAAATTGAGTACAAACGCGGCGTGGGCTACAAACTTCTTACCCGCCCGCTCACCGATGAAGAGATCATCCGGCTCCACGGTATGGTCATGCGCAACCGCTCCACGCCTATCGCTATCCGCAAGAGCATGGCGCAGCACTTAGTTGCCATGGCGAGCGCCGACGTTCGCGGCTACCTCGATACACCCGAACCCGCTCCAAGCGCAGGCAGCAAGGCTACCAAGGCAACACGCACGCCCATCAAGCGCATCGGCACGTGCGAGCTCGTCGAGCAGGCCATCGACCACGGAACCACGGTGAGTTTTGATATTTCGAGCGTCACGACACGCGGCGAAACCGAAGCAGCACGGATGACACTCCGTCCCTTTGCCATCAGGCAGCGCGATGGCATCTCGTATCTGCTGGGAACGGTCTACGACGCCCGAGGCACCGACGATACGCTGCGCACCGTCGAGATCGCCCGTATGAGAAACGTCACCACACGTCTCCTCGACGGCAAGAAGCTCTTCGCCGCCCTAGACGAGGACGACGCCTCCTCCGCCGCATAAGACCCTCCGCCGCCCATTCGACTACCCGTACCGCCCATCCGATTCTGTATTAAAAAACCCGCCAGGCTGTTGTAAAAATGGACATCAGCGCTACTATAGTTCCACTTGCACTTTGTCCCAGTGCAGTGTTTCCAGCCATTTTTATACTGGGGGTAATGATATGAAGGACATCACCATCAGCCGCAGGAACCTTCTGGTCTCCGCTGGCCTGCTCGCGCTCGCCCCGCTCGCCGGATGCGGCGGCAACTCTGGTTCCGGCTCTGCTGCCGCCGGTTCCGACTACACTATCGGCGTTCTGCAGCTCACCGAGCACTCCGCACTCGATGCCGCCAACGACGGCTTTGTCAAGGCCATCAAGGAGAGCGGCCTTAAGGTCAAGATCGACCAGAAGAACGCCCAGAACGACCAGTCCACGTGTAAGTCCATTGCTGACAAGTTTGTGGGCGACAACGTCAACCTGATTTATGCCATCGCCACGCCCGCCGCGCAGGCTGCCGCCGGCGCCACGGCCGATATCCCCATCGTGGGCTGCGCCATCACCGACTACGCCGCCTCCGGCCTGGTCCAGGACAACGACAAGCCGGGCACCAACGTCACGGGCGCTTCCGACCTCACCCCGGTCGCCGAGCAGCTCGAGATGATGCAGAAGGTCCTGCCCGACGTTAAAAAGGTCGGCCTGCTCTACTGCACCGCCGAGTCCAACTCCGACGTCCAGATCAAGGCCGCCAAGAAGGAGCTCGACAAGCTGGGCCTCGAGTACACCGATTTCACCGTCTCGAGCTCCAACGAGATTCAGTCCGTCGTCGAGTCTGCCGTGGGCAAGGTCGACGCGCTGTACTCCCCCACCGACAACACCATCGCCGCGGGCGCCTCGCAGGTGGGCCAGATCTGCAAGGAGAACAAGCTTCCCTTCGTGACTGGCGAGGAGGGCATGTGCATGGCCGGCGGCCTGTTCACCCTCTCCATCAATTACGAGGATCTGGGCTACGCCGCGGGCGAGATGGCCGTCAAGATTCTGAAGGGCGAGGCCAAGCCCGAAGACATGCCTATCAAGCACCTCTCGAGCAAGGACCTGGTCGTCGTCAAGAACGACGAGATGGCCGAGGCCCTGGGCATCGACCTTTCCGCTCTGGACGCGTAATGCTATACGCGGCATGCGTCTAGAGCCCGTGCTCGCGCTTTAGCTGCGTTATTCAATATCTGAGCCACAGGGGCGGGCGCTGTAGACCGGCGTCCGCCCTGCTTGTTTCAGGTAAAACAAAACGTCTGTCCGCAGCTCTTCTATGCATTGTTACCGCTATTATGGTGAATCACGTGTCCACCCTATCCTAGGAGGTATGAAGCATGCTCATTGCATTGCAGGGCGCCGTTTCGCAGGGCGTCCTCTGGGGCATTATGGTGCTTGGCGTGTTTATCACGTTCCGCCTGCTCGACATTCCCGATATGACCTGCGACGGCAGCTTTGCCCTCGGCGGCTGCGTCTGCGCTGTGCTCATCGTCAATAACAACGTCGACCCGCTGCTCGCCGTGCTGGCCGGTATGTGCGCCGGCGCCATCGCGGGTGCCGTCACGGGCATTTTGACCACCGTCTTTGAGATTCCCGCGATCCTCGCCGGAATCCTCACCCAGATCAGCCTGTGGTCCATCAACCTGCGCATCATGGGCAAGTCCAATACGCCAATTCTTGCCAAGGGCACCGTGTTCTCGGCCGTCAGCAATATGACCGGTCTGCCGCAGTCCACCGTTGCCATCATCTTGGGCATCCTGCTCGCCGTGGCTGTCGTTGCCATCCTGTATTGGTTCTTTGGCACCGAGATCGGCTCGGCGCTGCGCGCCACCGGCAACAACGAGTACATGATCCGCGCTCTGGGCGTCAACACCAACTCCACCAAGATGATCGCCCTCGTGCTCTCCAACGCCCTCATCGGCCTTTCGGGCGCGCTTATCTGCCAGAGCCAGAAGTATGCCGACATTGGTATGGGCACCGGTGCCATCGTTATCGGTCTTGCCGCCATTGTTATCGGTGAGGTGCTCGGCCGTCTGCTGCCCGGCGGCCTCACGCAGTTTAGCGTCCGTCTTGCCTCCGCCGTCTTTGGCTCCGTGGTGTACTTCCTTATCCGCGCCATCGTGCTGCAGTTGGGCATGGACGCCAACGACATGAAGCTGCTCTCCGCCGTGATTGTCGCTGTGGCCCTGTGCGTGCCCGTGGTTTGGGAGCGCTATAAGCTCCGCAGCTCCTACACGAAGGGGGATGAGGCAGATGCTTAAGCTCTCGCACGTCAAGAAGACCTTTAACAAGGGCACCGTCACCGAGAAGCGCGCGCTCACCGGCGTCGACCTCACCCTGAATGACGGCGACTTTGTAACCGTGATCGGCGGCAACGGCGCCGGCAAGTCCACGCTGCTCAACATGATCGCCGGCGTGTACCCGCTCGATTCGGGCGTTATCGAGCTCGACGGCACCGACATCTCGCGCCTGAGCGAGTCGCAGCGCGCCAAGTACCTGGGCCGCGTGTTTCAGGACCCCATGCGCGGTACCGCTGCCGACATGCAGATCGCCGAGAACCTGGCCCTCGCCAAGCGTCGCGGCCAGCGTCGCGGCCTTTCGTGGGGCGTCACCAAGGCCGAGAAAGATGAGTACGTCGAGCTGCTCAAGCGCCTGGACCTTGGTCTGGACACGCGTCTCAACGCCAAGGTCGGCCTGCTCTCGGGTGGCCAGCGCCAGGCACTCACCCTGCTGATGGCCACGCTCACCAGGCCGCGCCTGCTGCTGCTCGACGAGCACACCGCGGCCCTCGACCCCAAGACGGCCTCTAAGGTGCTTAACCTGACCGAGGAGATCGTCGACGAGAACCACCTGACCACGCTCATGGTCACGCACAACATGAACGACGCCATCCGTCTGGGCAACCGTCTGATCATGATGCACGAAGGCCACGTGATCTACGACGTGGCGGGCGATGAGAAGAAGTCGCTCACCGTAGCCGACCTGCTGCAGAAGTTCGAGGAGGTCTCGGGAGGCGAGCTCGCCAACGACCGCATGCTGCTGAGCTAAAACCTGCCAAAAAGGGACAGGTTTATTTTGGTAGGTTTTATCTGCGCAAACGTCAAAACCGCCGCTAAGGGACAGGCGCCCTTGCGGCGGTTTTCGCATATTATGTCGATAATCCGATATTCAACCAGACATTCTGGCTAAGGACTAAGGAAACTGCCATGAAAAGACTCCCCCGCCTTGCGTTAGCCACCGCGTTGTTTGCCGGCGCGCTCGCAGGCATCCCAAGTCTCGCTTTCGCGGGGAACCTGCCCGCCGCTATTGACGGCTCCGTGGCCGTCATGCACACCAACGACATCCACGCAGCTACAAGTACAGCTACAACGCAAGCAAGGGCACCGGCACTGTGGGCTTCGACGGACTGGCGGTTCTCTATAGCGCCCAAAACAGCGCCCCCGATCTTTTGCTCGATGCGGGCGACACCTTCCACGGGCAGTCCTTCGCCACCATGAGCGAGGGCAAGAGCATCGCCGAGCTCATGGACACCTTCTATGTAGACGGCTACGACGCGACCACGCCGGGCAACCACGACTGGAGCTACGGCGCGGACAAGCTCCGCACCATGACCGGCTACAGCACCACCGGCACGCCCTTCGCCATGCTCTGCGCGAATGCAACGTCCTCGAACGGCGCATGGAGCTCGAGCATCACGAAGACGCTCGATCGCACCTGGGAGGATAGCGAGGATCACTCCACATTCGACTACAAAATCAAGGTCGGCGGCGTCGGAGCCATGGATGAGTCGCTAGGTTCCTCGCTGCGCGCGGACCTGGTCGCGGGCACCAGCTTCTCGAGTGCCGCGAACGCCATCAATGCCGAGGCAGAGCAGCTGCGCAAGGAGGGCTGCGATGTTGTTGTGTGTATCGCGCACACGCTCGACGCAAAGACCTTTGCCACGCGGCTCCGTGGCGTCGATGCCCTTATCGCAGGCCACGAGCACATCAACCTTAACGAGAAGGTGACGGGAGCCGACGGCAAGACGATCCACGTTGTCGAGGCAGGCAGCGCCTTTGCCGAGGTGGGGCTGCTTTCCATTCCGTACAAATACGACACGAATGGCACCGAGACGACCGACGATGACACGGTCACGGTCCCTGCAGACGGCAGCGACGAGAAGCTCTACACCGCCAAGAACGTCAACGACCTTTTGACAGACCCCGACAAGGGCTCCGACTACCAAAGCCGCCTTGAAGCCGTCCGCAACAAGATCAAGCCGCTCGACGAGGACTTTGAAAACGAATCGAACAAGGTGCTCGGCACATCCACCACCAACTATTTCTACGGCGAGGACGCCGCAGGCACGCATGGTTGGGAAATGGTGCGCACCACCGATTCCCCCCCGGCAAGGAGGGCGACACCACCAAGGCCCAGACCATCGGCCACGTGATTTGCGGCTCCTATCTTGCCCTGACGGGCGCGGACTTCGCTATCGAAAACGCTGGCGGCATCCGCGGCGGCATCGCGGCGGGCAACGTGACCGCCGGCAACGTCATCGCCATCTCGCCCTACGGCAACACTGTGGAGACCTGGACCATGACCGGCGCGGACTTCCTCGCAGCGCTCGAGCACTCGCTACAAATCAGCGACGATTGCAACGACAGCTACGAGCTTCAGCAGGCTTATGTGGCGGCCGGTCACAGCGAGCAGGAGGCGCAAGACAAGTACAAGTGGCGCGATGACTCTGGCAGCGTTCTCTCCTTTGGCGGCATCAACGTGACGATTGATTGGACGCAGCCCGAAGGCAAGCGCATTGTGAGCGCCACACTCACCAAAGACGGCAGCACGCTCGACCCCGCCAAGACCTATACCGTCGCCACCAACAACTACATCATCACCAACACGACCGACTTCCCCACCTTCGCAAACGCCACCAAGCACACCGAGTGGGGTACCTGCGAGTCAGCGCTAAGGGCGCTGATCGGGCAGGACAGCTGGGAGAGCAAGATGACCTCGCTCGCGGGCACCATCAGCTTTGGCTCCGCTGCCGTGGACCCCACGCCCACACCGGCCCCGACGCCTAAGCCCTCGCCTAAGACGGACACGACGACCACGAAGGTCATCACCAAGAAGACGACCGGTAAGCTCGCCGCAACGGGAGACCGCACGCTGGCAGTAGTTGGCGCGTGCCTTATCGGCGGCATCATCGTCATCATGCTCGGCATTATCTGGAAGCGTCGCCGCTAAGCTACACCGCCGGGCCTTGCAGCCCCTCCGTGCAAACCTTATATCGAGCACAGAAGCCCGTCCGATGTGATCGGACGGGCTTTTTGGTGGGTATCATGGTTGAATGATCATTAGGAGGTTTTCCCTACATGGAATTGTTTGAGCCGATTCTTCATTTCTTTGAGCAACGGTGGGTCCACAACATCATCTGGGCCGTCATCTTGGCGATAGGCACCGCCGTCGCCGCCAAGGTCGCATCCAAGACTCTGCGTCACCTACTCAACCGCGACGATAACCCGCTTCCGGCATCGAGTATCTTCATCAACATCGCTCGCGCCGTCATCTGGATGATCGGCGGCAGCTTTATCCTCGACAACTGCTTTGGCATTAACGCAAACGCGCTCGTCGCCGCTCTTGGCGTCGGCGGCATCGCCATCTCGCTCGGCTTTCAGGACACGCTGTCAAACCTTATCGGCGGCATGCAAGTGACCTTTATGGGCATCATCAAGCCCGGCGACAATATCGAGGTCGGCGGCGTGTCGGGCGTGGTCCAGGACATCACTTGGCGCCACACGACCATCGAAGATGCCTGCGGGCAGACCATCATCGTCCCCAACTCCAACATCTCCAAGAACACGCTCGTGCATTTGATGCCCTTTGGGCGCGTGGCCGTCCCCGTCGCGGTCAAAGACCCCTCAAAATGGGCGTCGCTCGATGCACTAACAGACGAGCTCGTCAGTGCCACCAAAACGGCCGTCTCGCCCATCTCGGGTTTTGACAAGGAGCCCTATGTGCTCTTTAGCGAGATCGGCGACTTTGGCATTAAGGGCAAGATCATCTTTATCGTCAGCGACGACAGCACCACTTTCACGGCAGCCGACGCCTGCATCCGCGCCATCGCCCCCATCATCGCCTAAACCACCACAAAGGGGACAGGCACCTTTGTGGTGGTTTTCATTCGTGGTACCATGGTTCATATAGTTGTTTAAACGACTAAGGGAGCAAAACTATGGAAGAGGCCTATCGTCAAGCACGCAAGCGCGGCGAGCAAGGACGTCGACGCGCCATTAGTCAAAGCGAGCATCCGTATCTCACGGACCTCGATAGCTTGGTTGCCCAGCTCCCCTTAGGCCAGCGAGAGAATGTCGGCCTGAGAGACATTCCACTCGAAATGGTCGTCGGTACGGTTACCAAGGGCCGTCAGTCGGCCTTTTCATGCAACTTTATGCCCTTGCTGCCGTTTAGCACGGAGTTCGCCCGCAAGTGGTCCAACCTCTACGACATCCAGGTGACCGAGGGCTATCGCGATCCCGTCATCGTCACCGAGTTCATGCATCGGTTTTACGTCCAAGAGGGCAACAAGCGCGTCAGTGTCCTCAAATTCCTGGACGCCCCGACGGTTTCGGCCAAGGTCACCCGTCTCTACCCCGGCACATGGGATTCCGTCGAAAGCCGCCTGTACGGTGAGTTCTGCGCGTTTTGGCGCGTCTGCCCCCTATACGAGATCGAGTTCTCACGCGAAGGAAGCTACGAGACGCTCTCCAAGATGCTCGGTCAGGACCTTATCGAAAAATGGCCGCAGAAAAAGGTCGACTACCTGCGCCACACCTTCCTGCTCTTTAAGCGCGCCTACCTTCGCGCGGGCGGCGACCACCTGGACATTACGCCCGCCGACGCCATGCTCGTCTACCTCAATGTGTACAACCAGGACCGCCTGCTGGATACGCCGACGGATATCGTCGTAAACCGCCTGTGTAAGATTTGGCGTGAGCTGGTCATTGCCGGCAAAAATAACGAGGACAAGGTCGATCTTGTCGAAGCACCGAGCGTCGATGAGGAAGAGTCACCCGCCAAGTCCACCTCCGGCGTGCTCAACTTCTTTATGGGCAAGACCGTCTATTCGGCGGCCAATCCCCTGCGCATCGCCTTTATCCATGAGTTCCCCTGTGCGACGTCGAGCTGGGACAGCCTGCACGACCAAGGGCGTCAGTATCTCGATGAGCACTTTGGCGGTATCGTGCGCACCGAGGCGTTCGAGGACTGCCACGATCCGGACGTGTTCTACGCCGCCGTGGAAACGGCTGTCAAACATGGAGACAGCGTCATCTTCTCGACCTCGCACCGCCTGATGGAATACACGCTCAGGGCTGCCGTTGAGTATCCCCAGGTTCGGTTCCTCAACTGCTCTATCGGCCTTCCCCACCAAAGCGTCCGTTCGTACTTTGGCAAGATGTACGAGGCCAAGTTCCTCCTGGGCGCCCTTGCCGCCAGCATGGCGGACAACCACCGCATCGGTTACCACGCGTCGGTCTTCGCCTCGGGCGCACTCAGCGAGATCAACGCCTTTGCGATTGGAGCCTCGCTACTCGACCCCCGTGCGCAAATTATCCTGACCTGGGGCGATGTGCCCGCCGGTGGCCTTGCCGAGGCCATGTGCCGCGAAGGCGTAAGCGTCATGTCCGGCGCCGACATGTCAAAGCCGCTCGAAGACCCCACGGCCTACGGACTCCACCGCTTGGTCGATGGCAAGGTTGCCGGCATTGCCATGCCGGTATGGAACTGGGGCCGTTACTACGAGCTTATCGTGCGAAGCCTGCTGCATGGCACCTGGGATGAGACCAGTGACGACAGCCAGGTTCGCGCCGTCAACTACTGGTATGGCATGAGTTCGGGCGTTATCGATATTCGCTACGCTCCAGGCCTGCCCTATCAGACGCGCAAGCTCGTTCAGCTACTGCGCAATGGCATTGTCGAGGGCTCCATCAATCCATTTGGCGGCGAGCTCCATAGCCAAGACGGCGTGGTGCAGATCGAAGGCTTTCCCCCGCTGCCGAGCACGCAAATCGTCGAGATGGACTGGCTGGCAGACAACGTGGTGGGCACCATTCCGCAGCCCGACGATGAGCCGAAGGTCCGCGCCCTATGAAAATCCTTGCCATAGCCGATACCGAAGAACGATGCCTTTGGGAGTGCTTTCGCAAAGAACGCTTTGAGGGTGTCGACCTGATTTTGTCCGCTGGTGATCTGGACCCGGACTATCTTGAGTTTTTGGTCACGGTCATCAACAGACCGCTCATCTACGTGCGAGGCAATCACGATGACCGCTATGCGCGTCATGCACCAGGTGGCTGCATCTGTGTCGAAGACGCTGTCTACGTGTACCGCGGCGTCCGCATTGCAGGCCTTGGCGGCTCCATGCGCTATCGAGATGGCGCCAACATGTACACCGAGCGCGAGATGGCCAAGCGCGTGCGCAAGCTGTCTCGTAAAGTGAGGATGGTCGGTGGCTGCGACATCTTGCTCACCCATGCGCCCGCCGCCGGCGAGGGCGATCTGGACGATCTGCCACATCGAGGATTCAAATGCTTTAACACAGCGCTCGAGTCCTGGAATCCCGACTACATGGTGCACGGGCATGTGCACCAATGCTATGGTCGCGACTTTCAACGTGTGCGTCAGCACGCATGCGGGGCAACGATCATCAACGCCTGCGGCTATACGCAGTTTGAGCTGGACGAAGCGCGCTACCCCATCCGTGGCTGGCAGGCAGCCTGGCTCAATTCGCAAACCATGCGTCGCGAACTCAAGCGCCACGAGGCTATCGAGTCCTCAACCGCTAGAACACCCTGGTAACCACCTTAAAGGGGGCGCTGTCCCCTTTAAGGTGGTTTTAACGCGATAGCAAGAAACCCGGTACTGCACGAGACAGAACCGGGTTTCTTTAGCAATGCTTGCTTTGCTCAGGCAGTAACTAAAAGTTACTCAGCCAGGAAGTCGCGCTGGATAGCGGGATCAACCTTGATGCCAGGGCCCATGGTGGAAGACACGGAGATGGACTTAACGTACTTGCCCTTAGCAGAAGAGGGCTTGACGCGCAGGATCTCGGTGTACAGGGCAGCGTAGTTCTCGACGAGCTGCTGCTCGGAGAAGGACTTCTTGCCCAGGGGCACGTGGCAGATGCCGTAGCGGTCGGCGCGATACTCAACGCGGCCGGCCTTGAGCTCGGAGACCATCTTGGCGACGTCCATGGTCACGGTGCCGAGCTTGGGGTTCGGCATGAGGCCACGGGGACCAAGGATCTTACCGATGCGGCCAACCTTGGCCATCATGTTCGGCGTAGCGATAGCGGCGTCGAAGTTGATCTCGCCCTTCTGAATCTGGGCGACGAGCTCGTCGGAACCGATGATGTCGGCGCCGGCAGCCTCGGCCTCGCGGGCCTTCTCGCCCTCGGCGAAGACGGCAACACGAACGGTCTTGCCGGTGCCGTGGGGCAGGGAGATGGAGCCGCGGATGTTCTGGTCGGCCTTACGAGTATCGACGCCCAGACGGAAGTGGGCCTCGACGGTCTCGTCGAACTTGGCGGTGTCGAGCTCCTTGATGAGCTTGGCAGCCTGAAGGGGGGTGTAGAGCGTGGCGCGGTCGATCTTCTCGGCAGCGGCGTTATAGCTCTTACCATGCTTAGCCATGTGCATTACCTCCTGTGGTTAAACGGGCGCGAGCCCTCCCACATCGTATCGTGTGCCCTATTGCACACATTTAACGGGCGCCCCGGTTGGAGCACCCGTCGTTACCAAAAGAAATCGCTACTCAGCGATGGTGACGCCCATGGAACGGGCGGTACCGGCGATGATCTTCTTGGCGGCGTCAATGTCGTTGGCATTGAGGTCCGGCATCTTGATCTCGGCGATCTTGGTGAGCTGCTCCTGGGAGAGCTGACCAACCTTGTCGGCCTGGGGCTTAGCGGAACCAGACTTGAGGTTCAGCTCCTTCTTGATGAGGTGAGCCGCCGGCGGGGTCTTGGTGATGAAGGAGAAGGACTTATCCTCGAAGACAGTGATCTCAACGGGGATGATGTCGCCCTTCTTGTCCTGCGTCTCGGCGTTAAAGGCCTGGCAGAACTGCATGATGTTCACGCCAGCTGCGCCCAGAGCGGGGCCGACGGGAGGAGCGGGGTTAGCTGCACCAGCAGGAATCTGGAGCTTAATGACGTTGGCAACCTTCTTCTCAGCCATGGTCATTCCTTTCGAATCACGAGTGTGAAGTACTTGCTATATCGTAAGCACGCACGTGTTAGAAGCACTCCTGAGATGAGCAGTCACAGAAGAAGCACGCTCGCGCGAACGGACGAAAACTTAAGCGATGACAGCAACCTGGTTAAAGTCGAGCTCGACCGGCGTCTCACGGCCAAAGATCATCAGGGTGACCTTCAGCTTGCCTGCCTCGGTGTTAACCTCGGAGACCTTGCCATCAAAGTCGGTAAGCGGGCCATCGGTGACACGGACGGACGTGCCGACCTCAATATCAACCGAGGTGCGCTTGGGCGAATCGCCCTTACCGGGACGACGAGTCATCTTATTGTACTCGTCGCGGGAAAGCGGAGCGGGCTTGCCATTGCCGCCCAGGAAACCGGTGACACCGGGCGTGTTGCGAACACACGTCCACGCATCGTCATCCATCTCCATGCGAACCAGGACATAACCCGGGAAGATCTTGGAATCCTTGGTCTCGCGCTTGCCACCCTCTTTGATCTCGGTGACGCGCTCCATAGGAATCTCGATATCAAAGATACGGTCCTGCATGCCCATGGTCTCGATGCGATGCTCGAGATCGGACTTAACGCGGTTCTCGTATCCAGAGTAAGTGTGAACGACGTACCAACGCTTAGACATGGTTTAGCCCCTCAATCCAGAGAACAGAGCAAGAGCCTCGCCAAAGCCAGCATCGAGCAGAGCGATGACGACGCCGACGACGATCAGAGAAGCGCAAACGACGACCGAGTAGTTCACGAGCTCCTTCTTATCGGGCCACGTGACACGCTTCATCTCGGACTTCACCGAAGCGAAATACTTCTTGGTGCGGGCGAAGAAACCAGGCTTCTCATTCTTCTTGGACTTCGCAGCCTTCTCGTTCTTCTTGGCAACGGCCTTCTTGGCCTCAACCTTGGAGTTGGCGGCAGCGTTGTTGGCAGGTGCCGGCTGCTGAGCCTTCTTCTTGTTCTTCTTGTTGGCCATTTGGGTTACCTCCGCGCAATGCGCTTATACATGAGTAAACCGTAAGCTCCCAATTGGGAGCTTACGGAATAATGACTGGCACGCCAGGAAGGACTCGAACCCTCAACACTCGGTTTTGGAGACCGATGCTCTACCAATTGAACTACTGGCGTATGTGACTAGAGACTAGCGAGTCTCTTTGTGCAGCGTGTGGTGACGGCACCAGGGGCAATACTTCTTGATCTCCATACGATCAGGCATGTTCGACTTATTCTTGGTGGTCGTATAGTTGCGGCGCTTGCACTCAGTGCACGCAAGAGTAACTAGAGTACGCATTTATCCTGAACCTTTCATTTCCGCCCCGTACGGGCACGAGTTGGTACTTTATCAGCTCTACGTAAGTGCTGTCAATGAAAACCTCGAATCAATTGGTTCTCGCTGGATCCATTCATATTTGGAACACATCAATGAAGCCAGCGAGATCTAATCGATCCCTCACGCTCGGCTTAAGAGCGAGCGAAGCGCAATCGGCAGGGAACAAGCCTCGCGTAGAAAAGAACCCGGCACCCTATAAGTGCCGGGTTCTCTAAGTCAGCTATATCAAAGAGCTAATTTACTCAATGATCGTGGAGACGATGCCCGAACCGACGGTGTGGCCACCCTCGCGGATAGCGAAGCGCAGGCCCTCCTCCATGGCGATCGGGTGAATGAGGTCGCCCTCGATGGTGATGTGGTCACCAGGCATAGCCATCTCGGTGCCCTCGGGCAGCTTGACCGTACCGGTAACGTCGGTGGTACGGAAGTAGAACTGAGGACGATAACCATCGAAGAACGGGGTGTGACGGCCGCCCTCCTCCTTGGTCAGAACGTAGATCTCGCCGGTGAACTTGGTGTGCGGGGTGACCGAACCAGGCTTGCAGAGAACCTGGCCGCGCTCGATGTCCTCGCGCTTGATGCCGCGGAGCAGCAGACCGACGTTGTCGCCAGCCTCGCAGAAGTCCATGGACTTACGGAACATCTCGATACCGGTAACGACGGTGTTCTGGGTATCCTTGATGCCGACGATCTCGACGGGCTCGTTGAGCTTGAGCTCACCGCGCTCGACACGGCCGGTAGCAACGGTACCACGGCCGGAGATGGTCATAACGTCCTCAACGGCCATCAGGAACGGAAGGTCGTTGTTACGAGCAGGCGTCGGGATGTACTCGTCGACGGCCTTCATGAGCTCGCGAATGGCGTCCATCCACTTGGCGTCGCCCTCGAGAGCGCCCAGAGCGGAACCACGGATGACGGGGATATCGTCGCCGGGGAAATCGTACTCGGAGAGGAGCTCACGGGTCTCCATCTCGACGAGGTCGATGAGCTCGTCATCGTCGACCATGTCGCACTTGTTCAGGAAGACGACGATGTAGGGAACGCCGACCTGACGGGCGAGCAGGATGTGCTCGCGAGTCTGAGCCATGGGGCCGTCGGTAGCGGCGATGACCAGGATAGCGCCGTCCATCTGAGCAGCGCCGGAGATCATGTTCTTGACGTAGTCAGCGTGGCCCGGGCAGTCAACGTGAGCGTAGTGACGGGCAGCAGTCTCGTACTCAACGTGGGAGACGGAGATCGTAATGCCGCGCTCGCGCTCCTCGGGAGCCTTGTCGATGTTCTCGAACGCAGTGAAGTCAGCCTTGCAGCCCTCGGTCTCAGAGAGAACCTTGGTGATGGCGGCGGTCAGCGTGGTCTTGCCGTGGTCGACGTGACCAATGGTGCCGATGTTAACATGCGGCTTAGTGCGCTCAAACTTCTCTTTGGCCATAAAGCCCTCCTCTTAACAGGTCGTCCCCGGACGGGACTTTGCCTTTATACCATAGTGGCCTCTCAACATACTATTGAGAAGCCACCGTGTTACCTATGGTAGCGGTGACTGGATTCGAACCAGTGACGCCACGGGTATGAACCGTGTGCTCTAACCAACTGAGCTACACCGCCGGATGGAGCCTGCAACCAGACTTGAACTGGTGACCTCTTCGTTACCAACGAAGTGCTCTACCGACTGAGCTATACAGGCACTTGACGGGTGGGAGCTATAGGATTCGAACCTATGTAGGCAGAGCCAACGGGTTTACAGCCCGTCCCCATTAACCACTCGGGCAAACTCCCAATCGTTCAAGTATCCGCAGGTTCTTTGGTCTTTTGGACCGCCGCCCCCGCGAACGAAAAAGATAATACGATGCAACCTTGGGAGCTGTCAACGAAAACCTCTAGATACACGGTGCCGGGCGTATCTATATGCCTTTGACCTGCAGTTTTGTTGAGTTTAGATATGAAGGACGGTGGATTTGGCTGCACTGGTGACATTTCCCAAGGGAACACTTTGGTACGGTAGAGTACGCCTACAGCATCGACCTTCGATAACGACCTTCTTGCACTATTACATAGGTCGCGATCGGACTTTTCCGGCACGAACGAGCGTGGATTTTCTCCCGTTTGAAATCGAGCGTGGATAATCTCCCTCTTTTAGCACGGCTTCGAACCCAAAGTGGCAGATTATCCACGCTCATTCATTAGGCGGGAGATTTTCCACGCTCGCACGTCCAGAAATCCACGCTCAAGGTAAACGGCTGGGCCCGCTCCCGCCTTTGTCTCTATCTGTAACATTTAGAGAACATTTTCTCCCCTATCTGTTACAGATCGAGATGTTTCGCAGAGACTCTGGCTTACGTCTCATTCTGTAACAGTACGAACGGTTTTCCGCCCCTTCGTGTTACAGATCGAGACAAACCGAAAACGGGATGGGCGCCAACCCGATGACACACCACCTAAAAAGAAACGGGCCCTGTCCCACAAGGGAACAGAGCCCGAAACTCTCATGGAGCCAGTGACAGGAATCGAACCTGCAACCCACTGATTACAAATCAGTTGCGCTACCGTTGCGCCACACTGGCACACTTGGCGCTTTCGCGCGAAGCCTGTTAAGAATAAAGGAATTGCGGACGGGACGCAACAGACCCTTCGACCGACCACATCTCAAAACCATTCGTCAGAACGAATAGTTTTAATTACAATTGCTATATATAAAACTATTCGTTCTGGCGAAGGGTTTCGCGATGCTTACTACCAAGGAAGCCGCCGAGCTGCTCGGCATCACTCCGCGCAGGGTGCAGGAGCTCATAAAAAACGGAGCACTTGAGGCCCGCAAGGCTTCCGGTGTATGGCTCATCGACAAAGACAGCGTCGACACGCGACTCCGCTCCGTGACCAAAACGGGGGGACGCCCCCGTCGCGGCCACGGTAAGAGCGAGATCGCGTTCACCCTCATGAATCGCACGCACGAAGTCGCTCAGCTGGTCTACAGCACATCGCGAAAAGACTTTACCCACATCGGCGCCAACATCGATTACGTCCATGCCCCTATTGGAGTATTTGGCCCCAATAGCCCCATATCGCTCGACTCCTTCCGCACTTGGTGGCGAGGACGCGGTATCCCGCTCGCGCGCATTGGGCTAGCCTCCCTGCTTGCAGAAGCCGCAGTCGATGTTCCCGATGAACTCGTCCAGCGAAATCTCGGCCTCTCCCTATCCGACCAGTATTGGATTAGACCCCAGGGTTCCGGTCTCGCGTGGGAAGATATTAACTTCTTCAATAACGCCTTTGATGACGTCTCACTGTCCATTGCACCCTTTGCCCCAGAGGGAAAAGCGGCTGCCGCAAAGCCCGATAACACCTCGGACGGCAATCTTCAAAAGTACTGGACGTGCGAGGGCGAGCGTCGAATTCTGCATAAGGCAGGAGCGCACCTGAACCAGGAACCTTATAACGAGCTGGTGGCGACTGCACTTCACCGTCGCATCCTAAACGCCTGCGATTATGTGCCTTACTCGCTCGAGGGCACGGGCACTTCCGCCCTGAGCATATGCGATGTCTTCTTAACTGATGAAGAAGAGTATGTCCCTGCGTTCTATGTAAACCAGCACGCGAACGCAGATGAACGGCTAACCGACTACGAGCGATATGTAGCAAACTGCGAGGAGCTCGGGGTGACAGGCGTCAAGGATGCCCTTGACCGCATGATCGTATGCGACGACATCATCGCCAACTATGACCGCCATTGGCGTAACTTTGGCCTTGTGCGAAACGTCAACACGCAAGCCTGCAGACCTGCCCCCATCTTCGATTCGGGCTCATCACTCTGGTGCAACATATCGCTAGAGGAGCTTAGGGCGGGAGAGCACAGTTTTACCAGCGCACAATTTCATTCAAGTCCCGCCAAACAAATGTTGCTCGTCGAGGACATGGGCTGGTTTGACGGGGACAAACTCGAAGGCTTCGTTGACGAGGCAATCGAGATTCTGTCCAGAAACGACGCGCTCACGGCAAGGCTGCCTTATCTAAAAGAGGCGCTAACGTGGCGCCTCAAAAGAATGATCGACATCGCTGAATGGAGTTAGCGAGACAGCATCGCCCCGCCAACTCCCCTACCTCCCGCGGAGGGCCTTGAGCTTTGCCAGGGCCTCGGGGCTTAGACGGCTGCCCAGGGTCATCTTGATCTGCGGGGCCTCCTCGGCCTCGTGAACGTCGTTATCGATCTGTTTGATCTCGTCCACCAGCATACGGCTCGAGATGCGCGTAACGCCCTTGCCCATGACGACGGCTTGGATTGTGCCGTCACTCGATACCACGGAGCACGCGCGGCCTTCCTCGCGTGCCTCGATGCAGAGCTTTTGCACCACGGTATCGGCAGAGACGCCCGTCGGCGAAAACTCGATGCGCACGCCGCGGGCCGGCAGGTTGGGGCGCTCGCTGGAGATATTGCCCGCACCGTCAAACACGATTACGGCCTCGTAGCGGCCCTGGGCAAACGCGGCAACGTCGTTGATGAGGGCGGTGCGCGCCATATCGTGAACGTCGCTGGAGTATGGATCGTCGGAATGGTCGTAGACGAGCTTTTCGTAGCGCGGCGTGCAGTGGATCACGTTGTAGCCGTCGACCACCAGCAGCTCGGGCTTATTGGAATGCACCGTCGAGACCGGATCGGCGATGGCCTGCGCAAACGCATTGCCGCCCACGCCATAGGTCGCGGCCGAAACAATCGGCTTGGCCGAGCCCTCGCCAAAGCGCTTGGCCTTGGACTTGGCACGGTTCTTTTTGGACATGCGCTACTCCTCCCCCATGAGCTCGCCGGCGTTGCGACGCAGCCACTCAAAGCACAGGGCCGTCGTTGCCTGGGCAACGTTGAGGCTCTCGGTCATGCCACGCTGGGGAAGCTTGGTCAAAAAGTCGCATTTCTCGAGCACCAGGCGCGAGATGCCGTCGCCCTCGGAGCCCATGACGAGCGCCACGCGACCCTCGAAGGGAGCATCCCAGCAACTGCCTTCGGCGTGCTCGGAGGCACCGCCCACCCAAAAGCCAGCGGCCTTGAGGTCGTCGAGCGCACGGGCGATGTTGGGCACCTGCGCGATAGGCAGGTGCATGACGGCACCGGCAGAGGTCTTGTAGCTGCCCACGGTCACGCCGGCGGCACGCTTGTTGGCAACGATGACGCCCGCGGCGCCCACGACCTCGGCGGAACGCACAATGGCGCCAAAGTTACCGTCGTCGGTCACATGGTCGAGCACGATGACGAGCGCCGGACCGTCGCCCGCGCGGTCGAGGATATCGGCGACATCGGCATAGGGGAAGTTGCCAACCTCGAGTGCGATGCCCTGATGAGCGCCATGGCTCGACAGTGCGTCGAGCTGCGCGCGCGGCACATACTTAATGCGGACGCCCGCGGCGTTGAGGTCATCGACCAGACGCGACAGGGCGGCATCGCGCTCCCCGCCCTCGGCAATGAGCGCGCACTTGATGGGAAAACCGGTGCGCAGCGCCTCGGCGGCAGCACGACGGCCTTCGATAAACTCACCCTTGGGAGCCTGGACAGCGTCGCGGCCACGCTCGCGCTGCGGACGTGCAGCCTGGGTACGATCGCGCTGGCCCTTGGGAGCGGCAGCGCGATCGTTGCGGTGAATCGGACGCGAGCCAGAAGCGGCCTGCTTGCCGCCACGAGGCGCACGTTTGCGATTGTCGGCCATAGGACGGCCTCCTTTAAATACTTTTCAAACAGGACAAAAGAAGCGACCGCTTAAGACGAATAGCTCAAGCGGTCGGTACGGGTTTTCCAAGTGCCCGAGATTGCCGTGAAAGAGGAGCGACGCGTACTTGAGTACGCGAGCGACGGTTTGAACGGCAAGGTCGGGTGCTTGGGAAACCCGCGGGGATTAGAGAGATTTGATACGAGTGCCGGCGGCCGTATCTTCAATCGTCAGGCCCAGGTCCTTGAGCTGATCGCGGATGGCATCTGCCAGATCCCAGTTCTTGGCGGCACGAGCCTCGGCACGAGCCTCGAGAATCTTAGCAGCGGCCTCATCCACGTCGTCGCCCGTGTAGGCAACCAAACCGGCGGCAACGCCCAGCAGGCCCAGCGGCAACTCGACCTTGGGCTCGGGAAGCTCAACGCCAAACGTATCGAGCAGCTCGGCCAGCGTATCGGCGGCAGCCAGGACTGCGGCCTTGTCGGCAGCATCGCCCGCCTGCTCCAGGTACTGGTTGCACTCGGTCACAAAGCCAAAGACGACACCCATGGCACCGGCGGTGTTAAAGTCGTCGTCCATGCACTCCTTAAAGGCGGCGCGGGTCTCGGCGGCCTTGGCGGCAAACGCCTCGGCGGCAGCCGCATCGGCATCGGCCGTCGCATGGTTCGCAGCCCAACGAAGGTTCTCGACCGTACCGGCAATACGCGTGAGCGAATTCTCGGCACCCTCCAGGCGCTCCCAGGAGAAGTCGAGCGGCGAGCGATAGCTCGTCTGCAGCATCAACAGGCGCAGGGCCGCGGCAGAGTGCTGCTCGAGCACCTCGGCCAGCGTAAAGAAGTTTCCGAGCGACTTGGACATCTTCTCGCCGTCGACCAGCAGCATGCCCGTGTGCATCCAGGTGTTGGAGAAACCCTGGTGCCAGGCGCAGGTGGCTTGGGCGCACTCGTTCTCGTGATGCGGGAAGGCAAGGTCGGAGCCGCCGCCGTGAATATCGATCGGAGTGCCCAGGTAGCGGTGCACCATGGCGGCGCACTCAGTGTGCCAACCGGGACGGCCCTCGCCCCAGGGGCTCGGCCAGCTGGGCTCGCCGGGCTTGGCGGCCTTCCACAGGGCAAAGTCGAGCGGGTCGTTCTTGTCCTCGTTCTCCTCGATACGCGCACCAACCATAAGGTCATCGATGTTGCGGCCCGAGACCTGGCCATAGTTGGGATCGCTGCGCACGGCAAAGTACACGTCGCCGTTATCGGCGGCGTAAGCATGGCCCTGCTCGATGAGCGTCTTGATCATGGCGATCATGGGGCCGATCTCCTTGGTGGCGCGGGGGCGCACATCGGGATCGAGCACGTTGGCGGCGCGCATGACGCCGATGAACTTGTCGGAGAACTCCGTCGCGACCTCGGCGGCCGTACGGCCCTGCTCGTTGGCGCGCTTGATGATCTTGTCGTCGACATCGGTGAGGTTCTGGGCGAACGTGACCTCGTAGCCGCTCGCGATGAGCCAGCGGCGAATCACGTCAAAGCTGATGAACGTGCGGGCGTTGCCGATGTGGATGTTGTCGTAGACCGTGGGGCCGCACACGTACATGCGGACCTTGCCGGACTCGATGGGCTGGAACTCTTCCTTTTTATGGGTAGCGCTATTGTAGATACGCATTCGTTACTCCTTAACGGTTTTCTGTAGCAGGCAGACGGCCCAGGCGCCGATTCCCTCGCCCCGGCCTTCCCAACCGAGCTTTTCGGTCGTAGTGGCGGCGACGCCCACGTTTTCGACGTCAACGCCCAGGGCATGGGCAAGGTTGGCGCGCATGGCATCGCGGTGCGGGGTGATCTTGGGTTGCTGACAGGCAATGGTGCAATCGGCATCGACAAACTCGAAGCCCAGCTCGCGCGCATAGTCCATCACGCGAGCGAGCAGCACCATCGAATCGGCACCCTCATAGGCGGGGTCGGTATCGGGGAATAGCTTGCCGATGTCTCCCCCGCGGCAGGCGCCCAGAATAGCGTCGGCCAAGGCGTGCGCGAGCACATCGGCATCCGAGTGGCCCAGCAGGCCGCGCTCGTAGGGAATGTCGACACCGCCGATGATACATCGACGCCCCTCCACCAGACGGTGAACGTCGTAGCCATGGCCAATGCGCAGGTTACTGAACATGGGGAAGGTCCTCTCCCTCGGCCATGCGGCCAAGCAGAATCGCGGTTACGGGACGCAGGTCCTCGGGCACCGTCACCTTAAGGTTATCGCGCGGGCTCTGGACGCAGCGGACGCGCCCACCCATGCGCTCGACCAGCGACGAATCATCGGTGCCGATAAAGCCCTCAGCAATGGCTGCAGCGTGGGCGCGCTTCATAGCATCGACGCTAAAGATCTGCGGCGTCTGCGCTGCCCAGTAGAGCTCACGCGGCGGCGTCTCGACGATGTTGTCGCCATCGACGATCTTGAGCGTGTCGATCGCGGGCTGACCACACACGACACCGTCGAGAGCACGGTCGCTCACGAGCACGTCGATAGCGTGGTCGATGGCCTCGGTCGTAATGAGCGGACGAGCGCCATCGTGAATGGCGACGTATTCAAAGCCCGCCGGAACCGCATGCACGCCGGCACGGGTGGAATCCTGACGGGTATCGCCGGCATCGGCAAAGCTGATGGGCGTGTCATAGTCAAACGGGTCGATGGCCAGGCGGCACATCTCGGCACGACGCTCGGCAGGACAAACCACGACGATGTGGCCAACCTTATCGCTACGGTCAAATGCGCGGATGGACCAGCTCATAAGCGGACGGCCCGCTACATTGACGAGCTGCTTGCCACCGGGGTTACCAAAGCGCTGACCGCTGCCACCGGCAACGACCACGGCGCATACGGGCGCCATTATGCGTTCCCCTGTTTGGTGCCCTTCATGCGGTACAGGGAGTCCGCAAGAATGGCAGGGTTGTTGACGCCAAAGTCGCCCAGACGCTCCGGATCCTCGCTGATGTCGTCCATGAGCTCCTGCAGCGAGCCGTACTCGTCGACAATCTTCTCGGCCACGCCGTCGCGCACGACGGACACGCGCGAAAGCGTGCGCAGGCCCAGCGGCGTCATGACGGAATCCTCGTCCAGGTCGTCATAACCCAGAACTGCCGCCACATGCTGTGGGTCGGACAGGTCCTTGGGCGTCATACGGGCAAGCTCGGCGCGAATCTTCTCGGCGTTGGCCTCAGAGGAATCGCTTGCGTAGTCGCGGATCATCAAGTCGTACTCGGTATCCATGCTGGAGCCGGCGAGCTGCTCGAGCTGCATCTGCACGAGCTTGCCCTGGTTGCCCAGCTTGACAATGCAATCCTTAAGCTCAGTCTTTGCCTGCTGCATGATCTCGAAGCTCGAGAAAATGCCGGTGATGTCGGCGAGCGTAACGTAGTCATCGAGCTCGAGGGCCGTCAGACGCAGCAGGGAGCGGTCGAGCGACTGACGGGTGGTCTGGAGCGTGGCGACGAGCTGGTTGACCGAGCTCATGATGGTGGTGACAGGCTGGATCTCGTAGCTCTTGCCGTGAACGTACACGTTAACGACGGCGCGACGAGCCGAAACCGAGATCACGATGGCGTCGGTGAGCACCGACATGCGAGCGGCAGTACGGTGACGCATGCCCGTCTCACTCGTGGCAAGCGAGGGATCGGGATTGAGGTGGAAGTTGGCGCGCAGGATCTGGGTGAGGTCGCCATCGATAACGATGGCACCGTCCATCTTGGAAAGCTCGAACAGGCGGTTCGAGGTAAACGAAATGTTGAGCGGGAAGCCGTCGTTACCGGCAGCGAGCACGTTTTCGGTGTCGCCGACGCAGATAAGGGCACCCAGGTGACCGGCAATGATCATGTCGAGGGCGGTGCGGATCGGCTGGCCAGGTGCCGTCAGGCGAATGGCCTGTTCCATACGCTTTTGCAGCTCGTTCTTATCCAAGGCATCGCTCCCATCGTATACGCTCCATAAACGTCAATAAGTTTCTCACGGTTTGCCCCTGTGACGCCCGCAAAATCCGATGCTTACAGAATGAGCGAACACAGCTGAGAGCCCCAATCCAAATGAGCTGCTTGTGTGGTAGCATCGGGATTCGCATAAATGAGGGAGTAGTCGCGTGACCGGGTTCGCCTCCGGTGGCGCGGCAAGTCAACACACTGGCCGATGCGGTCTGGCTTGCCTTAATGAACGAGACTCGTGGCTGTGCGCACAACGCGTACGCCACGGGTCTTTTTTGTTACTCCCCCAAGAGGTACACGCGGGCCCGCCCGCAGAGAGGGAGCCAGACTATGGGACTCGCAGAGCTTGTGTTGCTCGCTATCGGCCTTTCGATGGACGCCTTTGCCGTATCCATCTGCAAGGGCCTTGGCATGAAGAAGATCAACCTTAAGGTCGCCGTGGTGCTCGGCCTGTTCTTTGGCGGCTTCCAGGCCGGCATGCCCGTAATCGGATGGGCGCTCGGCAGTCAATTCATGAGCATCATCGGACCCATCGACCATTGGATCGCCTTTATCCTTTTGGCCTTTATCGGCGGCAAAATGCTGTGGGAGGCCTTTACCGAAGACGAGGATGAGGACGAGAGCGACGGCAAGGATGCCGAAAAGATTAACCTGGGTGAGTACCTGATTCTGGCTATCGCCACCTCAATCGACGCCCTGGCCGTGGGCATCTCATTTGCTGCGCTCTCGGTTGACATCGTTCCCGCTGTATCGCTTATCGGAGTCACAACGTTTATCTTCTCCGTCGCCGGCGTAGCGATCGGCCACACCTTTGGCGAGCGCTACGAAAAACCCGCCACCATCGTGGGCGGCGTCGTGCTCATCCTTATTGGGCTTAAGATTTTGCTTGAGCATCTGGGGATTTTGGCGCTGTAACGCCAAACACAATCGCTCAAAACTCAACGCCAGCACAAGGCCTCATGCAGAGTTTTGCATGAGGCCTTTTCATGCAGACTTTTGCATGTCATACTGATATGCAAAAGTCTGCACGTTAGGAGATCGCCGTGGATATCCTTCCCATCACCACACCGCGCCAAGCTGGCATCTACGTGCGTCAGGCACGCGAGACTCAGGGTCTCACCCGTGCCGCCCTCGCCAAAAAGGCCGGTGTTTCGGAGCGTCTGCTCGCATCGCTCGAGCTAGGAGACGCCATCGGCATTCGGCTCGACAAGCTGCTGGCAGTTTTCGGTGCTCTTGGACTGGCGCTCGCCGCTCAAGGGGATATCGACGAATCGAAAAACGAGCAACCAGTCGACGCCCCGCATGCTGATTTGCAACCTCGTAGTACCCCCAGGCGCCATCACGCTCAACGTTTTCACCATCGCAACCGTCGCAGCGCAGCCGTTCCGGCTCTCGCAGATGTCCCCTTTACGTCCGAGCTCTACGACAGGGCCTTCGCCGATTTCGCCATGTCCAATCTCGGAGTCTCGATTGCCGCAAACGCATCTAACCAAACCAAGCCCGAAGGGAAATAGCCAATGGCCAGAACATCACTTCGGACCATTATTTGCGGCGTACCTGCGGGAACGCTCACGCAAGATGAGAACGGTCTTATCAGCTTTACCTACGATCATGACTATGACGGGCCAACCCTATCGACCAACATACCCGTATCAAATCGCACATACGGCCAACAGGTCATGAATCCGTACTTGTTTGGCCTTCTACCCGACAGCGAGGACCAACGAAAAGCGATTGCCGCCGAATTCAACGTTAGGCCCAACAATCCCGTTGCGTTGCTCAGCCATATCGGACTCGACTGTCCGGGCGGAGTGCAGTTTTGTGCCGAAGAAGATGCCGACGCCGTCCTGCATCGCGCTGGCGACTACCGCCCTATAGACGACCACGAAATTGCTCTCCGTCTCAAGTCGATCAGAGATGACCGCGATGCATCGTGGATGGGTCTAGATGAAAGTTGGTCACTTGGAGGCAACCAGGGCAAGTTCGCGCTCGCGTTCATAAACGGCCGCTGGTGCGAATGCATGGGCTCCTCGCCCACAACGCATATTTTCAAAAATGGCGTTATCGGATTTAAACTCGAGGCTCTCAATGAGTTTGTCTGCATGAAAAGCGCCCAGCGCGCCGGTATCGCAACGGCAAACGTCGAATATCGTATGTTTGAGGACGAACCTGCCCTCATTGTTGAGCGCTATGACCGCGTGAAAGTCGAAGACGGAATGATCAGGCGCCTACATCAAGAAGACCTCTGTCAGGCACTTGGGGTGATGCCTGCCCAAAAGTACACAGCAGACGGCGGCCCGACCACCCGCGACATTCAAGAGCTCCTCGTAAATACGAGCCACCATCAACTTAACCTGTATCTGTTTACGCAGATACTGTTCTTTAACGCCATCACCGGCGCACCGGATGCGCATGCGAAAAACTATTCCCTGCTCCTTGGAAACGACGGCGCAGCCATGATGGCTCGTATGTACGATGTCGCATCGGGCTTGGCGTATGAGCGCATGCGCCGCCGGGCGCGCCTTGCCATGAGCGTTGGCGGCGAAAATCGTGTGGGGCGCATCGGTCCAGGCGCTATCCGCCGATACCACGGTATGGGCGACCCCGTGCTGGAGGCGGCGCTTACCGATGCCGGGCTATCCGAGAAGTTTTGCTTTGCGACCATGATGGACCTCGCCTACGAAGTGCCCATTTGCATGGAAGAGGTCATGGACGAATACGCCGATCTGCCCGGCATGGCGGACCTGCGCGAGCATATGCTCGGCCCCGTCCGCGAAAACTGCCAGCGCACCCTCGACCTCATCAAGGCAGAAATGGACTAGGTGGCCTTAATTTCGCAATTATCAAACAAAAGAGAGGGGACACCCGTCGCAAAAGCTCGGATGTCCCCTCTCGTAATGTCATTTGCAATCCGCTAGCACGTGGCTCGAACTGCTGCTAGCGCAACCTTTACGCAGCGAGGCGCTTGAGGACGTCGATGAGCAGCTCGTAGAAGCGCTCGGCAGAAGCAAGCTCCATGCTCTCGTCCGGAGTGTGGACATCGGAGAGCGTCGGGCCCACGGCGATGGCGTCCAGGCCGTGCAGGGCCTCGGCAAACAGGCCGCACTCAAGGCCGGCGTGAATGGACTCGATGCGCAGCTCGGAGCCAAAGAGCTCGCGATAGCTCTCGACAAAGACGTCGCGGACCGGCGAATGCTCGGCATAGCTCCAGCCGGGATACTCGAACTCAAACTTGGCGTCGAAGCCCAGGACATCGGCGAGCGTCTGCAGGCGGTCCTTGAACTCGTTCTGCAGCGAGGTGATCGAGGAGCGCGGGGACAGCATGATCTTGACCTCGTCGTCAGAAGTGGCAACCACACCGATGTTGGAGGAAACCTCGACGGAGCCGTCGGTGGCGACGTTGCGGCGAATCACGCCGTTGGGGGCAAGACGCAGGGCGCGGATGAGGGCAAGCGCGGACTTCTGGTCCATGGCCTCGACCTCGGCGTCGTCGGCAATCTCGACGGTGCAGGTAAAGCCGGGGTCGAAGACCTCGAGCTCGGCAGTAACGTCGGCGATGATGCCCTTTGCGATCTGGGCCGCGGCCTCGGCGGCAGCGTGGTCGGCGTAGACCAGAACAGCCTTGCACTCACGGTTGATGGCGTTGTCCTTGGTGCCGCCGTTAAAGCTAACGATGGCGGGCTCGCCAGCGACCATCAGGCGGTCGATGATGCGGGCCATGATGAGGTTGCCGTTGCCGCGCTCCAGGTTGATATCGCTGCCGGAGTGGCCGCCCAGCAGGCCGGAGATGTCGAGCGTGAGGGTGCTACCGGTCTTGTGCTCGCGCGCGATCGGGCAGGTGTAGGTAACGACGACACCGCCGGCGCAGCTGACGGTAGCAACGCCCTCTTCCTCGGAGTCAAGGTTAATCATGGTGCGGGCGCTAATCTGGGACTTGTCGAGCGTCTCGGCGCCGACCAGGCCAGTCTCCTCGTCGGTGGTAAATACGCACTCGAGGGCGGGGTGAACGATCGAATCGTCATCGAGAACAGTGAGCATCAGAGCGACGGCAATACCGTTGTCGGCGCCCAGAGTGGTGCCGTTAGCGGTGAGGACGCCGTCCTTGACGACCAGGTCGATACCATCAGTCGTAAAGTCGTGCTCAACGGAGCCCAACTTGTCGCACACCATATCGATGTGGCCCTGCAGCATTACGGTCGGGGCATTCTCGGCGCCGGCAGATGCGGGCTTGCGAATGATGACGTTGTAGACCTCGTCCTGATACACATCGAGACCGCGCTCCTTGGCAAACGCGACCAGGAAATCGCTGATGCCTTTCTCGTTGCCAGACCCACGGGGGATCGCGCTGACCTCCTCAAAGAAATGGAACAGCTGGGCGGGCTCGTAGCCGGTAATCTTGTAGTCCATGGTGCCTCCTTGGCGCAACTGGTTAGACAGTAAGACGTGCGACTTGTATATTCCCAGACTTTGCGTGCATAAACCAGTCGAAAACGCCGAGCGCCCTCGCATCATCGGCTAACGGTGGACCGTATAGCGTAACGGTCACAACTTCCGCAGCTCTACAAATCGAGGCGCCCTTTCCGGAGCGCCTCGATTGCGCGTATCAAATTGTCGCCACGCCCTACAGCGCGCCGGAACCGGCTTGCATCATGCCGCCGGGGCCCGAGGTCACGCCGCCGCTCACGGGCGCGGCGTTGCCGGTGTGCGGTGCCGCCGGGGCGGTATCGCCACCGAGCGTGCCCACCGGACGCGGTGCCGGGATCTCGCCTGTGCCATGGCTAAAGACGAACTTGCCGTCGGCCACATCGCACAGGACGGTATCGCCCTCGCCCCACTCGCCGGCCAGCAGCTCCTCGGACAGCGGATCCTCGATGAGCTTTTGGATGGCACGGCGCAGCGGACGCGCACCGTTGGTGAGGTCGGTGCCCTCGGCCACGATCTTGTCATAGGCCGCATCGGTGAGCTTAATGTTCATGCCGTTGGCAATCAAACGCTGACGCAGGTCGTCCACCAGCAGGTGAGCGATCTTGGTGAGATTCTCGCCCGAGAGCTTCTGGAACACCACGATGTCGTCGATACGGTTGAGCAGCTCGGGGCGGAACAGGCGCTTGAGCTCGCCCATTGCACGGCCCTTAATCTCGCTCGAGGTAAGGCCCTGCTCGCCGGTGGTGCCGAAGCCAACGCTCGCATCCTGCGCAATCTCGCGGGCGCCCACGTTGGACGTCATGATGATCACGGTATTACGGAAGTCGACCGTTTTGCCCTGGCTATCGGTCAGGCGGCCCTCCTCCAGCACCTGCAGCAGAATGTTGAAGATATCGGGGTGCGCCTTCTCGATCTCGTCGAACAGCACGACCGAGTACGGGTGACGACGAACGGCCTTGGTGAGCTGACCGCCCTCGTCATGGCCAACGTAGCCCGGGGGGCTACCGATAAGCTTGGAGACCTCGAACTCGCTGCCGAACTCCGACATGTCGAAGCTGATGAGCGCGTCCTTGCTGCCAAAGAGATACTCGGCGAGCGTCTTGGCGAGCTCGGTCTTGCCCGTGCCGGTGGGGCCCAGGAAGATAAAGCTGCCGCCGGGGCGACGCGGATCCTTGAGCGGCGAGCGACTGCGGCGCACGGCCTTGGCAACGGCCTCGACGGCCTCGTCCTGGCCGATAATGCGGGTCTTGAGCACGCTTTCGGCCTGTAGCAGGCGACGGCTCTCGCTCTCGGTAAGCGAGGACACCGGCACGCCCGAGGTCACGGACACGATATCGGCGATCTGGCTCACGTCAATAGTGAGCGGGCTCGCGTCGAGCTCGGCCGTCCAGGCAGCCTTTGCCTCGGCAAGCTCAATCTCGGCAGCCTTTTGCTGCTCAGTGATCTCGGCGGCCTTGTTCATGTCGTCGCTCTCGGTGGCCTCCTGTGCGGCAGCCTTGAGCTCCTCGACGCGATGTTCGGCCTCGCGCACCGGCTCGGGCGCGCGATTGGCGGCAATGCGGGCGCGGGCACCGGCCTCGTCAATGAGGTCGATGGCCTTATCGGGCAGGAAGCGATCCTGGATGTAGCGGTTGGAAAGGTTCGCGGCGGCCTCGATAGCACCCTGCGTATAGCGCACATGGTGGTGCTCCTCGTAGCGCGGCTTGAGCGCGGTCAGGATCTTGACCGTGTCCTCGACGCTCGGCTCCTCGACATCGATGGTCTGGAAGCGACGCTCAAAGGCCGGATCCTTGGTGAGGTACTTGCGGAACTCCTCTGCCGTCGTGGCACCGATGATCTGGAAGGCGCCGCGCGCGAGCACGGGCTTGAGCATGGAGCTTGCATCGATGGAACCCTCGGCAGAACCGGCACCGATGATGGTGTGCATCTCGTCGATAAACAGGATGACGTCGTCGGCCTCGGTTGCCTCCTGTATCACGTTCTTGAGGCGCTCCTCAAACTCGCCGCGATACTTGGCGCCCGCGACAAGACCCGGCAGGTCGAGCGTCCAGATGTTCTGGTTCATAAGGTTCTCGGGCACGTTGCCGGCAGCGATCTGCTGCGCCAGGCCCTCGACGATGGCCGTCTTGCCCACACCGGGGTCACCCAAGATAAGCGGGTTGTTCTTGGTGCGGCGCGAAAGGATCTCCATCATGCGCTGGACTTCCTTTTCGCGGCCGATCACGGGGTCGAGCTCGCCGTCGCGTGCTTTCTGCGTAAGGTTGGTGGCGAACTGCTTGAGTGTATCGGTGCCGCCCCCCTTTTGCTGCGAGGCGTCCGAACCGCTAAAGAACGGCAGGCCCGCACCGGGACGCCCGGCACCGGCGCCGGCGAGCGGACGCTTCTTATCCTGATCCTTGGCGGTAAGCTTCTCGATGGCTTTTTTAATGGAAGCGGACGACACACCCAGGCGCATGAGGATGTCCATGGCCATGCCGTTGCCCTCTTCGACGATGCCGATCAGCAAGTGCTCGGTCGACACGTAGGTCTGGTTATTCTCACGCGCCACGCGGAATGAACGCTCCATAACGCTAATGACGAGCGGCGTAAAGGCGAGCTTAGCCGCCTCGGTCTCCTCACTGGGCTCGGGAACCGTGGTCTGGACCTCCTTGAGGGTGTCCATGATGTCGTCGTAGGAGATATCAAGCGAGCGCAGTGCCTCGGCGGCAATGCCCTCGTCCTCCTTGGCAAGCGCGAGCAGCAGGTGCTCGGTGCCCACCTTATTTGAATGAAGATCGAGCGCCTCCTGTTTGGCCATCGACATGACCTTGCGCGCTCGATCGGTAAATCTATCTAACATGCTCGTTTCCTTACATGAGTTCATCGAAATCAAAACGCCCGCCCGTCGGCGGCGCTTTTGTCTCTTTACCCACAGGTTGTCTATGTTAACAGCTGGAGGAATATCTATAAACCCGGCTCACATGAATGCAGGTTATGACCGCATCGCGGGACTCACCGCGCGATGCGCGACAGGCGCCCCGCAAGAGAAACCCTAGGCGTCTTTCACCACGTCGGGACTCGTCGCACGCGATGCGCGATAGGCATCGGCCTCCTTGGAGACGCGTTCGAGCAGCTCGGATGTATCGACGCCCTCGACTTGCGCGACCGTTTCCACCGTCTGCATGGCGACCGCCCTCAGGTACGCGCACGCGCTGTCCCCCAGCTGCTCGAGGTCTATCTCCTCGCCGCCCTCCCGGGCAAAGCCGACCGCCATCACAAAGCCCATGATGCCCGAGACCAGAAAGCCCACCGCAAAGCTCGAATCCGCCTTGAGCTCTTCTCCGTCGGGGTGGACGATCTCTCTCACGCGGTCGATGATGATCGTATGGATGCCCTGCACGACCTGCTCGGCGGCACCCGCCCTCATGGTGATGACGATGCGCCGCAGCAGGCAGCGGACGTCGCGCCGGTTGAACGCCGAAAGGTCGCCCTCGCTCGAAAAATGCCAGAGGGCATCGGTGATGAGCTCGTTATCCTGCAGCAGCTGGGCTATGGCGATGGCGACGAGTTCATCGAAATCGTGAAAATAGTAGTAAAACGTTCCGCGATTGCACTGGGCGGCGCGGGTCACCTCGCCAACCGAAAGCTCGAAGATGCTGTTGTTCTCGATGAGCTCCCAAAACGCCTCGATGATACGGGTGCGTGCATCGGGCGCATCGGCGTCCTTACGCGGTCTCGCCATGCGCCTCACCGCACCCCTGCGCCTTGGCGTTCATGATGAGCATCTGAAGACGGTTCTCCACGTTGGCGAAGCTCACGTCGGGATCGTAGTCGAGCGGCAGGAACTGCGCCGTGGGATACTGCTCCTTGAGCGCATGGATGAGCCCGCGCCCCACGACATGGTTGGGCAGACACCCGAACGGCTGCAGGATCACGAAGTTGCGGCAGCCGCGCTTGGCGTGCTCGAGGATCTCCGCCGGAATCAGCACGCCCTCGCCCGCATCGAACGTATGGTGCAGGATCTTATCGCTCGCGCGCACGAGCTCGGGCATGCGCGTCGGCGGCTCGTAGAGCGGGCTCGCCGCGCCCAGGCGGTCGCAACGGTCGTGCGCGAGCTCGAACAGGTTGTCCGCCGTGGCGTACCAGGCCTTTTCGGGCAGCGACAGGTCGACGTGGAACTCGCGCGACTGCGCATGCTTGTAGAAATAGGTCTTGCGGATCACGTCGGTCATGCGCGCCTCGATGACCTCGAGCCCGTTGTCCTCGAGGTAGCGCTCGATCTCGTGGTTGGCGCCGAGATGGAAATTGAGCAGGTACTCGCCCACGATGAGAACGGTCGGATGCGGGTTCGAGCGGTCGTACGGAACGGCGTCCATGATCGCAAGCGCGCGTTTGAAGCCCGTCGCCTGGCCTCTCAGCCCGGAGCGCTCCATGCCCTCGATAACCTCATCGAGCGCGCGGTCGAACGCAGCGTCCGCCGCGCCCTTCTCGAGCTCGTAGGGACGGATGCGCCTAAGCATGGCCTCGAGGGCATCGATCATGGGAAGACCGTAGGCGATCTGGATGCTCGGGCCAAGGCCGAGCTTGAAGCCCGGATGCGCATTGTGGGCATCGACGTCGTCGTTGGTGAGCACCGGGACATAGTCGTATCCCGCGTCGTCGAGCGCGCGGCGCAGCAGGGGCATGTAGTGCGTCAGGCGGCAGTCGCCGATATACTTGCCAGTCACCACGGCGACGTCGTGCGGGTCGTACTTACCGCTCTCGAGTGCCGCGAGCGCCTCGCCGATCACGATTTGCGCGGGGAAGCAGATGTCGTTGTGCACATAGCGTTTGCCCAGGCGGATGGCATCCTCGCGCCCGATATCAAGGGCCTCGGCGCGCACGCCCTGATTGCGCATCGCCGCGGTCATGAGCCTGCAGAACGCATGGGAGGTGTTGGGGACCAGCGCGATCTTGTCGTGCCGGTCGCGCTTGGTGTACTTGACCTTATACGGGTCGTCGAGCGGATGGACCGCGTGCACCCGGGCGCCCTCGGCACGCTCCTCCGCGCGACGACGGTTGACCGACTCGATAAACGAACGCACGCGAATGCCCATGGGACCGGCGACGTCGCTCTCATCGAGCTTGATCATCATCGGAACCTTGGAGCCCATCTCGCCCATCATGCGCGCGATCTCGTCGGTGAGATACGCATCGTGGCCGCAGCCGAAGCTGCCCATCTGCACGAGCTCGAGCTCGGGCGTCGATGCGACGATGACCGCGCACGACAGCATGCGCGCATGGTAGTTGTTCACGATGTCGATGCGGCTGTTGGAAAGATCGACGTTGCAGACCCCCGGCACCGCATCGGGCGTCAGCACGGGGATGCCGCGCTCAGAGAAGAGCTTGGGCAGCCCGTGGTTGACCAGCGGGTCGTTGTGGTACGGGCGCGAAGCGATCACCACCGCGTAGCCGCCGTCCTCGCGCACGTTCTCGAGCACCTGCCTGCCGCGCAGCTGCAGCTGGTTCTCAAACGTCTCCTGCGCGCGGTCCGCCTGCTCGGTCGCCTTGGCAACCAGGCCGGCATCGATATCGAAGGTCTCCTTGCACCACGCCTTGAGCTGGCGGTTTCGGTCGCCCTCGTCGTACCAGTGGAACAGCGGCGTATCGAACGGAACGCCGAAACGCTCCTCCGGGTTATCGGAATTGCGCATCACGTAGGGGTATCCCTTTACGACGGCGCACATCCACTCGCTGGTAGAGGCGGTGTTTTCGGTGGGCACCGTCGTGATGATGGGCATGAAGATGCGGTCGACGCCGGCGTCGACGAGATTGCGGATGTGCCCGTGGACGAGCTTGGCCGGGAAGCACACGGTGTCGGATGTGACGTGCGCCAGACCGCGCTCGTACATCGCCTTGGTGCTGCGTCCCGAGACGCGCACCTTAAAGCCGAGCGTGCTGAAGAACGTCGACCAGAACGGCATGGTGTCCCAGAACTCGAGCACACGGGGAATGCCGATCGTGACATCGCGCCCCCCGCAGACGGGAACCGTGGGGTACGACTCGAACAGCAGCTTCTCGCGGTCGACAAAGAGATTGGGGGCAGCCGCGGTCCGGTCGCGCCCCGTGCCGGGTGCCTGTGCCTCGCAAGCACCCTGCGGACGCAGCTCCTCCGCCGCGGGAACCTCGCGCACGAGCTCATCCCATGAGATGGCGCCGCCGCGCGGGCAGCGATTGCCCGTGACGTAAAGCGAGCCGTCGCCAAATGCCACGACCGCGCGCTGGCAGCGGTTGTTGCACCGACGGCAGGTAACGCCGCCGAACTCGCGATGCTCGAAGCGCTCCACGGCATCGAGCCCGATAAACGACGTGCCGGCGTCGCCCTTGCGGCATTCCTCGCGCGCGAGCAGGGCGATACCGATAGCGCCCATCAGCCCCGGGTGGGGCGCACGCGTGACGGGTTTGCCCAGATACTGCTCGAATGCGCGCAGCACCGCGTCGTTTCGGAACGTGCCGCCCTGGACGACGACTTTGTCGCCCAGACGGTTGAGATTTGAAACACGAATGACCTTGGTGAACACGTTCTCGATAATCGAACGGCAGAGACCGGCCATGATGTCGCCCGGACCCTTACCGCGCCGCTGCTCGGAAACGACGCTGCTGTTCATGAACACCGTGCAGCGGCTGCCGAGAACGGCGGGGGCTTTGGACGAAAATGCCTCGGTCGCGATATCCTCAACGGCTATTCCGAGGTTTTTGGCAAAACCCTCGAGGAACGAGCCGCAGCCCGCAGAGCACGCCTCGTTGACGACGATATCGGTCAGCACGCCGTGGTTGAGCCAGATGGCCTTCATATCCTGTCCGCCGATGTCGAGCACGAAGGTCGCATCGGGAACGCATGCGCACGCGGCGCGGGCGTGCGCGACCGTCTCGACCGTATGGTAGTCGGCGTGGAACGCGCGCGCGAAAAGCTCCTCGCCGTATCCCGTGGTGCCCACGGCATCGATCGCAAGCGTGACTCCCGCTGTCTCCCAGCGGTTCTTCAAGCTGACAAGACCCTGTTGGGCGACGTCGAGCGGTCTGCCGTTATTAGACGCGTAGAACGAATCGACAAGCTCACCCGCCTCATCGACCAGGGCGAACTTGGTCGTCGTGCTCCCCGAATCGATACCGAGCGCCACACGCACCGTCTCTCCGGGCGCATACGCATCCGGACCCTTTGCCGGCGTCTCTTTGCCATGGCGTGCCGTAAAATCCGCCTGCTCGGCAGGTGTGGCAAAAAAGGGCTGGGCAAGACGTCCCTCCCCGCTTGCGGGCGCGACCGTCTCGAGCTTATCCAGCCGGACAAAAGCGTCGGGAAGGTCGATCGGTTGGGACGATGCGAACATGTCGGTCAGCGACAGGGCGGCACCGCGCGCGACCATGATCTGCGGATCGCGCGGGACGATAACCTGATCGTCCGATAGATTCAGTTGCTCCCGGAACACGCGGACCAGCGTGGGGTTGTAGGCGAGCGTACCGCCCTCGAAGATTACCGGCGGCTCGATGTCGATACCCTGGGCCAGACCGCCGATCGTTTGGCGGGCGACCGCGTGAAGCGCCGAAAGCGCCAGGTCGGTGGTAGGAATGCCCTCGTTGAGCAGCGGCTGGATATCGGTCTTTGCGTACACGCCGCAGCGGCCCGAGACCTCGTGGACGGTCGTTCCCCGGCTTGCGAGCTGCTCGAACTCGCCCGATTCGGTGCCGACCCCCATGAGCTTTGCCATCTCGTCGATAAATGCACCGGTACCGCCTGCGCACGAGCCGTTCATGCGCATGTCGGCAACCTCGATGTCTCCCTTATCGTTGGTGCGGAAGAAGATCATCTTGGCGTCTTGGCCGCCCAGCTCGATGGCGCAGCGCGTCTGCGGATAGAACCTGCTGATCGCGAGCGCGTTGGCGACCACCTCCTGAACGTACGAGGCGCCCAGCGCGGTCGCGATATCGCGCGCACCCGAGCCGGTCACCGCAACGCGCAGCGACTCATGGGGAAAGCGCTCGGCGAGCTCGCCGAGCATGGCGCGCACGCTCGCTGTCTGACACGCCCCGTGGCGGCGATATCCCCACCACGCCTCGGTCATATCCTCGTGCATCGCGTAAACTTTGGTCGTCGTCGACCCTACGTCCAGTCCTACTAGCAACGCCATAATGCTCCGTCTCTCGCATTTTTCCTGCTAGAGATTTACCACTCTACGTAATACAACAGACTGTTGTATTTAAACTCCGTATAAAAAGCGGCTGCCGAAACGCTTCAGCAGCCGCCGAATGCACCAACAGATTGTTCTGCGCGCTAGCACGTCGGGCAACGGAGCAGCACGGGCCCTCCGGTCATGCGCACCGCTCACGCCCGCGATGTCGCCGAGAGAGCTATCCACGCTTAGGGCTCCAACCAAGCAAGTCGCCCGCGCTCAGCAGATCCCTAAGCGAGCTACTCGCACTCAGGAGCCATAGCCTGCTCCAAGAGCTCGGCATGCTCCTCCTCGAAAACCGTCCCCACAGGGAAGGCGCGACGGAAGACGAAGTGGGAAATCGGACCGGCTACCAAAAGGTTCCACGGCAGCGCCATCACAAAATTATGCGGGATGTTGATCATCCAGATCGCGGGCACGGAATACAGGTTCGCAAGGATGCCGCCGGGCATGTGCGTCAGACCCTCGCAGGCACCGTACAGCGACATGATGATAACCATGGGAACGACCATGCAGGAGCTGACGGCGAGCGTCATGACAAGCGGCGAGCTCTTGCCCGGCGTGACCAGGAATTTAAAGGCGAAGCCCTTAGCAAGGGGGCTGGCAACAAACCAGTCGCAGCACATGGCAAAAACGTAGGCAACGGGGAAGCCGAGCCACGCGGCGGCAACAACCTCGCCGTTGATGGCCCCATGCTGCAGGGCAACGTTGTAGGTGCTCATCCAGAGCACCATGCAAAAGCACATGATAAAGGTAAACAGCAGGCTCTCTCGTTTGTTCATAGGCATAAAGGGCATGGTCCTTTCTGTGTTACGCCGCTACGCCACGCAACAAAAACGGGCGAGCAAGATGGAGCTGTTGAGACTTCATCTCGCCCGCCCGTGATACGTGCGTCTGCGACTACTTATGTGGTGAAACCAGCCTAGCACGAAAAGCACGTGCTTCGTAAGCGTTGAGTTTATGAAGATACAGGGCACCAATAATCCCCCGCCCCCATAAGTTGCGGTGGAATACGGACTGTTTTGACCCTTTAAGCAGCAATTCAGTCCCTATTTCACCGCAACTCATTTGGTGCAAAGTAACCTGTCCCCCTTGTACCAATTAGCTGGTGTGGCGCCAGCGAGGGTCGGTGAGTGTACGTGCCACACCCAGACCAACGGGCAAAAACGCCACGATGAGCACTGCACGCACAAACCAACCGAGCATATTGACCGTATCGAAGGTGCACATGTAGTACATCGAGCGATACAGATACAGGCCCGGCACCATAATGACAATTGATGGCACCGTGAGGGCGATACGTGGGTAGGTGAGCTTGACTTCGGCCAAGCTTGCCAGCAGCCCCGATACCAGCGCGCCGATAAACGCTGCCGCCTCGGGAGGCATTCCCGCGCTGAGGCCCAGGAAGGGAAACATCGTCGGCGCATCGACGAGCGTAAGGCGCAAGGTATTGGACACGGCGCCGATCAGCCCAGCTGCCGCGGCCATCTTTACCGGGCTGTTGAACATCACCGAGAAGCCGAATACGCCAACGAAGCTCATCACCACGCGCAGGAGCGTAAGAGCAAGCGGCGAAAGGCCGAGCGGGGCAAAATCATCCGGTGCCAGCCCCACACATTCGGCAACCATCCAACCTACGAGGGTCGCCATCACAATAATCGACACAGCATACGAAAGACGTTCAATGCCGCTTCGCATATCGAGCTTAGCGATGTCGAGGCCTGCCGTAATGAGGGGAAAGCCGGGAATCACAAAGAGCATGGCGCCGATATAGCCTTCTTGGTGCGACATTGCCCCCGGTATGACCTGGCCAAGGCCGAGCAATGCCAGCAGATACGAAACGCAAGCGAGCGCAACACCAGTCGTCAGCGCGCTAAACTGGCCAAGACCCTGCTTGAGAATATGGGAGCGAGCAAAGTTACCGACACCAGCGCCTACGAATGCGCAGGCCATCTCGATAGGGCCGCCGCCGAGCAAGAAGACGAAGGCGCCGCAAGCACAGGCTGCCGCAAGGCCCTGTTGCCAGGAAGCGTAATCGGGCTTCGAGCTCTCAACGGTCTTGAGCATCTCGTGGTATTCGTGCACGGTAAACCGGCGCCCATACGTCTCGATTTCCTTTAAGAAGCTCTCCATCATCCAAATGCGATGGGTATTGACTCCCGTTGTGGGCAGGCTGACAACCTCGTTAAAGCAGTGGCCATCTTCGATGCAGGTGCACTCAAACGACAGAAGACTCAGGTCGACGTGAATCGTGACGCCGAGCACAGCGGCAACACGATTCATGGTATCGCGCACGCGCCAGGCACCCGTTCCGCTTGCCAGCATAAGCATGCCGGTGCGGCAGATGATGGATGATTTATCGGTGAGCGGCGCATCGACGGCAAGCTCATCGCCTGCCGTCACGATCTGGTGCCAGTCAGTTTTCATATGGAGCGCGCCGGCACGAACGCCGTGGTGCATGGGGGCTCTCGAAAGCAGCGAGTCAAGGCGCGAAGGCTGTGGGGGCTCCGTTGATTCGTCCTCAACCTCATCAGTCTCTTCATCGACCAGATCAAAGGAATCAAGCGGCGCTGGCTCGCGACGGTCGATCAGCTCCTCGTCCTCATCATCAAAGTAATTGAACTGATCGAGCATGTCCTCTTCGATTGAACGCTCGCTCGCGTCGTCCATATAGACGCTCCCTTCCTACCGACTAACCCCCATCCTAGGCAGCAACGGCTAAAGGAAACATAAAAGAGACGGCTGTCATGCATGGAAGGCGCAAACCCCCAATGCGTCGGTAGATCCCCAACGACTAGGACTGTCCCCAAGTGCCGGCAGAAAAGGAACGTCCCTAAGTGCCAACCAGGGCAACACCGCAGATAGAGGACGGACAGCGAAAGCCCGCCAGAGCGAGCAAGGTGCCTTGAAACAAGGCGGCATTGACCTTCTGGTCATGCCGCCGAAGTTGAAAGGCAGATTGCCGCTCTGGCGGGCTTGCAGCGTCGAGCCGTTACGCGGTTCGTAGAACCGCGTAACAAGTTAGTACATCTTTGCGCCGGCGGGGATGGAGGCGTCGAGCTGGATCAGGTTGAGGCGCTCCTCGCCCTCCTCCTCGTGGACAGCGCTGATCAGCATGCCGCAGCTGGGAATACCCATCATCTTGCGCGGAGGCAGGTTGGTGATGGCGAGCAAGGTCTTGCCAACCAGGTCCTCGGGCTCGTAATAAGCGTGAATACCGGAGAGGATGGTGCGGTCGGTGCCGGTGCCGTCGTCGAGCGTAAAGTTCAGCAGCTTCTTGGACTTCTTGACGGCCTCGCATGCCTTGACCTTCACAGCGCGGAAGTCGCTCTTGGAGAAGGTATCAAAGTCGACGAACTCCTCAAACAGCGGCTCAACGGCGATCTTGGAGTAATCGAGCGTGGGCTTAAGCGACTTAACGAATGGGCTCGCGGCGTTGCCGGCCTCGGCAGCCTTGGCGGCAGCGGCACCGGACTGGAAACCCTTCTCGGGCTTCATGTGCGGGAACAGCAGCACGTCGCGGATAGAAGCCTGGTTGGTAAGCAGCATGACCACGCGGTCGATACCAATGCCAATACCGCCCGCGGGAGGCATACCGTACTCGAGGGCGCGCACGTAGTCCTCGTCATACTCCATGGCCTCATCGTCGCCGCCGGCCTTCTCGGCCATCTGGGCGGCAAAGCGCTCGGCCTGGTCGACCGGGTCGTTGAGCTCGGAGAACGCGTTGGCGTACTCGTGGCCGGCAATAACCAGCTCAAAGCGGTGCGTCAGGCGCGGGTCGTCCTCAAAACGCTTGGCAAGCGGGCTGACCTCGATGGGGTAATCGCACACGAAGGTCGGGTTGACGATGGTGTCCTCGCCCAGCTCATCGTAGATCTCGGCGATAATCTTGCCGGCGGTCCACTCGGGCTTAATCTCCAGGCCCTTCTCGCGCGCGGCGGAAGCAAGCTCCTCGACCGGCGTGTCGATGGTGACCTGCTTGCCGAGCACATCGGAGACGATGTCGGTCATGGGACGGCTGGCCCACTCACCAGAAAGGTCGATGGTCTGGCCCTGGTACTCGATGACCTCGGGGTTGCCGATGGCCTTGTTAGCCGCCTTAATGACGCCCTGGGCGAGCGCCTTCATGCCCTCGAGGTCGGAGAAGGCACGGTAGGCCTCCATCGTGGTGAACTCGGGGTTGTGGGTGAGGTCCATGCCCTCGTTACGGAAGATGCGGCCGATCTCGAACACGCGCTCAAAACCACCGACGATGCAGCGCTTGAGGTGCAGCTCGGTGGCAATACGCAGGTAGCACTCCTGATCGAGCGCGTTGAAGTGGGTAATGAACGGCTTGGCAGTAGCGCCGCCCTGGATGGTCTGCAGGATGGGGGTCTCGACCTCCATGTAGCCGTCGGACTCCATAAAGCGACGGAAGGTGGAGAGAATCTGCGAACGCTTACGGAAGGTCTCGCGAACGTCGTCGTTGGCGATCAGGTCAACATAGCGCTGGCGATAGCGGGTCTCCTTGTCGGAAAGACCGTGGAACTTCTCGGGCAGCGGACGAACGGCCTTGGAAAGCAGGGTCGCACTCTTAGGGGCAACGGAAAGCTGGCCGCGCTGGGTGCGCACGACCACGCCGGTCACGCCCAGGATGTCGCCCAGGTCGAGGGCCTTGAGCGTATTCCAGGCAGCCTCGTCCATGTCGTTGATGCGGCAGAACAGTTGAATCTCGGCAGTCGCATCGCGCACGACGATGAACATGATCTTGCCCTGACCGCGCTTGGCGACCACACGGCCGGCGATCTTCACGACATCCTCGGTGTCCTCACCATCGGCAAGATCGGCGTACTTAGTCTCGATATCGGCGACGTAGTCCTCAAGCTCAGAGTGCTCGGGATAGGGGTTCTGGCCCGCCTCGAACAGGGCGGCGCGCTTGGCCAGGCGGGTGGCGCGCTCGTCGTTGAGCGTCGATGCCTGATCGGCGGCGTTCTGGTTCTCTGCCATAAGTTAGCTCCTCAAACTAAAACGCTCCCCAGGATTCGGTCCCAGGGAGCGAAAACATACCTTTACGCGGGACCGTGGTCTAGCGTGCGATCTTGGCGATGGTGTAGACGCGAGTCTTGCCGGAAGGCGTAACGACCTCGACGGAGTCGCCCTCGCCGTGACCGATGATGGCGTGACCGACCGGAGACTCGTTGGAAATCTTGTGCTCGAGCGAGTTGGTCTCGGTGGTACCAACGAGCGTGACTTCCATGACCTCGCCGTTGGGATCAATCAGCGAAACGGTGGAACCGATGGAGACGGTCAGATCGCCCGTGGTGGCAGCAACCTGAGCGTTGGCAAGAATGGCCTGGATCTCGGCGATACGAGCAGCATTCTGGGCCTGCTTGTCCTTGGCGGCATCGTACTCGGAGTTCTCCGAAAGGTCGCCGAACGCGCGGGCTTCCTTGATGTCCTCGACGATCTCCTTGGCGTAATCGCCCTCACGCCAGGCGAGCTCCTCGACGAGCTTCTGGCGGCCCTCAGCGGTCAGTACGATCTGGCTTGCGTCCATACGGATATCTCCCCAACTCTGATCAAACAATCAACTGTCAACAAAACGAAAAAGACCGGCTAGCCTGCGGGCAAGCCGGTCAGGTGCTCACCCCAAAGGGATGGGACTACTCTGCGTCCGCGTCGCTGTCCTCTGCCTGCTTCTTCTTGGCAGCAGCGAGCTTGGCCTCGAGCTCAGCGATCTCCTTGTCCTCCTCGGACTGCTCGACCACGACCTCCTCGGCCTGCTTGGTCTCGGCCTTATCGTCGCCCTCCATACCCTCGCGGATATTCTTGACGGTAGAGCCGAGGGACTTGCCGAGCTTCGGCAGGTTCTTGGGCCCGAAGATAATCAGGACAACGACGAGAATAATGATGAGCTCAGGAGCCCTCAGTCCAAACATGTAGACCTCCACAATACAGCGAGACAAGCTCGAATGAGTATACCGCGGGTATCGCGGTATCACAACAATAGCTAAAAAAAGGGACCGCAAGAAGCGGTCCCTCCTCATGCTCTGGTCGGGTTGACTGGATTTGAACCAGCGACCCCTGCGTCCCGAACGCAGTGCTCTACCAAACTGAGCCACAACCCGTTAGCTCGACTATAGTAACAAAGATTTCCGTCGTGTGCTAGAGAAATTTTTACTTCTTTGGCACTTCGACGCGAACCGTGTTGGGAATGAGCTCCGTCGCGCAGGCCCACCAGCCTTTTTGCTGGGCAGCGTCCGCAAGCCTTTCGGCCGTGGCGGCGGTGTCGCAAATGGCAAACGAACAGGCGCCCGATCCGCACACATCTACAGCAACGGTGCCGTCCTGTTTACGCAGCCAATCGAGAACCGTTTGAATCTGCGGCTCCATCTGTGCGGAAATGACACCCAGGTTGTTATGGATGAGCGCATATGCCGTCTCGGCATCACCAGCACGCAAGGCAGAAGCTATCGCGCCGGGCTTGTCCGCAGGCACCGGGGCCTCGTCAAAACGTCGATAGGCTTCAATTGTCGAAACGCTTGCCTCGCGCGGCTTAACCAGTACGACGGGCGTCGCGGGCAGCGCGGGGTACTCAGTTGCCAGCACGTCTCCCCCACCTACGTAAAACGCAGGGCTCGCGTGCAAAAAGAACGGGACGTCGGCACCAATGCCCCGCGCAATGTCATCGAGCGCTGGGTCGGTGCGATCAATGCCCCAGAGCTCCGCCAAGGCGACAATGACCGCGGCCGCATCCGTCGAGGGGCCGCCCAAGCCGGCGCACAATGGAATGCGTTTCTCAATCGTCACGCAGATGTTTGCCTCGCGACCATAATGCTCGGCCATAGCAACCGCAGCCCGATACGCCGTATTCTTTTGCATGGGAAAATCTGATGCTGGAACCGTCTGGACGGTCAGCGCCTGCGCCGGCGTGACCGTCACGGTATCGGAAAGACCGACGGCCGCCATCAGGGAATCGACCCTGTGGTAGCCGCGGTCATCGCGCTCGGTATGAACCCCCAGGTAGAGGTTAATCTTTGCCGGCGCGGAAAGAGTCAGGGACCGATCGGTCACCGTTAATGCTCCTCGAGCTGATTGCCGAGCGGGGTAAAGATATGCTCGCCGCTCTCAGGGTCGAACAGCTCGACCTGACCGGTGAGGACATCGATATACTGGTAGGACTGACGCGACTTGCGGCCGCGGCGCTCGTCAACCTCGACGATAAAGACGGCGGGGTGGACGCTCTTGATGGTGCCCACGCGCTCGACGACGCGGGTGCGGCCCATGTTGGCCTTAACCTTGACGCGATCGCCCACCATATCGGTCAGCTTCTCGTGGATGTCGTCGACGTGATTGACTTCCATCTCTTCCATGAACAGGGCCTCCAGAAGGTGCAATTCAAAAAGGGGATAATACCCCTAAGATAGACAAAACTCTAATACTATAGCACCCTGCTGCCGCCATACGCAAGTAGCTAAATTAGCCCCGTCCCAAATACGTACCAGACGACAATCTCGCATGACCAGTTGTTACGCGGTTTGGTAAAACCGCGTAACCTAAAGGTTGTCGGTGTCCAGGACGATGGTGAATGGACCGTCGTTGACCAAGTCGACTTTCATATCGGCGCCGAAGATGCCATGTGCTACGTGTTCGACATCTTGACGAACAAGCGTCAGGAAGTACTCGTAGAGCTCGTTGGCGACATCGGGGGCGCCGGCATCCGTAAACGATGGGCGGCGACCGTGGCGGCAGTCGGCGAACAGCGTGAACTGCGACACCACGAGCACCTCGCCGTCGACATCGGCAAGCGCCAAGTTGGTCTTGCCGTTCTCGTCCTCGTTAATGCGCAAGCCCCGGAGCTTGCCCCACAGCTTGTCGGCCTCGGCACGCGTATCGTCATGGCCCACACCCAGCAGCACCAGGTAGCCGCGCCCAATTTTGCCCACGCACTCACCGTCGACCGTCACGCCGGCGTTGAGCACGCGCTGCACTACCGCACGCACGGCCTACTCCTCGCCCGTCAGTTTGGCGGATAGGTGCTCGAGCGCATGGAATCGATGGCTGATGGCGTTCTTCTCGTCCGCCGTCAGCTCGGCCATGGTCTTGCCCGGCGTGTCGACCGGCAGGAACAGCGGGTCGTAGCCAAAGCCGTGATCGCCGCGACCCTCGTGTGCGATAACGCCCTCGCAGGCGCCCTCACCATAGGTGACCAAACCATCCGTGTCGATGAGCGCGACGACACTCATAAAACGCGCGGTGCGATCCTCGTCTGCCACGCCTTCCAAGTTAACGAGCAGCTTGGCGTTGTTGGCGGCATCGTCGCCGTGAACGCCCGCGTAGCGCGCGCTATACACACCGGGCTCACCGTCCAGCGCGTCGACGACCAAGCCCGAATCATCGGCAATGGCCATAAGGCCCGTCTCCTCGACCGCAGCCTGCGCCTTGATGATGGCGTTCTCCAAAAACGTCGTGCCGTTTTCCTCGGGGTCCTCAAAATCGCCCAGCTGGCCGAGCGCCACAAAGCGCACCTCGGGCATGACCTTGCCCAAAATGGCCTCGATCTCGGTGAGCTTATGGGCGTTGCCCGTTGCCACGACGATGGTCGCCGCCGGGTCGAGGGTGTCGATGTCAATCTTCTCAAGTGCCATGACTGGCCTCCTTGTCTCTATATCAATACCGCGCCGAGGGCAACGAGGGACTCCGCCTCTCCCCTCTCAATCAACGGCAGTCTTGTGTCCAGACGTCTCCACAGGTAAAACCTACCAAAATAAACCTGTCCCTTTTTGGCAGGTTAGGCGAGGGCTTGGCGCGGAAGCTCGATGAGCTCGGCGACACCCTTGTCGCCCAGGTCAAGCAGGGCGTTGAGGCGTTTGCGGTCGAAGGGCGCCTGCTCGCCGGTGCCCTGGAGCTCGATCATCTCACCGGTATCGGTGGCGACGAGGTTCATGTCGACCTCGGCATGACTGTCCTCGGAATAATCGAGGTCAAGCAGCGTATTGCCGTCGACAACGCCCATGGAGATGGCAGCCACCTGACCGATAAGCGGGATGCGCTCGATCTTGCCCGCCTCGACCCACATGGCGAGGGCGTCGTGCAGTGCCACCCAGGCGCCGGTGATGCTCGCTGTACGCGTGCCGCCATCGGCCTGAATCACATCGCAGTCAACGGTGACGGTGTACTCGCCGAGCGCCTTCATGTTGACGACGGTACGCAGGCTGCGGCCAATGAGGCGCTCGATCTCCATGGAGCGACCCTTGCGGTTGGCGTGCTCGCGCTTGCAGCGCTTGCCGGTCGACGCCGGCAGCATGGCGTATTCCGCGGTCACCCAGCCGGCCTTAGCTCCCTTTCGCCAGCCCGGCACGCCCTCCTCGATAGTGGCGGCGCACAGCACGCGCGTGTCACCGAACTCGGCCAAACACGAGCCGTGGGCGTGCTTCATGACGCCACGAGTGAGCTTAACGGGGCGCAACTCGTTGGCGGCGCGACCGTTGGCGCGGTTGACCTGCATGTACTCCATAGAAATATCCTTTCGGCAAAAGATGTGGCGAAAGCTTTGGCGGCTGCCTTACATCTATTGCAGCTCATCGATATCGATGTGTTCGATGCTCTTGAGCGGCTGACCAAAGATAAAGCTGCCCGCCACCGCAAACTCGGCAATGTTATCGGCCGTCGTGGCAAAACGATGCTGCGGCTCGGCGGCGTCGCCCGCCAGCTGCTCGCGGCGCGTGAGGATATCGGTCAGCTCGCGTGTGGTCTCCTCGGCGGAACTCACGACGCGCACCCCAGGCCCCAGCGCATGGCGGATAGGTCCCACCAACAGCGGAAAATGCGTACAGCCAAGCACCACGGTATCGATACCGTGGTCGCGCAGCGGCTCAACCGTGGCACCCACCAGCGCACGCACGGCAGGCGTATCGAAGATGTCCTCGTTCTCAAGCCACTGTTCCTGCAGATGTGCACCCGAGGCGAGCTCGTGTTCGACAACCTCGACAAAGCTCGAGGCAGGACAGCCGTATACATCGACGCCGGCATCCAGGTCCTGAATGGCGCGCGTGTAGGCGCCCGAGCGAATGGTGAGGTTGGTGGCGAGCACGCCCACGCGACGCGTACGCGTGCTGTTGATTGCCGCACGGGCACCCGGCGCGATCACGCCGATCACGGGAACGTCGAGCACCTGCTGGGCCAGACGCAAGGCCGCAGCGGTCGCCGTGTTGCAGGCGATGACCATAATCTTGACGTCGTGCTTCGAAAGCCAACGACCCGCCTGCAACGCAAACGAGCGCACCTCATCCTCGGTGCGGGTGCCGTAGGGACAGCGCTTGGTGTCGCCAAAGTAGTAGACGGACTCGTGCGGCAGCGCCGTCGCAATCGCGCGCGCAACCGTCAGACCGCCCAAACCAGAATCGAACACGCCAATCGGGCGCGTGTCGCCTGCCGGATTCTCGATATCGGACATTACCTCACCAGTCTCTCTCGAAAAGACATGTCCAAGTGCGGCGGCGGCGCGCTACGAACGCGCCGCGACCAGCAGCTCTGCCGTCGCCGCCCAACCGTCGACAATTTTGCCGCGCGTAACGAAAGCGTTCTCGCAGGCAGCCAGGAACTCGGGCGCGCCGGCGCTCGTCAGGCCATTCTCGACCAGGCAGAACGTGCCCACGTGATCGGCCATGTAGAAGTCGGACTCGGAATCGCCGAGCGCCAACGTCTCCTCGCGCTCGATCCCCAGGTGCTCGCAGAAGTGCGCAATGGCGACGCCCTTGTTGAGGCCCGCGGGGTTGATGTTGAATGCGCGACCGTCCTCGACGCGATCGAGCTCGAGCGTCGTCGGCTTGGACAGGTGAGTCAGATGGCCGTTGCAAGCCCAGATCAGACCGCAGCCGGCCTCGTCCAGGATGGCCTGAACCTCATCGTCGGGTACATCGCCGCGCATGCCGACGGTGACCTCACGGTACTTGTAGCCGGTCGACATGTCGTTGTGATACTCGATCTTGTGCGGCCAGCGGGCAAGGATCTTCTCGCACACGCCGGTCTGCTCGATCACCTGGTGCGGAGTAAGGCCGCAGACGGGGTCGTAAGGCATGTCGCCGGTCAGATACTCCCAATCGTTGGCCTTGAGGTCGTACATAACCAGGCCGCCCATCTCACCAATGTAGGAGTTGAGGCCGAGCACGCGCGCGTCCTCGTGGATCATGGTACGGTTGCGGCCCGAGGTGGGAACCACCTGAATGCCAGCACGAGCGAGCGCCACGACGGCCTCGACGAGTTTGGTCGAGGGGTTGCCGTCGTTGTCGCGCAGCACGCACGAGCCGGGTGCGAGCATCGTGGCATCCAGGTCGGTAAAGACGTACTTGACCTTGGCCAAGCGCTCGCGCATCTCGCCCGAAAGCTCAGCGACGGTCGGCAGGGTATTGTGGGACATGGTTACTCCGTTTACGTAGAAGGGTTTGGACTTGGACGGCATGTTTTGATTGAGGGAACACGCTTATGGCGACAGCGCACTCAGGGCGCCGCCGCCATCATGGTTCATTAGTCAAACTGGGTAACATCGATTAGGCGATTGGCCAGCGAAAGGTCGCTCTCGATGGGCACGAACTCGTCGCCCACGTGCATGAGCTCCTCGTCACCCTTTGCCAGCAGCAAGACAATGGTGGGAGCATCGGGGTTGACGTACTCCTCGCGCGCCGCCTTGAACGCCGCATGCACGGCAGCTTCGCGGTCGAGGATGATCTTGTTCGGCGTATCGTCGGGAACATGCTCGGCAAGCTCGCGACAGACCTTCATCGGGTCTTCGTGAGCTGGATCCTCGTTGGCAAAGATCATCAGGTCGGAATACGGTGCGGCCTCGCGTGGCAATTGCTCGCGGCGCTCCTGAGCCTTGCCGCCGGCGGCGCCAAACAGCGCAATGACGGGGCTGGCGGGAAACGCGCGCTTGACCGACGAGAAAAGCGAACGGAACGAAAGCTGGTTGTGTGCATAGTCAACGACGCAGATCACGCGGCCGTCCTTCGACTCCACGACCTCCATGCGGCCCGGCACACGCAGTTCGGAGAGGCCCTTCTTGATAGCCTCGATACCGATGCCGATCTCGCGCGCAGCGGCGATAGCGACCAGCGCGTTTTCCACGTTAAAGTCGCCCGCGATACCCAGCAGGACCTTCTCCCCCGCCTCGGGCTCGTCGGCGCTCATGCCGTGCAAGTTGAACTCGATGTTAAAGCCGAGCATGCGGACATCGCTCGCCCACAGGCTTGCCTCGGGATGCTCGACGCCAACGGTCACCAAGCGCTCGGCCGTCGACGCTGCCTCCAGCACACGGTCGACCTCTTCGGTGCCCAGATTCACCACGGCGGTCTTTGCCTGGTCAAAGATCCTGAGTTTGCTCTCAAAATAATCCTCGAAGGTCGGGTGCTCGATCGGCGAGATGTGGTCGCGGCCGATGTTGAGGAAGCACGCCACGTCAAACGGCAGATTCTCGACGCGTTGGTACTTGAGCGCCTGGCTCGAGACCTCCATGACCATGGACTGGCGACCGGACATGCGGCAGTTGGCGATATGGCGCCAGACCTCGGGGGCCTCGGGCGTAGTATTGGTGCTCTCGTAGCACTCGATGCCATCGTCGGTACTCACCGAGCCGATCATGCCGCAGGACTCGCCCGCCGCTTTGATGATGGACTGGAGCATAAAAGCGGCCGTGGTCTTTCCCTTGGTGCCGGTGATGCCCACGATCTTGACGTCGTGGTCGGGACGGTCGTAGACCTCCGGCGGCAACAGGGCCATGGCCGTGCGAACACTATCAACAACCAGCATCGCAGCACCGCTCTCCTTCGCCAGCGGCTCCAGAGACTCGACCAGCGACTCCTCGCACACAAATGCGACGGCGCCCGCATCGAGCGCCATGCTCAAAAACGCGGGCTTAAAGGCAGCACCTTTGCAAAAGAATACGTCACCTGCCGAGACCGCGCGCGAATCAAACGAGCAGCCGGTCACGGCACGCTCGTCAACCTGCTCTGATGCGCGCAGCTCGCCGCACACATCGAGAAGCTTGGCAAGCGTATCGACCGTGGTCACGGTCGCGGAATCCGAATGGTGCATCTTTCACCTTTCTCAGCCATTTGGCAGGGACGGTTTTCATAGTAACTGAAACGTGCTCGCGCAAAAACGGCTCCCGGAGGAGCCGTTACGCGCAGGCATTCGTAGGCCGAGACTAGGCAGCCTGAACAGAAGGCTGGCCCTCGTCGATAAAGAAGCGCTTGTACCACACTAGGAACACGAGCGGCGTATAGATCTTGCGCTGGAAATCGCCCTTGCCCGCAAAGTGCAGATCGAGCAGGTGCATGAGCTCGTCGGTATTGAAGAACTCACTTGCCCACGGCGCGGTGAAGTACTCCTTGACATAGTCGTACCACTTTTGCTCGCGCAGCCAGTAGACAATCGGCACCGGGAAGCCCACCTTGGGACGGGTGGCCCACTCATCGGGCAGCGACTTGTTGGCAGCGTGGCGGAGTACCTGTTTGTTGCCGTTCTCGTTGATGCGGTAGCGGTCGGGAATGTGCTCGGCGAACTCCATGACTTTGCGGTCCAGGAAGGGCACGCGCAGCTCCAGCGAGTGCGCCATGCACATCTTGTCGGCCTTGAGCAGAATGTCGCCCGGGAGCCACATGTTCATGTCCAGGTACTGCTTCTTGACCAGCTCGGGCTGACCCTTCACGCGTGCGTAGATGGGTGCAGCGAGCTCGAAGGCGCCGTCGCCGGTGTTGTACTCGGGCTTGAGCACGCCGTCGACCTCGCGCTCCGGCCATACCAAAGCCTGTCCCAGGAACGACTTCTCGGGAATCTCGGCACCCTTGACCAGGAAGTTATGTCCCTTGAAGTACGGCATATGCAGCGCCAGGTTACCGAGCGCGCGACGGATGGGCAGCGGCACCATCTTTTTGTACTTGCGCACCGGGACCGTATCCTCGTAGTAGGCGTAGCCGCCAAAGAGTTCGTCGGCGCCTTCGCCCGAAAGCACCACGGTGACGTCCTTGCGGGCCATCTCGGCCAAGAACCACAGCGGCACGGAAGACAGGTTGGACTGCGGCTCGTCCATGTGATACTGGATATCCTCAAGCGCACCGAAGAACTCGTCGGCGGTAATCATCTTGCGAACGTTCTCGACGCCGAGCTTATCGGAAAGCTCCTTGGCGTAGTTGGTCTCGTTGAAGTTCTTATAGTCAAAGCCCACCGAGAAGGTCTTGTCGGGCATGAGGCAAGCGGCGATGTAGCTAGAGTCGACGCCACCGGAGAGGAACGACGCGACCTTGACGTCGGCGATGCGATGGGCCTCGACGCTCTCGTGCACGACCTCGTCCAGCTCGTCGACGTACTCCTCGAACGGCTTCTCGACGGCAGAGTAATCGCAATCCCAGTAGCGCTCGATGTTCATCTTGCCGGTCGGGATATCGACGGTAAAGTAGTGCGCCGGCGGCAGCTTGTAGACACCCTCGAAGAAGGTCTCCTCGGTTGCCGAATACTGCAGCGTCATGTACGGACGCAGGGCCTTTTTGTTGACCGCCTTGTGGAAGTGCGGGTAGTCCAGGAAGCTCTTGATCTCGGAACCAAAGAGCACGCCCGGAGCGCCGTCGCCCGCATCGGCCATGGGATAGTAGTAAAGCGGCTTGATGCCAAAGATGTCGCGGGCGCCAAAAAGCTTGTTCTTCTTTTTGTCCCAGATGACGAAGGCGTACATACCGCGCAGGCGATCGAGGACGGCCTCGCCCCACTCCTCGTAGCCGTGCAGGAGGCTCTCGGTGTCGGCGCCGCAATGGAACTTGTAGCCCTTGGCCTCGAGCTCGGAACGGAGTTCTTGGAAGTTGTAGATCTCACCGTTGAAGACAATGACGACGCTACCGTCCTCGTTGGCCATAGGTTGGGCGCCGGCCTCGGTCAGGTCGAGGATCGACAGGCGGCGGAAGCCGAGGGCAACGCGGCCGTCGATAAACTGACCGCCCATGTCGGGACCGCGATGGACGATGCGGTCCATCATCTTGGTGAGCACCTCGGATTGGTTATCCGTCCCACCGACAAAACCGACAAAACCGCACATATACTATCCCCTCTGCTGTTGCTGGGCATCAAATCGAATCAGTAGCTTTTGAGTATACCCGAGGGCGTAAAGAGGGGCGGAATGTTCAGGCAATCTCAACTGAATCAGCTCCGCTGTGACACGCGCGAGTTACCTTTAATGGATATGAGGTGAATGAGGCGATTGTTTTGCTATACTCTCTCCGCACGGGCGATTGGCGCAACGGTTAGCGCAGGTGCTTTACACGCACAAGGCTGGGGGTTCGAATCCCTCATCGCCCACCACTGAATTGTTAGGCTCCCAGCAATGGGAGCCTTTCTTTTTTGGGCCCATCGCAGAGGGATTCGAACCCGCCAGGGTGCGGAGCTGAGGAAACGCGAAGCGTTTTCCAGCGCAGCACGCAAGGAGCGAAGCGACGAAGCGAAAGCGGGCGGCGTCAGCCGCACGCGACATCCCTCATCGCCCACCACCGAATTGGAAACGGTCCTCGCAAGGGGACCGTTTTTGTTTGTGCCCATCGCAGAGGGATTCGAGCCCGCCAGCACGTCTGTCACAAAGGCCGTGGCCAAATAATGGCAAAAATGAGTACTGCTGCTTTGTTTGCAACATATAAAAAGATAGTATTTGCTTAAGTTACGCAACATATGTCCATTATAAGGACTAACAGTCAGATCAAAATCATGCTTTCATCGCCATTTCGACTTGATATCTGGCCTTATTAGTCCAAAACTGCTGCTACCAAATCGGTAGCAGTACTCATATTTACTGTTTTTTGGTCAGCAGGTCCCCCTTGCCTTAGCAAATCTAAGGCAAAACGGGCTCCAGACCGCTGAATCATGCCGCATAGGGCACGTCAGCAGTCCGGAACCCGGTCCAAATTGAGTTATTGCACCGCGTTAGCCCAAGACACCCGACAGGATCTCAATCAGACTATCCACGTCGGCTTCCTCGCAGACGAGCGGCGGCAGGAAACGCAGCGTATGGGCACCCGTAGCGTTAATCACGGCACCGGCGGCCAGCGCGCGGGCAACAATATCATGCGCATCGCCCGCAGCATCATCCAAATCACAGCCGAGCATCAAGCCGCGGCCACGCACCTCGGTCACGTGCGGCAGCTTAGCGAGCTTTGCCTCCATATAGGCGCCTACCTTGGCAGCATGGTCGGCATAATCGCCGCGCACGAGCGCGGAGAGCGTCGCGGCACACGCCGTGATGGCCAGGCAGCTACCGCCAAAGGTCGAACCATGATCGCCGGGCTTAAAGACGTCGGCGATTTCCTTCTTTGCCACCACGGCACCCATGGGCACGCCGTCGGCAATGCCCTTGGCAAGGCTCATGATGTCGGGCTCCACGCCATAGGTTTGGAATGCAAACGGCTTGCCGGAGCGGAAGATGCCGCACTGGACCTCGTCGGCGATAAGCACGGCGCCCACTTCGTGTGCCAGGTCGCGCGCTGCCGCCATAAACTCCTCGGTCATGGGGTGCACGCCACTCTCACCCTGGATCGGCTCGAGCATCACGGCACAAATCTCGCTCCCCAGCTGCTTAAAGATCGCACGCAGCTCGTCCACATCGTTGGGCGTGCAGGCCACAAAGCCACCCGGCAGCGGACGGAAGCTGTCCTGCAGCCAATCCTGCATGGTGGCGGCAATGGTCTCGAGCGTACGGCCGTGGAAGCCGCCGCGCATGCACACGATGGTGTTGCCGCCATTACCGGCACGCTTGGCGTACAGGCGCGCAAGCTTCATCGAGCCCTCGTTGGCCTCGGCGCCAGAGTTGGCAAAGAAGGTCTCCCACACCTGCTCGTCCGCAGCCGGGGCACCAAGAGCAGCTGCCGTGGTCTCATCGCCGGCGGCAATGGCATCGGCAAGCACGCGCGCACCATCTACGTCGTCGTTAGCAAGCTTGGACAGCAGCGCCGCGACCTGTCCGCGCTGCTCGATGTAAAAGTAATTGGAGACATGCATGAGCTTTTTGGTCTGTGCCTCGAGCGCCGAGAGCACAGCCGGGTCGCCATGACCTAGGCTGCACACGCCGATGCCGGCAAGAAAGTCGAGGTACTCACGGCCATCGTCGCCGGTGAGCTTCATGCCGTGACCCTCGACAAACTCGACCGGAGAGCGGCCAAAGGTATGCATAACGTAATGGGATTCAAGCGATTGCTGAGCTGCAAGTGACATGGGATGCCTTTCGTTGGGCGCCAGACGGCGCGGGGCTATGGGTGCAGGAATGGGGCGGCTGCGGGTCAGCTAGACCGTCTGAAGCTTCTCGACCTCGTCAAGGTTCTCGGTCAGACGCGCAGCAAACGTCGAAAGCGGATGCGGATGCGTATCGAACTCGTAAGCCGTCTCGGTGGAATGGATCACGGTGCCGACGCCGGCATCGGTCAGCAGCTCCAGCAGCAGCGAGTGCGGCGTGGTACCGTTAATGATGTGGGCACGAAATACGCCGCCGGTAAGCGCATCGACGGCCGCACGCAGCTTGGGAATCATGCCCTTATCGACCTCGCCGCCGTAGAGCATTTCGTTAACCTCGTCGAGCGTTAGGTTGGAGATAAGCGAGTCCTTGTCGCTAAAGTCCTTGTACAGGCCATCGACATCGGTCAAAAAGATCGCCTTATGCGCGTGGAGCGCCGCGGCAACGGCACCGGCGGCGGTGTCGGCGTTGATGTTGAAGAAACCGCCGTCCTCCCCCGCCGCGACGGTAGCGATGACGGGGATGTACTCGTTATCGAGTAAGCGCTCGATATAGTCGGTGTTGACGTGCGTCACTTTGCCCACACGACCGAGCTCGGGGTCGAGCGGCTCGGCGATGAGCGTGCCGGCATCGCTGCCCGACACGCCCACGGCCAGGTTACCGTGGTGGTTGATGGCAGCAACCAACTCCTGGTTGACCTTGCCGCCCAGCACCTCGCGCACGATATCCATAGTCGCCGGCGTGGTCACGCGCTGGCCGTTCTTAAACTCGACGGGGATGTCATAGTGGCTGAGCGCCTCGTTGATAGCCTTGCCGCCGCCGTGCACGATGACGGGGCGCATACCGATGATCTTGAGCAAAACGATGTCGCTCATCACGTCGCGGCGCAGCTGCTCATCAACCATGGCGGCTCCGCCATATTTGATAACAACCGTCTTGCCGGTCAGATTCTTAATCCACGGCAGCGCTTCGAACAGCAGCTGCGCAGTTGCTTCGTTGGATTCGCTCGAACGACAATCGCGTGCGAATTTCATAATCTGCCTCGTCTTTCGTATCGTTATCGCGCCGTGCTCCGCTGTCCGCAATCGCGGCAAGATGCGCAGCGTGCCTGGAATCTAGGAACGGTAGTCGCCGTTGATGGAGATGTACTCATGCGTGAGGTCGCAGGTCCACACGGTCGTTGCCGCGTCGCCTGCGCCCAGGTCGGCCGAGATCACGATCTCGGGCGCCTCGAAACGCCGTAGAGCCTCGTCCTCGTCAAAGGGAACAGTCAGACCGTCGCGACAGACAGGCATGCCCATCATGTCGATGGAAACATCTTCCTGATTAAACTTCACGCCGCACTTGCCAAGCGCCATAGCAACACGGCCCCAGTTGCAGTCGTGGCCGGCGATGCAGGTCTTAACGAGCGGCGAGTTGGCAACGGCACGGGCGGCGATATCGGCTTCCTCGTCGTTCACGGCGCCGGTAACGTTGACCGTAACAAGCTTGGATGCGCCCTCACCATCGGCGGCGATATTGCGCGCCAGGCTCTCGCACACCTCGTGCACGGCAAATGCCAACTCGCCAAAGGCATCGGAGCCCTCGACGATAGGCTCGGCATCTGCGGCAGCGGCGCCGGAGGCAAGCATGATGCAGGTGTCGTTGGTCGAGGTGTCGGAATCGACCGTTACCTTGTTAAAGGTCTGCTTGACGGTCGAGAGCAGCAGGGCATGAAGTGCCGCAGGCTCGACGGGGGCATCGGTGGTGATAACTGCAATCATGGTGGCCATGTTGGGCATGATCATGCCCGAGCCCTTGCACATTCCGCCTACCGTATAGACATTGCCCGCATGACCCGCGGCCTCACTGACGTAGGACACGGCGTACTCCTTGGAGTGCGTGTCGGTCGTCATGATGCCGCGAGCGGCATCGGCGCCACCGTGGGCGGAGAGCGCCTCGTAGGCAGCAGGAATGGCGGTCTCAAACGTGTCGATCGGCAGAATCTGGCCAATCACGCCCGTGGAGGCAACCAGAATCTGCTGGGGCTCGCAGCCGATGACCTGCGATGCGATGCTGCACGTCTCGCGCGCGCATGCAAGGCCGGTCTCACCCGTGGCGGCGTTGGCATTGCCAGAGTTGACCGAAACGCCGGCGATGATACCGTAACCCTTGTCGGCACCGCCCAGGTTGGCACGGCTCACTTGCACGGGCGCCGCGCAAAAGCGATTGGTGGTAAACACGCCGGCACCGGGACAGGGTTTATCGGGCACGACGAGCGCGTAATCCAGACGCTCGGGGTTCTTGCGGAACCCAGCGTGGATGCCCGCAGCTTTAAAACCAGCCGCAGCCGTAACGCCACCCTCGACGGCGCGAATCTTGATATCAAACGGCTCGGTATTCATCGTCTTCATGACTCCTTATGTCAAACAAAAAACGGACATCGGTTGGTGCGCCATGCCAGTCGTGATCATGAGACCAGCTTAAGAGTGGCGCCCCACTCGATGCCCGACTACCAAATCGTTAACAATCGAATGTGCTACACCGGGCACGCCACTGTGGGCAAGCCTCGTCGCTCGTCAAAGCCAAAGACGATATTGGCGCACTGGACCGCTTGGCCCGCAGCGCCCTTGCACAGATTGTCGATGGCGCCCGTCGCCACCAGCACGCCCGCGCGTTTGTTGAACGCAAGGCCAATCTGGGCGGCGTTGGTGCCGACGACCGAAGCCGTCTTGGGCTGCTGGCCGGCATCGAGCACGCGCACAAAGGTGCGTCCAGCGTAGAACTGCTTGTAATAGTCGACGACATCCTCAAGAGCCAGGGAGTCGATGGCCTGCGGCGTGAGCGGCAGCGTCACCGTGGAGAGCAGGCCGCGCTTGAGCGGTGCCAGATGCGGGGTGAAGACGACGCGATCGGTCAGGCCAAGGATTTGCTCAATCTCGGGCGTGTGGCGATGCTTGCCCACGCCGTAGGCCTCCAAGTTCTCGTCAGCGCTGCAAAAATGCGTACGAGCATTGCAGGACTTGCCGGCACCCGTCACACCGCTGATGGCATCAACGATCACGGGGCCGCTCTGGGCAACCCAGCCAGCGCGCACGGCGGGCGCGGCGGCAAGGCTCGTTGCGGTGGGATAGCAACCGGCGCAGGCGACCAGCACGGGTTTGCCGTCGGCATGGTCGGATGCGGCGGTCTCCAAGTCCCGGCAGAATAGCTCGGGCAGGCCAAAGGCACGGGTCTTGAGCAGCTCGGGGCTCGTATGCTCGGCGGCATACCACGTCTCAAAGACGGACGCGTCGTTCAGGCGGTAGTCGGCCGAAAGATCAAAGCAGGAGACGCCCGATGCAAGCAGCGCGGGCACCTGTGCCATGGCAGCCGTGTGCGGCACGGCAAGAAAAACCGCATCGCAGCTCTTAAGCTCGGGGGCGTCATGCGTGGTGAAAACCAGATCGCTCACGCCAGCAAAGCTCGGATACACCGCGGACAGCGGCTGGCCGGCATCGGCGTTGGACGTAATGGCAACAAGTTCAAACTCGGGATGGGCGAGCACGAGGCGAATGAGCTCGGCTCCGGCATATCCAGCCGCGCCGACGATTCCAACCTTCAATGACATATCAGACTCCTTGTCTGCGATTTATGCACCGATGCGCATTTCGCAGTGGTCGTTATGAAGTGAGTTGAAACTTTAGCACCAAAAGATGCATGAACACGTAAATGGCTTGCATATTCATGCATTGAAACAATCCCGACACATTCGCTTGAAGGAATTGACAAATGGAGCGGGCCCGTATTGCCCGGCGCCCCTAACGGCGCCGGGCAATACGGGGCCCGCCCATGCGAAAACCAAGTTGTTAGGATGAGCCAGCTGGCTAGAGCTCGACCGGCACCCATTCGTCGTGATTGCAGATAAAAGCCTCGGGTTCCTCGACGCTAAAGAAGACGAGCGTGGGGTCGTTAGGCCCCTCATAGTGCTCGCCCAGGCGCTCTAGATGCTTCCACCCGGCTTCGCGCATTTCGTCTAAAGCCCGGTCATCCAGACCCGCATACCCGCGCAAGATGAGCCAGCCATGGCCCGGCCACCAACTCGTGGCCTCAAAGCGTTGATTTTGCAGCAACTCTTGCCACGCGTCTTTGGTGCGCGCCGTTACAAACCACAGCTTGCCGTCCTGGATCTGCGCAAACGAAAACGGACGCACATGCGGCTGTCCGTCAACACTCGTCGCCAAATACCATGCCGGTACCGACGTCAGATACTCCAACACCGTATTCAATCCGTCCATGTGTCCTCCTGGCACTAGTCTTTTTGGTCGGGGCTGATTTAGCCGCCCTAGGGTTAAAGCTCCAGGCGCTCCTCGCTGCCGTCGATATCACAGAAGCGGGCGGCGATATTGCGCACCGAGAAGAACGCAAGGCGACCGTCGTTGGCGCTCTCGTGATCTTCGCCGATGCCCACCATGTGCTTAAAGCCGGCTTGGCGCACCCGGTCGCTCACGACCGCGTCGTCCTCGAGCGCGGCCTCGCCAGTTAATACGATCCAGCACTCCCCCGGTTTCCAACCCGAAACCTCAAACTTGGGGTTCGCGCTAAGCTCGGCCCACACGTCCTTATCGCGCGAGGTGCAAAACCACAGCTTGCCATCATCGACCATGGCAAACGAGAACGGCCTCACGCGCGGCTGATGTCCGTCCGTCACGTCGATCGTGGCGAGATACCACGCCGGAATACGCCTAAGATACGAACAGGCACGCTCAAGCTGCGCCGTGCGGTCGTTGTCGGTCATAGGGACCCCTTTCCTGCGCTCGAATCGCGCCTAAACAAGTTGAAGATTGATGACGATGACGCAGATGAGCAGCAACGCCGTCACCACCACCGCCAACGCATCGCCGCGGCCAAATGCAAGCGCATGCAGACGCGTGCGGCCCTGCTCGCCATGATAGCAACGGGCATCCATGGCGGCAGACAGCGTTTCGGCATGACGGAACACGCCCGTGAACAGCGGAATCGCCACACTGCCGAGCATACGCACGCCGCCGAGCGGGCCTCCCGTCACGCGCGCACCGCGGCTCGCCTGCGCATCGGCCGTCTGCTTCATCTCGGTGGCAAACTGCGGCATAAAGCGCAGCGCGATACCCATGATCATGCCGAGCTCGTGCGCAGGAAGTCCCACACGCGCAAACGGCGCGAGCAGGCGCTCAAAACCCGCGGTGAGGTCGAGCGTCGGTGTGGTGAGCGTGATAGCGCTCATACCGGCCATCATCAAGGTCAGGCGGCACGCCATAAAGTCGGCGGAATGCAGCGAGCCCTCGCTTATCTGCAAAAAGCCGAGCTGCCACAGAATGCGCCCGCTCTGGTCGGAAAACAGGTTGAGCACCGCGACCACCGCGACGATCGCCAGCAGCGGCGCCATCGATGACAGGACACGACGAGCCGGCACCCGGGACACGGTATAGATCAGGACAACGAAGATTGCGACCGGGACCAGTCCGCGGAAGCTGCTGACTGTGAGCGTCGTGATCAGAAACACAAAGCCCAAGAGCAACTTGGTTCGCGGGTCCAGGCGGTGGATCGCACTATCGCCGGGATAGTAGCTGCCAAACGAAAACGCCTCCATTAGCAGCCCTCCTCTCGCGCGACCGTCTTGGATTTAGCAATGTCCGCGACGTTAGAAGGACCGTCCGAGCAACCGATTAGCAAGTCCGCCAACTCGTCTGCCAGCGACTCAACCGTATAGAGGCCGTCAAAGCGCAGCGGCACGCCTGCCTCCGCAAGCGCCAGCGCCATGCGCTGGGCAGCGGGAACACCCAAGCCGATCGACTTGAGCTCATCGGCATGCGCAAACACCTGCGCGGGGGTTCCCTCGGCAAACACCGCGCCTTCGTTCATTACGACAATGCGGTCGCAGCAATTGGCCAGGTCATCCATACTATGCGAAACCATGACAACGGTCAGGCCATCGCGGTGAAGTCGATCGATAAGCTCAAGGAAATCCCTGCGCGCAGCCGGATCGAGCCCCGCCATGGGTTCATCGAGCACCAGGACTTCGGGCTCCATGGCGAGCACGCCGGCGAATGCCACACGCCGTTGCTGACCGCCCGAAAGCTCAAAGGGACTCTTGTCGCCGACCGTGGAAAGGTCGAGGCCCACGCGCGAGAGCGATGACTCGACACGACGGTCGACTTCATCTTGCGGCAAGCCAAGGTTGTGCGGACCAAACGCCACGTCCTGCGCCACGGTTTCGGCAAACAGCTGACGCTCAGGATATTGAAACACCACGCCGACCTTGGCCTTAACCGCGGCGGCGTCTTTCTTGTTTGACAGATCGAGCCCCAGCGCGCGAACGGATCCCTCCTGGGGGCGAATCAAACCGTTGAGATGCTGGACCAGCGTCGACTTACCCGAACCAGTATGACCTGCCAAGCCCAGGAACTCGCCGCGACGCACCGTCAGCGATACATCGCGCAGTGCCCACGGGCTGCTTGGGTCGTTTCCCCAGAGAGCCTGTTTGTTCGATTTGCCCGCAGTGGCCGAGCGCTTGTGCCAGCGGTGGCGCTCGCGCGGACTGAGCGAATAACTGTACGAAACATGGGATAGTTCGATGACGGGCTCCGACGCGTTGTCCTCGTTGTCTACCGGAACAGTGCCGTCAGCGATTTCCAACTGGGATGCGGAAGACTGTCCCGCGGTGTCTGCCCCACTTCGCTCGGCATAAGCCTGCGCAATCTCAGCGACCATATCCACCTCGCGCACCTGCGCATGAACAGGCACGCCCTTCGTACGAAGCGCCATGCCCAGACGACACGACTCCGGCATATCCAGGTTGAGCTGCGCAAGCTCATCCGCCCGCGTCAAAATTTCCTCGGGCGTACCGAGCATGGCAACGTGCCCCGCCCGAAACACCGCGACACGATCGGCCTCGGCGGCTTCTTCCATAAAGTGCGTAATCATCACGATGGTCATACCGCGAGCGTGCAACGCGCGGCAAGCCTTCATGAGGCCCTTACGTCCACGCGGATCGAGCATCGAGGAAGCCTCGTCCAATATGAGCACGCGCGGTTCCATGGCGAGCACGCCGGCAAGCGCCACGCGCTGCTTTTGGCCGCCCGAAAGCGCATGGGTCTCGTGGCGCTCAAAGCCCACCAGGCCCACGCCCTTCAGCGCCTCGCGTACGCGCTGCGCAATTTGCGCCGATGGCACGCCAAGGTTTTCGGGACCAAACGCAACGTCATCTTCGACAAGCGTTGCCACCAGCTGATCATCGGGATTCTGGAATACCATGCCCGCGGTCGAGCGAATGTCGTAGACCAGCTCGGGATCGGACGCGTCCATGCCGTTAATGCGCACCGTGCCCGCATCGGGCTGCAGCAGCGCATTCAGATGCTTGGCAAACGTCGACTTGCCCGACCCATTGCCACCGAGGATGCAGAAAAACTCGCCGTCCTCGATATTCAGATCGACGCCGTCGAGCGCCGGTGCGGCACCGTCATAACTAAAGGAAACGCCCCGACACTCAATCATGCGCGGCCTTTGACCTGGTCCTTTTTAGGCGTGATGAGGTTGGAGACTGCTTTATACACCGCCAGCGTCAACACCGAGTTAAGCACGGTCTTGATAAGGTTGAACGGCAGTACGGCAGGAATCATGAGCGGGGCGATCACATCGACCGAGCCATACCAGAACCATACGCCAATGGTAAGGTTTGCGACCATAGACAGCGCCGTAGCGGCAATGACGCCGAGCACCAGGCCAATCACGGCACCCTTATAGGTGTGCATCTTCTGGTAAACGGTAGCCGCGGGCAGAATGTAGCCCAGCGTGGCAACCAGGTTCATAAGCGCGCCGACCCAGTCACCCGTGGTGAACGCATGGATAACAATCACCATAGCGGCAACAGCGGTGCCGGCACCAGGGCCATACGCAAATCCACACACCATCGCCGGCACCAGCGACGGGTCATACGTCAAAAACGGCGCCGAAGGAAGGATGGGCAGCTGCACGTACATAAACAAGGCGCCCAAGGCGCACATCAACGCCATGGTAACGAGCTGTTTGGTGCTCCACCTATTCGTGTTCTCAAAATGGATATGCTGTGACTGTTCAGACATAAGATCACCTGCCTCTTTCATCCGGACTCTAACCGTTGGTACTGGGATCTCACCAGTTCAGCCGGCATGCGAACCAACGCACGCACGGGTCGCGGGCTCATCGGCTCGACGCAGGTCCTCGCCTGCGCCACGGCACCCCTTTGGCACCGCCCAATTTACCGCCAGTGGGGAATTCCACCCCGCCCTGAAACAGCAATTGCAAGTGTAGCACCAGTAGACTTTCGCGCAAGTATGCCAAGGGTAATTTGTGGTGGGGGAAACGCTCCAGAAATACGCCCGGGACAAGTTAACGCGACAACCACGTTCTCCGTCCACGCCAAAGTGGTGCGCCTTTCGCGCAAAGCGCGAAACAGCAACCGGGACATATATCCCCAACAACCACGTCCTCCGCCCACGCCGACCTCAAGGCCGTAAACGCAGGGAATCCGGGGGTGTGACGGGGGTTTCTCTCCGGAACATTCCGCACTGATATTTTCTGTATTGAAGACGTCGATGATGCACCCGTATACCATTGACGTCGACACCATCAGATGCGGACCGCGCGGTGACCCCACATTCCGCTGGCGCCCATGGGGCTGCCCTCGTTTCCTGACA
>RQAP01000025.1 GCA_008671135.1 Collinsella aerofaciens
AGCGCCGGTTTGACCGGCCCGCCACGGGTCAATCTGCAGTGCGGCCCGAACCCCGTGAGGGCCGGCGCCTTTAGACGCGTGCCGGAAATCCAAGGGTTATACCCTAAGAGCAAACCACCCCTTTTAGGGGTGGTTTTGATTCGGCTCCATTTCAAACTCGGCTGCATGGACGAACGTGCGAAACAGATTCTTGGCAGGCGGGTCGAAGAGACACGCAGGGACCTTGGTATCTCCAAGGTTGATTTTTGTGTGGCGACAGGAATCAGCCGACCCTACCTCGATCGAATCGAAGATGGGACGGCAAATTTCACGCTCAAGGTTCTATTTAAGATCGCGCCCGCACTCGGCATGACGGTGTCAGAGCTTCTCGAGGGCATCGAATAGGGGATACCCGTCGACAACTGAATTACGCCATCGGGATACGGTCGTGGTTGACTTGGCTGTAGAACAGGCGCTGGATCTCGGCGGCATCGCGTGACTGGCCGAGCGCCCACATGGTTTTGGCCACGAGCGTCTCGGTGGTCATATCGTCGCCGCGCAAAATACCCGGATGATCGGCGTAAGCTCGGCCGACCTCATAAACACCCAGGTCAAGGCCCTCCTCGGGGACCTGCGTGGTCATAACGACGGTGCGACCCGAATCGACCCAGCGGAAAATTGCCTCTTGGAACGAATCGCCGGACTCGCCAAACTCGGGAATACCGCCAATGCCAAAGGTCTCAAGAATTACAGCATCGTAGCTATCGGCTAGGGCGTCCAGGATACCCGGGTTCACGCCGGGCGTCAGCTTAAGGACAAATACGCGCGGATTGATACTGTCGTAGAAACGCACCGGGCTCTCATTCTGATGAGTGCCGTGAAGCCCGTTGCGCACAATGCGGTCGTTGCGGATGTAGGCAATGGGCGGATAGTTGACGCTAATGAACGCGTTAAAGCTCATGGTGCGCTGCTTGCGGGCGCGCGTGCCAGCAATGGCGACGCCGCCAAACACGATCGAAACGTCGTGCGAATGCTCGTCGAGCGCATAGAGCAGGCTCTGGTACAGGTTGAGCTTGGCGTCGGTAAAGGGATTGCCCATGGGCTTTTGCGAGCCGGTGAGCACGATAGGCTTAGGGCTGTCCTGAATCAGATAGGAAAGCGCCGCCGCGGTGTAGCTCATGGTGTCGGTGCCGTGTAGAATCACGAATCCGTCGTGGTCGGCATAGCCCTTGACGATGACGTCGCGGATACACATCCAGTCGCTGGGGCGCATGTTGGTGCTGTCGATGTTCATGGGCTGCACGACGTCGAGCTCGCAGAGGCCCGAGATCTCGGGGACGCTCTGGGCGAGCTCCTCACCGGTCAGGGCGGGGGAGAGGCCGTTGCCGTCCTCGGTCGATGCGATGGTGCCGCCCGTGGCGATGAGAAGGATGCGCTTCATGCTGGTATTCCTATCGTATTTGCCGCCGCAGAGGCGGAGTCGTTCGGCAGTATTGTGGCACAGGGCGTCCAATGTTCAAACGTATTACATCATCTGTAACGTTTGAAAACACTTCAATTGCCGTCAAACAGGGGCCCAGGTCGTGCGTTTGCCGTGCGCTGATGGCTGCGAGGGGCGAGAAACCCCATATAACGTGTACACTATGAAGGCTATTTTCGTTCATTCACGCGGGTGGGCACCGGCTCCCCGCCAACAAGAGGGGGAACCATGGATCAAAAGGCTTCCGCAAAGGTCCTCGTACTCGACTTTGGTGCGCAGTACGGTCAGCTCATTGCCCGTCGCGTCCGCGACCTCAACGTGTATTCCGAGATTGTCCCCTGCGACATCTCGGCCGACGAGATTCGCGAGATGAACGCCTCTGCGCTCATCCTTTCCGGCGGTCCGGCTTCCGTGTATGCCGAGGACGCTCCGTCTATAGATCCCGCCATCTTTGACCTGGGCCTTCCCGTCCTGGGCTTCTGCTACGGCCATCAGATCACGGCCGTGACGCTCGGCGGCAAGGTCGGCCACTCCGAGGTGGGCGAGTACGGCCGCGCCACCATCACGCGCACGGCCGGCGCCAAGCTCTTTAACTCCACGCCCATGGAGCAGACCGTGTGGATGAGCCACCGCGACGCCGTTTCCGAGGTGCCCGAGGGCTTTACCGTTACCGCCAGCACTGACGTGTGCCCGGTTGCCGCCATGGAGTGCGTCGAGCGCAAGATTTTCACCACGCAGTTCCACCCCGAGGTCAAGCACTCCGAGTATGGTCAGCAGCTGCTGAGCAACTTCCTGTTTGAGATCTGCGGCCTGGAGCCCAACTGGAGCATGGACAACCTGGTCGAGACCATGACGGCCGAGTTCCGCGAGAAGGTCGGCGACGACCGCGTGATTCTGGCCCTGTCCGGTGGCGTCGACTCCTCCGTCGTGGCTGCGCTGGGTGCTCGCGCCGTGGGCAAGCAGATGACCTGCGTGTTCATCAACCACGGCCTGCTGCGCAAGGGCGAGCCTGAGCAGGTGGAGGAGGTCTTCACCAAGCAGTTTGACGTCGACTTTATCCACGTCCACGCCGAGGACCGTTATGCCGAGCTTCTGGCCGGTGTGACCGAGCCCGAGGAGAAGCGCCGCATCATCGGTACGCAGTTCTGGAAAGAGTTCTTCGCCGTGGCGCAGCAGCTCGAGACCGATGGCAAGCCGGTCAAGTACCTGGCTCAGGGCACCATCTACCCCGACATCATCGAGTCCGGCGCTCGCAAGACGGGCGGCAAGACGGCCACCATCAAGAGCCATCACAACCTGATCCCGTTCCCCGAGGGCGTGCACTTCGACCTCATCGAGCCGCTCGACCACTTCTTTAAGGACGAGGTCCGCGCGCTTGGTCTGGCACTGGGCCTGCCGGGTCACATCGTGTTCCGCCAGCCTTTCCCGGGCCCGGGTCTTGCCATCCGCATCATCGGTGCGGTCGACAAGGAGAAACTCGAGATCCTCAAGAACGCCGACGCTATCGTGCGCGAGGAGCTGGATGCCTACAACCAGCGCCTGTTTGAGCAGACCGGCGAGCGCAACTCCGAGCACAGCTGCTGGCAGTATTTCGCGGTTCTGCCCGACATTAAGTCCGTCGGCGTTATGGGCGACGAGCGCACCTACCAGCGTCCGATCATCCTGCGTGCCGTCGAGTCCAGCGATGCCATGACCGCCGACTGGGCCAAACTGCCTTACGACGTCCTGGCCCGCATCTCCGGCCGCATCGTTGCTGAGGTCCCCGGCGCCAACCGCGTGTGCTACGACATCACGTCTAAGCCGCCCGCGACGATCGAGTGGGAATAGTAATAGAACATTTGTTTGTGATTTTCATACGGTTTCTAGCGGTTCCAATGGCGACCGATGACGACATTTCAGAACGTCCGCACCTGCAAACCGCATGATTCCGAAATCAGATAGAAACTCACAAGGCTCCTCGAAAGAATCGAGGAGCCTTTTCGTTTCCGCAGGTAGACGCATGGTCGGTTGTCACCCCATGGCAAACGGGCATGGGTCGAACGAGCCTGAAACGACTCGAACGGAACCGAAGGGAACCGACGCGAACCGAAGAACCTGCAAGCCGACGAGAGGCAATGATGGCGGGAGGCTTGCAGGTGCCGCCGAAAATCGACGAAACTCAAACGAAACTCACCCGGAAAAACGAAACTCAAGAATGACGGATGCCCCTGGCGGAGAGCCTGGAAGTGTCATTCTCGCAAACTCACGAAGACGGTCGGATTTCGCTATTACTCCTCCCGAGTAGCAGCAGAGGGCTTGCGGGCCAAACTACCAATCCCTGGAAGTGGGCAAGCGCAACCCTTCGAGATCGTCCCTGAATTCTTCGAGCATGCGCTTGAGGATGGGAATCGCTTTCAGCTCGCGGGTGGCTTGGTCCTTCGCCTCCTGGGGATAGTCCTCGGGAAGTCGCTCTGCGCCGTACGGGTCGGGGGCCTCTGACATCTCCTCCTCGAATTCGGAATGACGTTCGCGAAGAAGGATCTCGAAGCCTTTACGTTCTTCCTCGTCTTGGAAGATGACGACGGTTTCGAGGAACCGCCTGCGCGCTATCCTGGCATCGCCGTAGTTCTCGTCGAAGAAGAACTCGTTCAGGTTCCAATCCAAAGAATCCCTTGTGTAGTAGCAATACATGAGATTGAAATCCAGGCTGCGCCGATTCCAGCGCACGAAGGAACGCGACGGGGCGGGCGCGAAATACCTGCCGCCGTCGAGGGCGATGCCGAGAGTGTCGAATATGCGAGTCTGGAAATAGCGGATCTCGATCATATACCAGCTCGGACTAGGGTCTGTCTGGTTCAGCATGTAGTACTCGTAGCCGTCCCGCTCGTCGTCCGAATAATGGCAGACGGTAAACTCCGGAGCGTACAGATAATACTTGTCCTCCGTGCCGACCACCTCGGAGAGAAACCTCCAATGCTCCTTGTCTTCGAGCATCACCTTCACCCTCGCAAGAGGAGATTCGTCGAGCGAGAAGTGATGGCGCCAGATGTCCTCCACTTCGTTCCACGACGCTCCTTCGTCTATGGGCGTGTTCGAGTCGACGCGTCGCGTGTGGACCATATGCGCGCGCACTTTCCCCGACCCTTTCGAGAGGGAATAAGGCATATCCTCCCGCCTGCTCACGACGCATGGGATGTCTATTGTTCCCCCGTCAAGCTCCATTGGCTCCACGACCGCGAAGGGAGGCTGACCGTTGTCCCATTTTGTCTTCGAGAGCATATCGACGATCATCTGGTTCGCCTTCCGTTCGGCATGATCATTGTTCTCGACATCGCACACCGAATAGCCCTCTTCCTCGTCTATGCCGATGAAGAGGTACGACACGTCGCTCTCGAGATTGTTGGCAAGGCATAGTATGTCGTGGATCAGCTCGGAATTGTCTTTGTGCCACTCCTTCTTGAAGTCCCAGTAGGCGCCTTCGCGCTTCAATGCGATGAGCTTCGGAGCCTCTTCTTGGATTCTTGATAGAAGGCTGCCGATAAGGCGCGCCCTCGAAATCCTCCTCGAATCGCCTAGCATCCGCCAATCCCCATCTTCCAGGACTCGTATTCCTCGGGGGTTATCTCTCCGCGGTCGAGCGCATCCACCTGGGATTCCCAGGCCTTGATGGCGGCGGCGAGCTTAGGCGCCTTCTCCGCGCCGGGCGCGACGGCGAGCCTGCCTCCGCCGACGGGCCTGAGCCCGAACTCCTCCTCGATCCTGAAGAGGAGCTCGAGGGCGTCCCTGACGGATTCAGCCTGGACGGGCATGAGGGCCTCGGGGGCGACCCCGAGGGCGCCTGCAATCGCATCCAAGGCGGAGCCCTTCAGCGCCCTCCTGCCCGCCTCGTAGTTTCTGATGGCCGCGTCGGTGCAGCCGGCCCTCTCAGCGAGCTGCCGTTGCGTCATCCCCCGCGACTCGCGCAATGCCCGTATGCGGCTTCCCGTCGTCATCTCTCCTCCTCTGATCGTTTTCCCCATGATACTAGAGAACAAAAACGTTCTCAATTTGTCTTGACCGAACATTTTCGTTCTGTTAGTGTCACGAATTACAGAACGTTTCTGTTCTGTTCATCGAACGAAGGAGGAAGATATGGAGCAGAATTCTAAGCCGGTGATCATGGGCGTCGAGGAGGTCATGCACGCCCTCGGCATCAGCAGGCCCTACGCCTACCGCATCATCAGGATGCTGAACTCCGAGATGGAGCAGAGAGGCTACACCACCATCAAAGGGAAGGTGAGCCGAAAGTATTTCTACGAGCGCTTCCACTGCGGAGACGCCGCCCCCAGACAAGAGGCCCGCTGATGCCCGCCTACATGAACGGGAAGACGGGCTCCTGGTACGTCCAGTGCTACTACAGCGACATCGACGGCAACCGCAAGCACAAGGTGAAACGGGGGTTCGCGACCAAGGGCGATGCCTTGGCGTGGGAGGCTGATTTCCTGGCCTCTGCCGACGGGTCCATGTCGATGCCCTTCGAGGCGTTCGTGAAGAGGTACTCCGAAGACGTGAGGCCAAGGCTCAAGCTCAACACCTGGCTCACCAAGGAGCACATCATCCGCACGAAGATAGTGCCGTTCTTCGGGCCGAAGAGGATGTGCGACATCACCCCCAAAGACGTGGTTGACTGGCAGAACAGGATGGTGGGCTCGTACGACGACGAGGGGAAGCCGTACAGCGGCACCTACCTGAGAACCATAAACAACCAGCTGAGCGCCATCTTCAACCACGCGGTCAAGTACTACGGCCTGGGAAAGAGCCCCGCCACCCCGACAATCAAGATCGGCGAGCGGAAAGGCGCAGAGATGAGGTTCTGGACGAAGGAGCAGTACCTCGCGTTCAGCGAGGAGGTGATGGACAAGCCAGCCAGCTTCTACGCGTTCGAGATCCTGTACTGGTGCGGCTTGAGGGTCGGCGAGCTCCTCGCCCTCGAACCGAACGACATCGACCTTGGAAAGTGCCTCATCCACGTCACCAAGAGCTACCAGCGGATTCGGAGGAGGGACGTCATCACCTCCCCCAAGACGCCCAAATCGAAGAGGGATGTGGTCATGCCGGAGTTCCTCGCGGACGAGCTCGCCGATTTCCTCGGATCCATCCCTGAGGAGCGGCGCGCCTGCCGCATCTTCTGCTTCACCAAAAGCTACCTGCACCACGAGATGAAGCGCGGCTGCGCCGCATGCGGGCTCGAGCCCATCCGGATCCACGACCTTCGCCACAGCCACGTCTCGCTCCTCATAGAGATGGGGTTCAGCGCGATCGCCATAGCGGACCGGCTGGGGCACGAGACCTACGAGATGACGCTTCGCTACGCCCGCCTCTTCCCCAGCAAGCAGTCGGACATGGCAGCGGCGCTCGACCAGGGAAGGAGGCCCTGATGTCCAGGCCGATCGTCGACTACAAAGGGCGCCGGCGCAGCAAGACGATAGCGTTCCGGGTCTCGCCGGAGGAGGACGAGGTGATAAACGCCCTCGTCGCGGCAAGCGGCATGACCAAGCAGGACTACATAACCTCCAGGCTCGAGTGCCGCGACATAAACGTCAGCCCGAACGTGAGGGTCTATAGGATGCTGCGCGACCAGATGAAATCCGTCTACGTCGAGCTCAGGAGGCTCAGGAGCGCCGACGGCATCGACGAGCGCCTCATCGAGCTCATGCAGGTGCTGACGCGCGTGTTCGTCGACCTCGGCGCCGACGAGCTCGGGGCGGTCGGGGACGACGTGGCGCAGCAGGACGCGGCGGTTCTCAGGATGGCGAGGGGCTAGCTCCGCCGGGCGGCCCGGCAAGGGCTTCCCCCGAGCAGCCGACCCTCAGACAGCCTCCTGGGGGCATTCGCGGCACGGCGGGCTCCGTTCGATCGGATCGCCTTGCCTCCTCCTTGGGCATCAAAGGCTCGCACAGCCGCCCGATGCGCCCCGCAAGGGTCGCGATGCTTTTCCGATTTCTTTTGCCGCCCGAGAGAAAAGGCGAAAGCGGCAAAACAAAGCGCCCTCCGGGCTTCGGAAAACCAACGGCCCGATGGGGCGAGGAACGCGCCTTCGCTTCCTCCCTTGCGGGGCGCGGCAGGCGGTGCGGCCCCGATGCCACAAGGCGGGGCAAGGGGCTCCGCCCCAACCGAACGGAGGTCACCATGAACACCAATCCCACTCTCCAGGACAGGGCGGTCGAGGCGGCGGCCCGCTTCCTCGAGGTCCGCGGCTACGAGACGCTCGCGACCGGGTGGAAGTCGCCCGAGACGAGAGGAACCATCGACCTGGTCGCACGCGACCCCGAGTCCGACGACCTCGTGTTCGTCGACGTCTCCGCGCGCCCGAACTCCGGCGCCGGCTTCGGCGACGGGAGGAACGATCGCGAGACGATGGAGCTGCTCGCGGTCTCCTGGCTCGTCGAGAACGACTTCGCCGAATCGGTCGGCGTGAGGTTCGACAAGATCAGCATGATTGTCGTCGGAGAGGACCGCGCGCTGCTCAGGCACCACATCAACGCCTTCGGCGAGGCCTAGGACCTCCGGCCCGCCTGGGCAGGCCCCCTCCGGACGGAGGGGGCCGTTTGCAGGCGGCTCGCCCCATGGCGAACCGCCACCCCATGGCGAACGGTCAGTATTAACAGAACGTTTCCGTTCTGTATACTCGGGGTAAACGCCATCGACGATCGCAGAGAGGACGGAGGAAGCATGAGGACGCTCGCGATATCGAACTACAAGGGCGGGGTCGGAAAGACCACCACTGCAGTCAACCTCGCCACCATCTACGCCAGGCGGGGCCTGAGGACGCTCCTGATAGACCTGGACCCGCAGGCGTCGGCCACGGACTTCTTCGGGCTCTACGACCGCGCCGCGGCCGAGCGTCGGGGAGCCGTCGAGCTCCTCTACGGGAACGCGCCCGTCGGCGACGTTGCCTTCGAAACCGAGGCCGATGGGCTCTCCGTCGTGCCCTCGACCATAGAACTCGTCGACCAGAACGAGCTGCTCCTGCGCGAGCAGCGCCTTCGCTTCGCGCTCGACGACTGCGCGGGCGACTACGACGTCTGCATCGTGGACTGCAGCCCCACGATGAAGCGCCTCGCCTTCAACGCCTACCTAGCCGCTGCGGGCGACGGCATGGTGATCGTGCCGGTGAAGCTCGACTCCACCGTCATGCGCGGCACCGCCCTCACGGTCAGCGCCATCGAGTCCATCTCCGACGCGCTGCGCGTGCCCACGCCCGCATGGCGCATCCTGCGCACGTGCGTGCCCGGGCTCATGACCAACGCGGAGGCCACCGGGGCCGACGTGCTCGACGCGTACTTCCCCGACAACCAGTTCGCCACCGTCATCCACGCGAGCTCGAAGGTCTGCGAGGGAAGCTGGCAGTGGCAGCCCGTCGCGGCCTTCAAGCCGAACAGCCGGCCCGCCAAGGACTACGAGGCGCTCGCCGAGGAGGTGCTCCATGGCTAAACCCACGACATCGGGGTTCACCATCTCCGGGCTGCTCGACAGGAGCGCATCGACCCGCAACGACTACCCCGTCGAGAGGATCCCCATCGAAGAGATAGCCGATCACCCCGCCAACGCCGCCTACTCGATGGACGAGGCCGGCATCGCGCAGCTCGCGAAGAGCATCGAGGAGGAGGGGCTCACCGACCTGCCGCTCGTGCGCAAGCTCGACGACGGCGGCTGGCAGATGGTGAGCGGGCACCGCCGAAAGGCGGCCTACGCACTCCTCGCGAAAGAAGATGAGAAATACGCCCAGATCCCCTGCCGCGTCATCCGGGGCATCACCGACGAGCAGTCGGTCATGCTGCTGCACGCCGCCAACTACTTCGTGCGCAGCCTCACCGTGACCGAGCGCGCGGCGGCGAGCCGTGCGCTCGGCGTGGAGGTCGAGCGCATGCGCGCCGAGAACCCCGAGCTTTCCGGCGTGCGCACCGAGGACATCAAGGCGGCGATCATATCCGAGCAGACCGGACGCAAGGTATCGGGCAAGACCATCCAGCGCCAGGAGTCGCTCGCGCGCAAGATCGAGGAGAGGCTCACGCCCCAGTGGCGCGAGGCCGCGCTCGCGGACGCGCTCTCGGCGGACGCCGTGGGGATCCTCGCCGATCTGGATTCCGATGCGCAGGACCGGCTCCATGCGACATGGCGGGCGCAGCCCCTGGGCAAGAAGGAGACGACCGAGTTCCTCAAGAAGTCGACCGCCGAGCCCGCCGCCGAAGAAGACGTGAAGGGCCCCGCGCCCAAGCCCGCGGCGGCGCTCGCAAGCGCCCTTCGCGCGCTCAGGCGCTACGAGTCGAAGGCGGAAAACCCGCCGAGCGGGCTGGACAGGCAGGTGCTCGAGAAGATCTCGAGAACGGCCAGCAGGCTCCTTGGACGCATTTAGTCCCATGCAGGCGCCCGAAGGGGCTCCTGCACCGTTTCCAGCAAGTAGCCTATCTCGTATACACGAGATAGATGGCGGCCTGGGCGCACGGCGCACCCCGCCCCGGAGCCCAGAGCCCGAAGCGGAGGCGACGCCGCCGGGCGCGCGAAGCTGCCGCAAGCTCCCCGGCCCGCGCCATGCGGGGGATGCCCCGCGCCCCTGGAAAGAGCGCCGCCCGAGCCTCCACCGCATCGGGGCGGCGGAGGATGCGAAGGATGGAGAAGATGACGAAGGTCTTGAGATACGACAACGTGCTGACCGCCCGCGTGAGCGACGCGGACTTCCGCGCGGTCTGTGAGCGCGCCGACGAGGAGGGGCTCACCCGCTCCGAGTACCTGCGCTACGTCGCCCGCATGGTCGCGGACGATGCCGAGAACGCGAAGCGCGGAGGCGTGCTGCTCGACGGACTCTCAATGCGCAGGCTCTCCCGCGAGCTCGTCAGGTGGGGGCACCACTACAACCAGGGCGTGCACGCCCTCAACTCCATCAAGTTCGCGCTGGACCACGGAAGGGGCGACCTGGAGTGGGTGTCCAGCAAGCTCGACGAGTGCGCGCTTCTGCTCGCGCAGGTCGACGAGGGTCGCTGCGAGATGGCGGGCGAGCTTGCCTCGCTCGAAGGCCGTGCCATAGTGGGCGGAGACTAGCATGCCGCTGCTGAAGCCCATAGCCGGCCACACGGGATGCGCCGGCATAAAGCACTACCTCGAGAAGGGAGGGCGCGCCCTCGGGATCATGGTCATGAACTTCGCATGGCAGGAGGAGCGCGCCTTCGAGGACGTCTCGGCCGCCCCGGCCGGGTTCGACTGGGCGGACTCGATGGACGCGACGAGGCGCGCCTGCGGCAACGACACCCCGTATCGGGGCAAGCCGGCGAGGACCTTCAAGCATTTCGTCATGTCGCCCGATCCTCAAGACGGCTTGACCGCAGACCAGGTGGCGGAGCTCGCGAGCGCCTGGGCGCTCAGGCACTTCGCCGACTTCGAGGCGGCGATTGTCCTGCACGACGACAACGAGCGCAGGATCCCCCACGCCCACATCGTCGTCAACAACACCAACCTCGCCACCGAACGCAGGCTGCAGACCCTCGACCCGCTGGAGCTCAACCGCAGCCTTCAGGATCTCGCAGAGGAACGCGGATATCGCTTCATGCGCAACGACACCGTGAGGGAGGAGGACGAGGGGCAGACGCGCAAGGCGACGCCCGCGACGCTGCAGAGCGTATACATGCGGCGCGCCGAGCGGGAGATCCAGAAAGAGGGTGGCTACTCGTGGGTCGCAGACATCCGCAACCGGGTCACGGTGGCCAAGGCGCTCGCCCGCAACGAGGACGAGTTCATGGCCGTGCTCGAGGCGCTCGAAGTGGATGTTTCGCAGAACTCGGAGAAGTCGTGGCGACGTGACTGGATCTACTCGCTTTCAGACCACCCCACCTGGCGCATCGGAGGCGAGAAGCTGGGGCTCTCCTTCGGCCAGGAGGCGCTCAGGCGGCGCTTCGACAGGATCGCCGCCTGGCACCCAGCCCCGGCGGCATCCCGACGGATACTCTCCGAAGCCGAAAGCGCCATCGAGCTGAACGACCTGTCGGAGCTGGAACGTCTCGCCGGCGCGATAGAGGCGTTCATGTCCGCGAACGCGCACAGCCTGGCAGACCTCGACAGGAGGATCGAAAGGCTCGAAGGCCGCGCCGACGGCGATTCCGCCGAACGGGCGGAAGCGCTGCGCGAGGTGCGCGCATACGCGGCGGCGAACAGGCTCCTGCCCGAAACCGCGCAGACAAGGCGGCAAAGGCAGCCGCAGGGCGAGGAAGCGCCCGTCAGGCGCGGCGACGCGAAACCGCGTAGCCGCGAGACGCAGGCACAGCAGGAACGGCGGCGAGAAAGGAGGGAGCTCCGATGAGGGTGGAGGTCGCCTACCGCGGGCGCATCGAGGCGTTCGACACCGACCGTTTCACCGAGGCGCAGCCGTTCTCGGGCAAGAGCATGCTCGCCGATCTCACGCTCGACTACGCAGACGTCGAGAAGAAGGGCCTCTGGCTCACGGCGCACTGCTACGCCGCGAACGAGGCCTACCGGACAGACGGCGGAGAGGCCCCCGAGGCGAGGCGCGAGAAGGGTGGATTGGCTACACTGATGTGGACAGTTCCGGGAGGGGCGCAGGAGACGGGAGGGCCGTATATGAGGGACCCCAGGCACCCGAGGCATTTCACCGACGAGTTCAAGAGGCAGATAGTCGACCTCTACAACGCCGGCAAGC
>RQAP01000019.1 GCA_008671135.1 Collinsella aerofaciens
GAAGACGGCGTCGTAGCCCTCCTCGTGCACGCGGTCGGCCAGGGCGGTCATCTTCTTGCCGGCCTCGTAGACGTTCCTGCCGTCCTCGAGGTAGCCCTCCTGGTCGAAGTGCATGATCTCGATCTTCTCGGTCTCCTTCATTCCCGCTCCTTTCACGAGCAGTTTGAATTGTCGCACGGAATGAACGGGCTTGCCGCCCCGTCGCACCGCTTAACCTTGTGGACATCTTGGCCCCAAGCTCAACAATTCAAAGGTTCTTAATACCAGTTAACGATTATAGGTTAGCCGTTTTTAATACCGGTTTTATGATTTCATCCTCCCCTCTCGGTAGACGGTCAGTTTTTGCCGCTCATCGGTCAAGCGACATATATCCGTAAAAACGAGCGCCCCCGCCATGCGCAGGGACGCTCTAGACGCTAATAGTTGTAGGTATATCCGCCGGCATCACCGCGGGTAAAAGACTTGGCATGCTCGATCGCCTGCCCACTCGAGTCATAGGTCAGGCATTCCAGTACGAGCGCCAGATCGCCCGGCTCAAGATTGAGCAAACTCGCATCGCGTGCGCCCAGCGCCTCGATATCGAGTTTCTCAATCGACTTGTCCGGCTTGCGCCCCAACATGTCGTAGGTCTCGAACAGGCTGAAGACCGAAATGTCCACGTCTTCGATGCCCGGAAACAGCAGACACGGAATCAGCGTCATCTCAATCGACACGGGCTCCCCATCAATGCAGTTGAGACGGCGCACCGAGTAAAGCAGATCGTCCTCGGCGATGCCAAACAGGTCGGCGTAATACGGGCCGGCGTAGCGTTTGGAGCGCGCCAGAATGCGCACCGACGGCGTCGCGCCCGACGCCAGAACCGACTGACGGAAGCCGCCCTTGCGTTCGTGCTCGTCAAACCACTTGTGTCCCACAAAGGCGCCCTTGCCCTGCACGCGACGAATCTGGCCACTTTTGACCAGCTCGTCCATGGCACTTCGGATTGTCAGGCGCGTCGTGCCAAACTCCTCGGCCAGCTCGTTTTCGGACGGAATCATCGAGCCCGTCGGGTAGTCGCCGCGCTCGATTCGCTCCGCAATGCAGCGGCGAATTTGTTTGTAAACCGGCAAGTCTTCTACTGCATCAGCCATTCGACACCTACCTTCGTCGCAACGCCGTCTGCCTCGCCGTTATCGGCAAAACGATACTTGGTCGGCAGAATCACGGACTTGCAATACTCGACAAAGCCATCGTTCTCGTCACGCTCGTGCGAAGCCTTGTAAAACACCGGCGTGCCCTCCTGAGCACCCAGCAATTTGGCCTCGTCGGCGTTCAGACGGCTGATGGAAATATGCTCCTTGCCGTGCGTCACATGGACATTCCCTTCTTTGAGCAAAACGTCGTAGAGGCTTTCCTGCTCAAAATCGTGATCGGGAAGCGAGGGGCACAAAGACAGATTGACGTGGGCCGTCTCAATCGACGCCGGGGAACCATTAACCACGCGCACACGTCGAATGCAGAAGAGCGGTGTACCCAGGTCGATCTGGGCCTTTTGGGCCAGATCGATATCGGCGTACACGACCTTGGACCAAACAAGGCGTGCGGTCGACTTTGAGCCAACCCTCTCCACCGCCTGCGTATAGTTCCATGTTTCCTGAAAGATGTTCAGCGGTTTGGGAGGACACACATAGGTGCCCGAACCGCGGCGGCTTTCCAAAGTTCCGCACGAAATAAGGCGCGTGATCGCAGCACGCAACGCCGTGCGCGACACGCCCAGCTCTTCACAGAGCACACGCTCGGCGGGCAGCCGGTCGCCACCCTGCAGGTCATAATGATTGATATACCAAAGAATGCCCTCAAAGGCGCAATCTTTGGGCGGAATCGCATATGGTTCACTCGGCATGGGCACGGCTCCTCAACCGCTTGATGCTGCAGACATCATTGCTCCGGACGCCCCATGGCGTCGAAGGCTTCTTTGATCTGCTCCGCAACGTTCCGATACGACCGATATAGGCCGGAGTCTCGCTTGACTTCGCCCGCGGTCACCGGAATCTCAAGCTTCGAAATCTCATCCTCGCCGGTTTGCACGGCAACGATGACACCCATACCAAGGCACATATTACGCTTGGCAGCATTGTTTTTGGTAGCCTGAGCTGGATTAATCAAAATCTGCTGAGCTAGTTCGCGATTGCTAAGCTCCGGCACATCCTCGGGATTTCCGGTCTCGACAATCTCGCACTGCAGCACGTCCGCATAGTCAAAAATCTTCGGCTCGCCGCCGCGCTGATGCACGGCCCACTTGCGGCGCGTGGCATCCTGGTAGATAGCCGGCAAAAATGTAAACCGCGGCGGGTCCAAAATCGTATCCGTGATGGTAAACACATCGGGATCAAAGGCATCCTGCGGGTTTTTCTTCTTGAACAGCCCCATATCAGCCTCCCGTACTAGCATTAAACAACTCAAGCTGAATATAGCACCAATTTCAAGCCGCTGCCTTACCCTATCGGTGCGCGGCGTCTATGGCTCGCCCAGCGGAAGAGTTAACGGACGAGGGCCGGGGTGCCTGCCTTGTTTTGAGAAGTGGGCTCCGCGAACTTCTCAAAACAAGGCAGGTACCCCGGCCCCGCCGGCAAATAGTGGACACTCCGCATGCAATCTATGCAAACAAACAAGTACGTTTAGCTACATTCGGTAAGTTCGAGCACGCTGCCCTTAACGATAAGCGCCGGCTCCAGGACGACCTCTTCGGCACGCCTGCCGCCCCTACCGGCAAGACGCTTGGACATGCAGCCAAAAGCATGCTCCGCAAGGACACCAGGATCCTGCTCAATGGCGGTCAGCGCCGGCTCAAAGAGAACGTCGGCCGCCGAGTTGTCATAGCTTACGACCGAAATATCGCCCGGGATGCTCTTCCCCATCTCGTGCAGGCGCTTGAGCAAACCGAGGGCAATGTTGTCCGAGCTTGCGAACACGGCGGTGGCGCCGGTTGCGAGTACCGCCTCCGAAGCCTCGTATGCACTCGGAATGTAGTACTCGCTCTCAAACTCCAAACGTGCGTCGATAGGCAGGCCAACCTCGCGCAGCGCGCGCTCATAACCGGCAAGTCGCTTACGCCCCGTATTGGAACGGCGCGCGTTAACCAAGCAGGCAATGCGACGGTGGCCCTGCTCGATCAGATATCGGGTGGCCATGTAGCCACCCATCTCGTGGTCGAACATCACCTTGTCGCACTCGAGCCCCTCAATGGCACGGTCGACCATCACGGCAGGAATAGGCAGATGGCTGACTTCTTCGCGCAGGGCGCGGTCGTCGGAGAACTCGTCACCCACCACCAGAAAGACACCGTCGACGCCGCGCGTCACCAGCTGACGCAGCAGCTCAAGATCGTCGTCGGCACTTCCACCCGAGCTGGTAATAAAGAGCGCATAGCCGTCCTCGCGGCAGCGCTTTTCCAAGCTGCCGGCAAGCGAGGCAAAAAAGCGGCTCTCGATGTTAGGGACGATAAGGCCCAGCGTGCGCGACTCGCGCATGACCAGACTACGCGCAATCTGGTTGGGAACATAGTGGTTGCGCGCCGCGACCTCCTTGATGAGTTTACGGTTTTCTTCCGAGATGCGACAGGGCCGATTATTGAGCACAAGCGAGACCGACGAGGGGGAAAGCCCCACCTCCTGGGCGATCTGCTTGAGGGTGACTTTGTTGGCCATCTCGCTCCTTCCGGGTTTACGCGCAATCTCTTGAAAGTATAGCGACTACCCCTCTACCTCGGTGATAAACACTTTACCAATCCGGTAGACGGCTGTTTTATCGCCGCCAGCGCACCAAATCCGTCCGGGTGGGGTATATTGCAATCGATTGATGACAACAACCACCAAAAGGCGGATATTCGTATGCACGAGAACGACTTTTTTAACGAGGACCTGCTGTGCGCGCTTGCTGACGTTGCCGGCGAGGACAACGTGCTGATGAGCGAGCCCATGCGCGAGCACACCACGTTTAAGATCGGCGGCCCGGCCGACGTCTTTGTCACGCCCGATACCGAGCAGAGCCTCGTCGCCACGCTCGATACCTGCTATCGCTGCGATCTGCCCCTCACCATCGTGGGCAACGGCTCCGACCTGCTCGTCGGCGACAAGGGCATCCGCGGCGTCGTCGTGGCGCTGGGCGAAGGCCTCTCCGACATTACGGTCGACGGCACGCATGTCACGGCGGCAGCCGGTGCCTTGCTTTCCGATGTCGCCGCGGCGGCAGCCGAGGCCGGCCTTACCGGCATGGAGCCCATCTCGGGCATCCCCGGATCGGTCGGCGGCGCCTGCTACATGAACGCCGGAGCTTACGGCGCCTGCATGGCCGATGTGCTGGAGTCCGTGCGCGTCTACAAACCCGCTCGCCAGCTCGACGACGGCACCCGTGGTAGCGGCAACATCATCGAATTCGATGCCGACGAGCTCAACCTGGGCTATCGCAAGAGCCGCATCGCCGACGACGGCTTTATCGTGCTTTCGGCCACTTTCAATCTCGCCCCGGGCAACGCCGCGATGATCAAGGCCGACATGGACGACTACCGTCAGCGTCGCAAGGACAAGCAACCGCTCGACATGCCGAGTGCCGGCTCCACCTTCAAGCGCCCCGAGGGTTACTTTGCCGGCAAGCTCATCATGGATGCCGGCCTGCGAGGACACGCCGTTGGCGGCGCGCAGGTAAGCGAAAAGCACTGCGGCTTCATCGTCAACGCCGACCACGCCACCGCCGCCGACGTCGACGAACTCATCCGCGACATCCAGGCAACCGTCAAAGACCAATTCAACGTAGACCTAGAACCCGAAGTCCACCGAGTAGGCGAATTCCTCTAAAAAAGAAGGCCCCGAAAGGGGCCTTCACTTTCTTTAATTCAGATAAACCAGTCCGGTGTGTAACGTATTGGACCCGAGAGGTCCGTGGCTGCCCGAGAGGCATAAGGTTGATCGCGAGTTCCGCACGAGCCGGAGAGCACTTAATGTGCTCTCCGTGCGAGCAGGACTGCCCGAGCAGGCAACCTTATGCCTCTCGGGCTGTCCCGGACCAAGCCGCAGTTACGACAGCGCAATACCGCCGAGCCAGCCCCAACGCACGCCAGAGCCAGTGCCATAGAAGCTAATAAACGAATCAAGCGACTTAGACGTAATGGCACCCTCGTTGCTCATAACGATACCGCCGCCAACATAGATACCCACATGACCGTAGATAAGGCCCGGAGCACCCGTGCCGCTGTGCGAGGAATCGGCCACGATCATGCCCACCTGCAGCGCCGAGCGGTCGGAGCTATAGCACCAGGCGTTAAACATGTCGCACGCATTGCCGCCAAAGTAGCCAACGCCGGCGTTACGGAAGACATTGGTGACCCACGCCGCGCACCAGTTCTGACCCGGCGAAGGCGTGGAGTAGCACGCGTTGACGACAGCCTGCTGCTTGCCCGAGCCGGCATTCTGCTGCGGAGTTCCGGGTGCGTACGATCCACCACCCGAGCTCGAACCACCCGAGTAGGAATTGTTCTTGTTCGCGGCAGCCGCGGCAGCGGCAGCCTTCCTAGCGGCCTCCTCAGCCTGGGCGGCAGCGAGGATCTCGGAATCGCGCTGAGCCATGAGCTCCTTGACGTCGTCGGAAAGACCGTTCAGCACAGTCTGGACTTCTTGCTGCTTGGCCTGCATATCCTGCATCTGAGCAGTCTGCTGGTCCTTGAGCTTCTCTAAGTCAGCTTTCTGCGACTCAAGCTCGGTCTTTTGCGCATCGAGCTCTTCCTGGATGGTCTGAATGTCCTCGATGGCGTCGCGGTCGCTCTTGTTGATCTTCTCAACATAGTGCGCATTAGCGACGAGTTCCTCAAACGAGCCAGAGGCCAGCAGCAGCGAGAGGATGTTCGTGCCGCCGGACTTGTAGCTGGCGGCCACGCGATCGGAAAGGTCGTTGCGCTTCTTCTTGAGCTCGGCCTTCTTTTCATCGATCTGGGCCTGCGTGCCGTCAATCTTGCCCTGGACATTCTCGATGTCGTTGAGGGTCTGGGCATTCTTGTTGGCCAGCGCCGCATACTCATTTGCGATGCTGTCGAGCTGGGCCTGAACCTCGTCGAGCTGGGCCTGGGCGGCATTCAGTTTATCGGTTGTTTCTTTGGAAGCCTCCGCCGCATGGGCGCGAGCGGGCAGGCCAAAAAGAACTGCCGCAGAAGCGGCACCGAACAGGGCCTTGAGGGCCGTGCGGCGCGAGAGCTCCTGGGAAAGGATGGAATCGCTGTTTGGTGACATATGTACTCCGTTACATGTTTATTTATATGTCGCTCAACTCATACATATTAGCGTACATATGGCGCGTCCCAACGATTTCCACGAACGGCAGGAAACTACAAGGTCAGCGGCTCGTAAGCAAATGCCAAAGATCAGGTTATGCGTACGCAAGCTCTTCTATGAGTACGTTAGCACAGTCCTCTGCTTTTCCTACAGCGCACGATTTGGGCGTCCCTGCCTGCGCTATACTCCCCTGAAGAAGTGTTCCTGATTCGATAGGAGACTACATGTCCAAAGCACTCGACCCCAAAGACACCTGCGTCCTCGTTACCGGTGGCGCCGGCTTTATCGGCTCGCACACCGTCGTTCAGCTGCTCGAGGGTGGCTACCAGGTCGTCATCGTCGATGATCTCTCCAACTCCAGCGCCGTCGCCGTCGACCGCGTCAAGACCATCGTGGGCGACGAGGCCGCCAAGAACCTCACCTTCTACGAGGCCAACGTGCTCGACCGCGATGCGATGAACAAAATCTTCGATACCCATCAGATCGACCGCGTCATCCACTTTGCCGGCTTTAAGGCCGTCGGCGAGTCGGTGAGCAAGCCCGTCGAGTACTACCACAACAACATCGAGAACACCCTGGTGCTCATCGACGTCATGCGCAACCATGGCTGCAAGTCCATCATCTTCTCGAGCTCCTCGACCGTCTACGGCGACCCGGACAACCCGCCCGTCACCGAGGAGGATCCTAAGAAGCCCGCGACCAACCCCTATGGTTGGACCAAGTGGATGATCGAGCAGATCCTTATGGACGTCCACACCGCCGACCCCGAGTGGGACGTCGTGCTGCTCCGTTACTTCAACCCCATTGGCGCTCATCCGTCGGGCTTGATCGGCGAGGACCCCAAGGGCATCCCCAACAACCTGGTGCCTTATGTCGCCCAGGTCGCCGTGGGCAAGCTCGAGGCCGTTCAGGTCTTTGGCAACGACTACCCCACCCCCGACGGCACCGGCGTGCGCGACTACATCCACGTGTGCGATCTGGCCTCTGGTCACGTTGCCGCCCTTAACTGGATGAACGGCAAAACCGGCGTCGAGATCTTTAACCTGGGCACCGGCACCGGCACCTCGGTACTCGAGGTCGTTGCCGCCTTCTCCAAGGCTTGTGGCAAGGAGCTGCCCTATGTGATCCGCGAGCGCCGCGCCGGCGACATCGCTGCCAACTGGTGCGATGCCTCCAAGGCCGAGCGCATGATGGGCTGGAAGGCCCAGTACGACATCGCGGACATGTGCCGCGATAGCTGGAACTGGCAGAGCCACAACCCCAACGGCTTCGCCGACGCCGAGTAGCAAAAACCTACATACCGCTCTTGCCCCGATCTCACGTTGTGAGGTCGGGGCTTTTTCATGGCATGTAACCATTCGCCGAAAATCGACCAACTTTTTTATCTTGCCTGTACATGTTTAAACAACATGTTTTACAATAGGCGTATCGAATCAGAACATCGGAGGCGGACTGCACACCCATCGGCAGGCCGACCCCACAACAAGAAGGTTGGTGAGCGCATTCATGGAGCGTGCAAGCGGCGTCCTCATGCCCGTCTCATCTCTGCCCGGACCATACGGAATCGGCGGCTTTGGCTGGAATGCCTACGACTTCGTCGATTTTCTCGCCTCGTGCAAACAACATTACTGGCAGATTCTGCCCCTTACGACGACCAGCTATGGCGATTCGCCCTATCAGTCGTTCTCGGCCCGCGCAGGCAACCCCAACTTTATCGACTTTGCCGAGCTTATCGAGGCAGGGTATCTGGAGCAGCGCGATATCGATGGCGTGTATCTGGGATCCGACCCCAGCAATGTCGACTACGGTGCCATCTTTGGTGGCCGCCGTCAGATTCTCGACCGCGCCGCCGAGCGCTTTGCCGCCGACAAGCCGGCCGATTTCGATGACTTTATCCAGGCCAACGAGGACTGGCTCATCCCCTACTGTGAGTTCATGACCGTCAAAGAGGAGTGCGGTCTCAAGGCGTTTTGGGAGTGGCCCGCGGAGCTCCGCACCCGCGGCGAGGCTTCTGCCAAGGTCTGCGCCGACCATCCGGCGCGTATGCTCTACCACCAGATGACGCAGTACTTCTTCGATCGCCAGTGGAACCGCCTCAAGGCCTATGCCAACGAGCGCGACATTCTCATCATCGGCGACCTGCCCATCTATGTCTCGCGTGACTCCGTCGAGATGTGGGCGACGCCTGAGCTCTTTAAGATCGACGCCGCCGGCAATCCCGTGAGCGTCGCCGGCACGCCGCCCGACCAGTTCTCGGCCACCGGCCAGTACTGGGGCAACCCCATCTACGACTGGGACGCCATGGAGTCCGACGGCTTCTCCTGGTGGGAGGGCCGCATTCGCGCCGCCCTCGACATGTACGACGTCATCCGCCTGGATCACTTCCGCGGCTTCGAGGCCTATTGGGAGGTGCCGTTCTCCTCGCCCGATTCGTCCTACGGTTCGTGGACGCAGGGTCCCGGCCTCAAGTTCTTCAAGACGCTCGAGGAAAAGCTCGGCACGCTGCCCATCATCGCCGAGGACCTGGGCTTCCTCACCCCCGGCGTCATCGACATGCGCGACAACTCGGGCTTCCCCGGCATGAAGATCCTGCAGTTTGCCTTTGAGGGCACCAACTCGTACTACCTGCCGCATAACTACATCGCCAACACCGTCGCCTATGTGGGCACCCACGATAACGAGACGGCGCGCGGTTGGTTTGAGGGAACGGCCACCCCGCGTCAGCGCGAGCAGGCAGCCCTGTACACCCATCAGCAGGCCGGCGAACCCATGGCAGATGCACTCAACCGCGCCATCGCCGCCAGCGTGAGCGACACGTGCATCTACACCATGCAGGACCTGCTCAACTTGGGCAACGAGGCGCGCATCAACACCCCTGCCACGCTGGGCGGCAACTGGACCTGGCGCATGCTCGACGGCGCCATCACCCGCGAGCTCGAGCACAAACTCACCGACTGGACCGAGACCTACTTCCGCATCCCGTCGGAAGCCGAAATCGAGCTTCCTCAATAGGAGCTACCGCGCCCAACCCCTCCCCACCGTGCGGACGCGAACGCTTTTCCCGCGCGAGGCCACCCCAATCCCCTCGCGCGGGCTTCTTATGAATTGCAGACATGAAACAACCCATCACAGGAGAAAACATGCCCCAAATTAACCTCATGGAACTCGCCGAGCAGTCTTTTGGCACCTCGCTCGAGCAGCTCGACGACCGTCGCGTTTACAAGCTGCTGGTCAAACTCGTGCAGGAGCGCTCCGCCGCCCGCCCGCTCAACAACGGCAAGAAAAAGCTCTATTACATTTCCGCCGAATTTTTGATCGGCAAGCTGCTCATCAACAACATGATCGACCTCGGCATCTACGACGAGGTTAAGGACCAGCTCACCGCCGCAGGCCACAACCTCAACAAGATCGAGGAGTTCGAGGTCGAGCCGTCGCTCGGCAACGGCGGCCTGGGCCGCCTGGCCGCGTGCTTCCTGGATTCCATCGCCACGCTGGGCTTGACCGGCGATGGCGTGGGCCTCAACTATCACTACGGCCTGTTCCGTCAGCGCTTTGTCGACAACCAGCAGAAGGCCGTCCCCGACGAGTGGCTCGGTGAGCAGGACATCCTAGTCGACGATGACCGCTCCTACACCGTCGAATTCGGCGATTTTGCCGTTACCTCCAAGCTCGTCAACATCGATGTGCCCGGTTACGGCCAGCCCACCAAGAACCGCCTGCGCCTGTTCGACCTGGCGAGCGTCGACGACGGCCTGGTCCCCGGCAGTTCCATCGACTTCGACAAGACCGAGATCGCCAAGAACCTCACCTTGTTCCTCTACCCCGACGATTCCGACGAGCAGGGCCGCCTGCTTCGCATCTACCAGGAATACTTCATGGTGAGCAACGCCGCCCAGCTCCTGATCGACGAGGCCATCGAGCGCGGCAGCAACCTGCACGATCTGGCCGACTACGCCGTGGTCCAAATTAACGACACGCACCCCACCATGGTCATCCCCGAGCTCATTCGCTTGCTCACCACCGAGCATAGCATCGAGTTTGACGAGGCCGTGACCATCGTACGCTCCATGGTCGCCTACACTAACCACACGATTCTTGCCGAGGCGCTCGAGAAGTGGCCGCTCGCCAGCCTGCAGAAGGTCTCCCCTGCCATCGCCGACATTATCGTCAAGCTCGATGAGGTCGCGAAGGCCGAGCACGATGACCCGCGCGTCGCCATCATCGACGAATACGACACCGTCCACATGGCCCACGTGGACATCCACTTTGGCTTCTCCATCAACGGCGTAGCCGCCCTCCACACCAAGATCTTGGAGGACACCGAGCTTCATCCGTTCTACGAAATCTATCCCGAGAAGTTCTCCAACAAGACCAACGGCATCACCTTCCGCCGCTGGATCCATGGGGCCAACCCCGCGCTCGCTAGCCTGCTCGACGATGTGATCGGCACCGACTGGCGCAGCACCGGCGATCTGAGCAAACTCGCCAAGTTCGCCGACGACAAGGACGTTCTTGAGCGCCTGGCCGCCACCAAGGTCGAAGCCAAGGCCATCATGCGCCAGTTCATGGCGCTCGAGCAGGGCGTGACCATTCCCTCCAATGCCATCATCGACGTCCAGGTCAAGCGCATCCACGAGTACAAGCGTCAGCAGATGCTCGCGCTCTACATCATCTGGAAGTACCTCGATATCAAGAACGGCAACAGACCTAAGCACCCCGTCACCATCATCTTTGGCGGCAAGGCGGCGCCTGCCTACACTATCGCGCAGGACATCATCCATCTGATCTTGACGCTGTCGCAGTGGATTGCAAACGACCCCGACGTGGCTCCCTACCTGCAGGTCGTCATGATCGAGAACTACAACGTCACCGCCGCCGAGCGCGTGATCCCCGCCGCTGATATCTCCGAGCAGATCAGCCTGGCCTCCAAGGAGGCGAGCGGCACCTCCAACATGAAGTTCATGCTCAACGGCGCCCTAACCCTGTGCACGCTCGACGGCGCCAACGTGGAGATTGCCGAGCTCGTGGGCGACGAGAATATCTATACCTTTGGCGCCTCGTCCAAACAGGTCGAGCAGCTCTATGCCGACGGCACCTATGACGCCGGTGTGCTCTACCGCAAGCCCGGCATTAAACTGCTGGTGGACTTCATCACCAACCCGGCCTTTATGGCGACCGGCAACGTCGAGCGCCTGCAGCGCCTGCACGATGACATTAAGGGCAAGGACTGGTTTATGGCCCTGCTCGACATCGAGGAGTACATCCAGACCAAGGAGCGCGTGTTGGCCGACTACGAGGACCAGGACGCCTGGATGCGCAAGACGCTCATCAATATCGCCAACGCCGGCACCTTCTCGTCTGACCGCACGATCTCCCAGTACAACGACGAGATTTGGCACCTGAACTAATTTCGCTTCCCTTACCCATCCTCTTGAGAAACGGAGTCGTGGCAACACGGCTCCGTTTTTTGTGCCCGTACGTTACCCTGTGACCCGACTCGACCAAACAATCTCAATCTGTAACAACTACTCAACCAAAACGGTCCCAGCTGTTACAGATCGAGACATACCGGCCCCTCCCCTTGGGTTTATCTCAATCTGTAACATCTAGCAGCTGAAATTCACCTTTGGTGTTACAGATTTAGATGAAATGGTCAGCTCAGCGGAACTGTTTCGATCTGTAACACCTAGCGTCCGAAATCGGCCCTACCTGTTACAAATCAAGACAAACTGGCCGATGGACAGCCCCGACACAAAGAAAGGCTCCCCTCTCGCCCAGTGGACGGGAGGGGAGCCTTATATGTGACCGCGGCAAAAGGATGGCAATACCGCAGTCGCCCAAAGGAAGGGCCTGGTTGCACCGGGCCTAGATAAGGTTCTTGCCAGAGACCTTATCGAAGAGGTGGGTCGCGTTCTTCTCAAACTTGAACCAGATGGTGTCGCCAGCCTTGAGCGCGCCCTTGGCCTCGAGGTCGACGACGGGGATAATCAGGACAAACTGGCCGTCGGGAGCGGTCACGTGGACATGCTCGGTCGAGCCCATGAGCTCGGTCACCTCGACGGTACCCTGGAGCGCGCCCTCCTCGCCCTTGTCGGCAAGCAGAATCTGCTCGGGACGCACGCCGGCCGTAATCTCCTTCACGTCGCCGCCGTCCCAGTTGAGGGCAAGCTGAGCGCAAGTCTCGGGGGCGAGCGCCACGTTCATATCCTCGGTCTTGACGGTAAAGCCGTTGCCCGAGCGCACCAGCTGGGCATCGAAGAAGTTCATCTGCGGCACGCCAATGAAGCCGGCGACGAAGATGTTCGCGGGATGGTTGAAGACCTCCTGCGGCGTGGCGATCTGCTGGACAACGCCGTCCTTCATGACCACGATACGGTCACCGAGGGTCATAGCCTCGGTCTGGTCGTGAGTAACATAAATGAACGTGCCCTTGATCTCGTGGCGCAGCTTAATGAGCTCGGCACGCATCTGGTTACGAAGCTTGGCGTCCAGGTTGGACAGCGGCTCGTCCATCAGGAAGACCTTGGGGTCACGCACGATGGCGCGGCCGATAGCGACACGCTGGCGCTGGCCGCCGGAGAGCGCCTTGGGCTTACGGTCGAGGTACTCGGTAATGCCCAGAATCTCGGCAGCAGAGCGAACCTTGCGGTCGATCTCGTCCTTGGGAACCTTCTTGAGCTCGAGCGTAAATGCCATGTTCTCGTACACCGTCATATTGGGGTACAGAGCGTAGCTCTGGAACACCATGGCGATGTCGCGGTCCTTGGGCGCCACGTCGTTGACACGCTTGCCGTCGATGAGCACATCGCCCGAGGTAATGTCCTCCAGGCCGGCGACCATGCGCATCGTCGTGGACTTACCGCAGCCAGAGGGGCCAACGAGGACGACGAACTCCTGGTCGTGAACGGTGAGGTTGAAGTCCTCTACAGCGAGCACACCGTCCTCGGTAACCTTGAGGTTGTGCTTCTTCTCCTCGGTCTTCTTCTTTTTGCCAAAGAAGCCCTTCTTTTTTGACTCGTTGTTGGGATACACCTTCTGAACATGTTTGAGAACGATCTCGGCCATGTCTCTACCTTTCGATATGCGGCGCCGCGCTGAGGGGCGCCGCAGAAACTTGCAAAACAGTTACGGCATCAGCCCTTGACGGCACCTGCCACCACGCCGTCGATGATGTACTTCTGACAGAGGATGTACATGATAACGATAGGGATAACGACCATCATGATGCAGGCCATCATGGGGCCGAGCTCGACGTGGCCGTAGCCGCCGCGGAAGTACTGGATCAAGATAGGAATGGTCTTGTACTTGGTGGAGTCGAGCGTAAGGTAGGGCAGCAGATAGTCGTTCCAGACCCACATGGTCTCGAGGATGCCGACCGAAAGATAGGTGGGCTTCATGATGGGAAGGACGATCTTAAAGAACACCTGGACCGGGTTGCAGCCATCAATCATGGCCGCCTCCTCGATCTCGAGCGGGATGTTCTTTACAAAACCGGCGAACATAAAGACCGCCAGGCCCGCGCCAAAGCCGAGGTAGATAAAGCAGATGTTGAACGGCGTGTTGAAGCCGATGCGGTCCGCCAAATTGGACAGCGTGAACATGAGCATCTGGAAGGGCACGACCATCGAGAAGACGAACAGGTAATAGAAGAAGTTCGAGATCTTGTTGTTGACACGAACCACATACCAAGCGCACATGGAACAGCACACCAAGATCAGCACGACCGACGTGACCGTGATGATGAGCGAGCACATAAATGCCGAGGCAAAGCCCTGCTCGTTAAGAGCGTGCAAGTAGTTTGCAAGGCCGTTGAACGTCTCGGGCGTGAGCAGATCGAACGCCGTGGTGGTGCTGATTGCGGTCGCTTTCTTAAAGGAATTGAGCGCGATCATAAACACGGGGTAGATCCACGCGAGCGACAGGATCGTAAAGAAAATCGAGAGCGCGCGGTTAATAACCTTATCGCGTTTCATTACTGCTGCACCTCCTTGGACCTCGTGGCCTTAAGCTGGATCATGGAGATGGCCACGACCAGGATGCAGAAGATAACCGCCTTGGCCTGACCAATGCCCTGCCATGCGATACCGGCACGCGAATAGAACGTGTTGTAGATGTTCAGGGCGAGCATCTCGGTGGAGTGCGCGGGGGCGCCGCCGGTGAGGGCGAGGTTCTGGTCGAACAGCTTAAAGCCGTTGGTGATGGACAGGAACAGGCAGATGGTGATGGTCGGCATCAGGTTAGGGATCTTAACCTTCCAAAACGTCTGCCATGCCGTAGCGCCGTCGACCTTGGCGGCCTCGATGTAGTCGGACGGAATGGACTGCAGACCAGCGATGTAGATGATCATCATGTAGCCGACCTGCTGCCACAGGGTCAGGATGATAAGGCCCCAGAAGCCAGCAGCAGAGTTAAGAGCGATGAGCTGGGCGCCCACGTTGGAGAGCAGGCAGTTGATCAGAATCTGCCAAATGTAGCCCAGCACGATGCCGCCGATCAGGTTAGGCATAAAGAAGATCGTACGGAAGATGTTGGTGCCTTTGAGCGCCTTGCGGGTGAGCGCCTGCGCAATGGCCAGGGCGATCACGTTGATGAGCACCGTCGACAGGAAGGCAAACGCCACGGTAAAGAAGAACGACGTGGAGAACTGCGGATCGGACAGCGCGCGCACGTAGTTCTCGATACCGACAAAGTGCGCGTTACTAATGATAATAAACTGGCAGAACGAGAGATAGAAGCCCTGGATAAAAGGGATCACGAACCCGATCATAAACGCCAGGCACGTGGGCAGCATAAAGAGCGGCCACCAGCGCTTGAGTGCTTTGCCCATAAAAGGGTCCTTTCAATATGCAGGGGGCGGGCAAACCAACGTCTGCCCGCCCCCTGTCGCTAATCAGATAGCTTGGGCAGCAACTGCTTACTCGGAAGCGGCCTTCTCGGTCTTCCAGCCATCGACGAAGGCGTTCTTGACGCCGTCCCACTTGCTGTTATCGGCAGCGTAGGCAATCAGAGCCTGCTTGAGGTTCTTCTTCCACTCCTCGGAGGGAATGTAGACGAAGTCCCAAGCGACGGTCTTCTTGCCGTCCTTGGCCATGGCAACGGCCTGCTGCGAGAAGACGTTGGTGGTCTCCTTGGCGCTCTTGAACGGAGCGGTCAGGCCCATCTTGTCGGCGATGATGCTGGTCGGGGTGTCAGCGGTGACGCACCAATACATGAAGTCCTCGGTGGCCTTCTGGGCATCCTCGGAAGCCTGGGAACTGACGCACCAGTAGTTCTCGCCGCCGGAGCACAGGCCCTGGTTCTCCTCGCCGTCAACACCGATGTAGATCGGCATCATGCCAATCTGATCGTCGGTCATGCCGGCCTTGACGAGGTCAGAGTAGGCCCAAGAGCCGTTCTGGTAGAAGACGGCCTTGCCGGTTGCGAACTCGTTGGTGGCGTCGTCGCCGGTCTTGGAAGCAAGCTGCGAAGGATCGCAGGTGGAGTCGGTGATGTACAGGTCGAAGATCTGCTTGTAGTTGTCGAGGAACTCACCCTTGATCTCGTCGTCCTCCTGGTTGTGCTCCTTCTCAAACTCGTAGTAGAGCGGCATGTTGGCAAGGTGGGTGGTGTAGCGCCAGCTGGAGGAGTCGTCCATGCCGGCGGAAGTGAAGGCACCCTCGACACCAAGCTCGTCCTTGCGGGCCTGGATGTCATCGGCACAAGCCTTCAGCTTGTCGAAGGAGTTGATGTCCTCGGCCTTGTAGCCAGCCTTCTCGAGCAGCTGCTTGTTGTAAATAATGCCGAAGCTCTCCTGAACCCAGTCGATGCACACATCCTTGCCGTCGGACTGCAGAGCCAGGGAGTCATCAATGAGCTCACCGCGGAGCTTGGTATCGGACAGGTCGGCGCAGTAATCCTTCCAGTTCTTAAGACCGGTGGGGCCGTTGACCTGGAACAGGGTCGGAGCGGAGCTCTTGGACATCTCGGACTTGAGCTTCTCCTCGTAGGTGTTGGAGGCAGCGGTCACGATCTTGACCTCGACGCCCTTCTCCTTCTTATAGGCCTTGGCGATCTCCTTCCACTCCTTGTCGACCTCGGGCTTGAATTGGAGGAAGTAGACCTCGGCAGCGTCACCAGAAGCAGAGGAGCCGGAGCCGGCAGAACCACCGCAACCCACGAGGCCCAGACCAAGAACTGCAGCCGCGGAACCAGCAAAGCCCAGGAACTGCCTTCTGCTCATTTCGTTCTTCATTACAATCCACCCTTTCACACCGTGGCGGCACCCTTTGCCGCCGCCTTCGGAGATTGGCTCGGGGACTTTGCCCCTTTTGCTGATTTGAACGATACGCTATTTGGCTAGTTGTTTGAACAAGTATTACTAGAGCGGTAGAAAAACTTCGGTGAACGGTAATTTCAACTTGATACTTGACAAGTTTTGTATAAACAATTATTTGTTATCAAATGCAGAGAAAACGCCCGGTCAAGCCGATGCATCGTCGGTTTGACCGGGCGTTTTCGCTTTGAGGGCATGAGTCTCGTCAGGCTGCGAGCTAGCCGGCTATCGCTTGGAGTTGACGCGGTAATGGAAGATCTCGGGATGCGTGCGGGCACGCGTGACCTCGAACAAGATGCCGTCCGAGGTGTACGACTGGCTCTCCATGACGGCGACACAGTTGTATTTGCCGAGGTCAAGATAGCTGCAGTCCTCATCGTTGGCAAGCTCGACGCTCACTGTACGGCGACTCGCCATCACCTTGACGCCGCGTTTGTGCTCCAGATAGTCGTAAATTGACTTTGCGGCGATCTCGGGCGTCAGGCCCTTGGCGATTGACTCCAAAAAGTAACCATGGTCTACTTGGCGTGCATTGCCGTTAAGGCTTCGGACACGCACCACGCGAATCAACTCCTCGCCCACCTTAAAGCCCAGGCGACGAGAGAGTTGCTCAGTGCAAATCAAATGTTCAAAAGACTTGACCTCGGTCGATGCGACGGCATTGTTGCGCTTTGCAAATTCGCCAAACGACTCGACTTCCTCGAGTGCGCCCAGCATGTCGGTTTCGCCCTTGAGCCAAATAACGCGCACGCCCTTGCCGTGTATGGGCTGCACAAACATCCCGTCGGCCAGCATGCTCAAGGCGCGTCGAACGGTATTGCGCGTGCAGCCAAACTCCGCGGTCAGCTCGGCTTCGGTTGGCAGCATCTCCTGAAACGCATAAGTCCCGTTAATGATGCGCGAACGGATCTCGCGGTAGATTCCTTCGTAAATCGCTTTTGGCATGACTTCACCTCTAATGAATATGTATGGTTAGGCACGATAGCATTTCTTAAAGTTGTTTAAACCGAATATCGGTAAAGCGACAGGATTTAACCGTTGACGGTTTCTGTCATGCCCAAATCGGTTTCGCTCAAAACTGCCGGTACGACAATCGTCTGGTCCTCTACAATGAATCCATTGTTTAAACGTTTCCCCACGCGCAACGCGCCTCGATATTCGGAAGGCAGAACATGCTGCAAAAAATCCAACGCTTTGGCGGGGCAATGTTCGCGCCCGCCATGCTGTTTTCTATATCAGGCCTCATGGTCGGCGTCTCCGCTCTCGCAACGACTGCGGACATCGTCGGCGATCTCGCCGTATACGGAACCCCTTGGTACGCTTTTTGGACCATCATCCAGCGCGGCTCGTGGACGGTCTTTAAACGCCTCCCGCTCCTTTTTGCCGTAGCGCTGCCCATCGGTCTTGCCCAAAAACAACCGGCTCGTTGCTGCCTCGAGGCTCTCGTCGCCTATTTTGCCTACTGCTTCTTTTTGAGCGAGATCATTAAGCTGAGCGGAGACAATCTTGGACTTAAGTACCCGTCGTCTTTGACCTCCGCTAGCGGCATCACCATCATCGACGGCATCAAGACGCTCGACACCGGCATTATCGGCCCGCTGGCGGTATCGGCAACCGTCGTCGCCATCCATGACCGCTTCTACGATGCCAAGGTTCCCGATTGGCTCGGCACCTTCTCGGGCTCCTCGCTGGTCTACCTCATCAGCTTTTTTGCCGTGTTTGCCCTTGCCGCTATCTCGGCCGCCATCGTGCCCTCCGTATACGCAATGACCGAAACGCTGCGCCATGCACTTACGAGCGTCGGCCCCTTTGGCGTGGGCATCTTTGTGCTTTTGGAGCGAGCGCTCGAGCCCATGGGGCTGCACCACCTGCTCTACATGCCGATCTACTACGACAACCTGGTCATTAACGACGGCATCTACGCCACGTGGAGCAGCTTGCTCCCCATCCTCTCCCATAGCACGCGCCCCCTTAATGAACTTGCGCCGTGGGCCGGTTTTACCGCCACCGGCTGGGTCAAGCTCTTTGGCCTTCCCGCCATCGCAGCCGCGTTCTACTCCACCGCAAAACCAGAGCGCCGCGCCGGCCTTAAGGTCATCCTTTTGCCCGCCATCGTCGCCTCGGTGGTTTGCGGCGTTACCGAGCCACTCGAGTTTCTCTTTATGTTCACCCACCCCGGGCTCTTTTTGCTCTACGCCGTCTTATCGTCTTGCCTTGCCACAACCATGAATCTCTTTGGCATCGTCGGCATCTTCTCGGGCGGCCTGATTGAGATGGCAGCCTTCAACTTTATTCCGCTCATGCGCACGCATGCCGGTGCCTATCTTTTGGCGCTCGGTATCGGCCTTGCCTTTAGCCTCATCTTTTTTGTTAGTTTTCGAGCACTCATCTTGGTCTATGACCTTAAGACGCCGGGCCGCGAGGATCATGTTGCCAATCGCGCGGCAATCGATCGTTTAACGGAAAGCGGCTTTGCCAAAGAGCAATCTCCCAATGACGAGGTCAATAGTCGATCCGATCAAGATCACGTCCTCGCTGAGCGGGTAATTCAGCTTTTAGGTGGCGTTGGCAATATTGTGGGCGCAACCAACTGCGCCACGCGCCTGCGCGTCGAGGTCGCAGACCCTTCCATCGTTGCAGATAACGCGTCGTTTGTCGCGGTGGGCGCCAAGGGCCTCATCATTACGGACAAGACCGCCCAGGTGGTCATCGGCATCTCCGTTCCCCGCGTTAAAGAGCATTTTGACCAGATCATGGGCCTCGAGCCGGAATTTGTGCCCACCGCCTCGGCCTCCCCCGCCGCCAGCGCAGCCCATAAGCGCGGCGATATTTGCTTCTTCGATATCGACGGAACGCTCGCCTGGCAAGACCCCAGGCTCGCCCAAGACCTTCCCGAAGACGAGCGGGACCTCTCCCCCTACCCCAACGAGGCGGTCTCGCAGGCCATCCGCGAGTTTGTCGCCAACGGCAACATGGCCTTTATCTGCACGGGACGCACCCTGAGCTGCATCCACCCCAAACTTCTTGAGCTGCCCTGGACCGGCATCGTCTGTCTTGCGGGCGGTTACGCCGAGATCAACGGACACGCAATTCGCGATCTGTCGATGACGCCCAGTATGCTGCAGCGTCTTGCCCCCTACCTTGAGCAATCGGGCGAGGCCATCCGCTTTGAGGGCCTCAACGGCGTCGTGCGCATGAGTGCCGATGCCCCCGATGCCCCCGGATACGCGCGCACCCTGGGCGACGCAGTCACGCAGCTGCAACATTACAGTGTCTACAAGATCTTGATGTCTACATCGCTCGCCAACCGCATCGCCCAAGATAAGGCACTTGAGCCGCTGCTGTGCTTTAACGAGCTCGAACTCGAGGTAACCGAAATCTCGCCCCGCGAATGCACGAAGCGCGGGGGCATCCAGTCTGTACTCGATGCCCTCGATCCCCACCACGGAACCGTATACGGCATCGGCGACGCCAGCAATGACGTCTCGCTGATGAACGCCGTCGATGTCGGTATCGCCATGGGCAATGCGCCGGACTATCTCAAGGATAAGGCCGATTACGTGACCGACACCGTCGATCACGACGGTGTCGTTGCGGCGCTCGAGCATTTTAGGCTGATTTAGGCGCGCTCCATCAAACGCACGCCCGTTGTCCTAAATCGCCAAAACTGCCGCGCCAAACGCCCTGATGTGGCAATATGTTGTCTGCATATTGCACCAATGCAACCTCAGAAAGAATGCGAGAACCCGTGTCCAGTCCGTTTACCAGCTTTTTAGCCCAGCACTTTGACCAGATTAACGACTATCTGGCCACGTTCTTTGACGGACAGGCGACCTCTGCCGATATCGAGCGCTACCTGTACGCGCCGCTCTCGGCTTTTACGGCCAACGCCGGCAAGCGCCACCGCCCGCTTATCTGCATGCTCGCCGCAACCGCAGTGGGCGGTAGCTTTGAGAGTGCCCGCAGCGCTGCGGCAGCCATCGAACATTTCCAGTCGGGCGCGCTGATCCACGACGACATCGCCGACAACGGACAGCTTCGTCGAGGCAAGCCCTGCATGCACCTTACCGAGGGCACGGGGCTTGCCATCAATTGTGGCGACCTGGCGCTCACCATGGTCACCAAGACCGTTCTCGACGACCCCACGCTGGAGTCCGACGTGAAGCTGCGCGTGCTCCACGAGCTAACCGAGATGATCGTCCGCACCATCGAGGGTCAAGCGCTCGACCTGGGTTGGGTCCGTGACGGGCGCTTTGATATCTCGGTTGATGACTACCTGGACATGGCGACGCACAAGACCGCGTTTTACAGCGGAGCCACGCCGCTTGCCGCCGGAGCCATTATCGGCGGCGGCAGCGATGAGCAAATCGAAGCGCTGCGCGCCTTTGGCCTGCACACGGGCCTTGCCTTTCAGATTCAGGACGACCTGCTCAACCTTGTCGGCGCTAAGGAAGCCGCCAACAAGGACTTCCGCACCGACATCACCGAGGGCAAGCGCACGCTTGTCGCCGTACACGCCCTCTCTGATGAGCGCCACCACGACGAGGTCGAGGCGATTCTTTCCTCGGGTACCGATGATCCCGCGCAGCTCGCACGCGCCGTGGAGATCTTTCAGGAAACCGGCTCCATCGATTACGTCCACACTTACGCGCTCGACCTGACCGCTAAGGCCAAAGCGGCCATCGAGAACGTTGAGCTTGATCCGCACGCACGCGAGCTGTTCCTCTCCATGGCAGATTTCTTTGTGGAGCGCCTTAACTAACGGGGGTTATAAAACCTGTCAGCAGCGTATTTAGGCACAACTTGCTACACTGTTGAGTGCATGTTTATGCATCCCTTTGCGTTGTCTATCCGACAGACGCTCAAATAGTACGAATGGTACGCCGAAAGGGGTTCGTTCATGGAACCTATTACAACGGGCATGCAAGGAGCAGCCGTCGAGGACGTGCAGTCTCGTCTCCTGCAGCTCGGCTACACGATTGATGCCGCCGAAGTCACCGACAAGTACTTTGGAGCCACCACTGAGCAGGCCGTCAGCACCTTCAGGCTCGACAGCGGCCTTGCTGCCGGTCATGCCGTCGATATCCCCTGTTGGAGCGCCCTTGTAGACGCTTCGTATAAGCTGGGCGACCGCACCCTCTATCTGCGCATGCCCAATTTCCATGGCGCCGATGTGCAGGCCCTGCAGCGCGCTCTCAACGTTTTGGGCTTTGCCTGTGGCGAAGACGACGGCTACTTTGGTCCGCATACCGAGGCCGCCCTGCAGCAGTTCCAGGAAAATGTCGGCCTGTTTGCCGACGGCATGGCCTTCCAGGACACCTACGCCTACATCAACCGCCTGCACCATGTGTGGGAGGGCAAGCCCTCGGTCACCGAAGCCGAGTCCCGCATCGGTTTTGCTCGCGCCGCCAACGTGCTCGAGCGCTTTCAGATTGCCGTTATCGGCGAGGACCCCATCGCACGCAGTGTTGCGTCGCGTATGTGGAATATCGCCACGGCAACGACCGACAACAGCGGCATGATGCTCTGCGACTCCGAGGTCCCAACCGACGTTGACCTGGTGCTCGAGATCGCAAGCGACGAGCTGCCCGCCGACGCCGCACCGCGCGCCACGATTGCCCTCGCCGAGTGCCACAACCTGGCCCAGCGCATCCGCACTGCCAATGTCGCCGCACAGCAGAAGCCGGCACGCATTCGCATTGAGCTCACGGGCATGACGCGCTACAACGGCACCTTCACGGCCAGCGACGCGCAGACACTCGCCGTACGCCTGCTCGATGGCGTTTGCGATGCCCTCGCAGATTAGGTAAACTAAACGAGTTGCTTTTGGGCAACACCACACATTGGGACGTAGTTCAACGGTAGAACTCCGGTTTTTGGTGCCGGCTGTTGGGGGTTCGAATCCCTCCGTCCCAGCCATTAAAATTGAGCGCCCTGAGCCCATAACGGCCCAGGGCGCTTTCTTGTGGGCAAGCGGAGGGATTCGAACCCGCAAGGCAACACAACTTCTCGTCCAACACGAGAAAAATCTGCCTTCAAAAGACAGGCGCCCCAAGCCCATTAGGACCAAGAGCGCCTTACATCTAGAAAATATCAGCCCAGTTCCGAAAAGCGAGCCGCCATCTACAAAATGGCGCGTGGCCCCGGCGGACCGGGCATTAAGTTTGTCGCGAGTTCCGCACGAACAGGAGGCCACTTAACCTCGATGTTTTGGACGTGACAGACACTATGACCCAATCCGAGGGCACTAAAAAGACAGGAGCCCCCGCTCGTGACCGCGGGTCGGGGCTGCGACAATGATGTCGAAGTGCCATAGGCGCAGCCGCGCCGCAACGAGGTTGGGAGGCTCCCATGCCAAAGTATTCTACCGCGTTCGGGATGGACGTCCACCTGAGGTC
>RQAP01000015.1 GCA_008671135.1 Collinsella aerofaciens
GAAGACGGCGTCGTAGCCCTCCTCGTGCACGCGGTCGGCCAGGGCGGTCATCTTCTTGCCGGCCTCGTAGACGTTCCTGCCGTCCTCGAGGTAGCCCTCCTGGTCGAAGTGCATGATCTCGATCTTCTCGGTCTCCTTCATGTGTGTCCTCCCATCACATGTGCGCAATTCTATACATTGCGCTTCTTGCTGATACCAATTATAGCCATACGATTGCTTGTTATTTAATACCAATCCAAACTCACGGAGATTTGCGGCGAACGGTCGGTTTCCTCGCCCGAGTGGTATTACAACGCCAATAGTTGTCTATTTCGAGCGCTACTGCCAACGGGTTCCCCACAACTCGCCAGCTATAAAAGCGTTGCGCCAGACCCGCCCAAACGTTTCCGGCGCAACCGCGCAGTTTAGTTATTCGGCTTCCATCTCCGCTGTCACACGGCGATACATCTCGATAACCTGAGTCGTCGCCTTGGACGGATCCTGATAGTAGCGGCCATCACACGTCTCGGCCGAGACATAGCCCGTATAGCCGTGGCGCATGAGTGCCTCGAGGTCGGCACGCATATCACGCTCGCCGTCGCCCCAGGCAAGATGCGTCGTGCCGCCGCCCACATCTACAAAGTGGGTGTGAACGATCTTGTCGCCCAAAACCTCAAAGTAGCCGTCGATCGTGTCGCCGGCAACTTCCATGGCGCCAAAGTCGATACATGCCTTCAGGTTGGGGCGATCGACCGCCTCGAGGATGCGCGCGACATCCTGTGCCGTATTGACCAGCACGGACTCCGACGGCTGCAGTGCCTCGAGCGCGACGCGAATACCGCGTGTGTCAGCGTAGTCGCACACCGAGCGCAGCATGGCGACGCTGCGGGACCAGGCGTCCTCAGCTGGCTCGTCCAGATAGGCCCAACCACTCGTCACCAGAATCTGCGGCACGCCCAACTCAACGGCAACGTCGATCACATTCTTAAAGTACGAGAGGATGCGTTTTTGGCCCGCCTCACCGCGCACCGCGACGTTCCACGGCTTGGGGTTGTTCTGCTCGGGGCACACGCACACGATCTTGATACCGTATTGGGCGGCAAGATCGCGAATCTTATCCACCGAATCGTGCTCATGGCAATCCACATACAGGTGCATCGAGCCGGTCCACAGCTCGATATTGCGATAGCCGGCCTCACCTGCAGCCTTAAAAAACGTCTCGATGCTGTAGTAACGATGGTTGATGTTCATGAGCGAAAGCTCGGGTACGACCATAGCCCTCCCCTTTCGTACGGAGTTTTAAAAAACAGGGGGCCGCCGCAGATGCGACAAGCCCCCCAAAGATCGACGCAACCGTTAGACGCGATGGAAGCGCGATTCGAACATATTAGGCAAGCACGCCAAAGTAAGCGCCGATGATGCCCACGACCATGGTGCAGAGGATCAGGACCATCGGGTTGATCTTCTTGGAGAGCAGCCAGTAGTAGAGCCAGAAGGCGGCCATACCGAGCATACCGGGCATGATGCCGTCCAGGATGTCCTGGAGAGTCTGAGCGGAGTCGCCCTGACCAATGGCGATGGGCAACGAAGCCCAGAACATGTCCTTGCTCATGGCGCCGACGACCATAACGCCGACAATGCCGACGCAGGCCATGATCTTTTGCATCAGGCCGGTCTTCTGAGCCTCGTCGAGGAAGCCAATGCCTAGCTCATAACCCTTGATAGCGCCAAAGATACGAATCAGGAACGCCGGGATGTTGTAGACGAGCAGGAAGGCGATGGGGCCAAAGACGTTGCCGGCCTGGCACAGGCTGATGCCCACGGCAGCGGCGACGACGCGCAGGGTGGACAGGAAGAAGGAGTCACCCAGGCCGGAAAGCGGACCCATGAGGGCGGCCTTGATGTCGTTGACGCTCTCGGGCTCAACCTCGCCACGAGCGACCTTTTCTTCCATGGCCATCGCGATGCCACCCACGAAGGGAGCGAGCTGCGGGGTGATGTTGAAGAATGCGCTGTGACGGTGCAAGGCCTCGGCGTAATCATCGGGACGGCCGGCATAGATCTTCTTGAGCATGTTGGCGACCATCAGGCAGAAGGCAATGTTCATCTGCTTGTAGTAGGTCCAGGAGAATTCCATGCCCAGGGCGCCGGTGTTCACGGCGCTCTTAATGAGGTCGGAGCGAGTAATCTGGTTCTCGGAATTAGAAGTCATCGTCCTCATCCCCTTCCACAGAAAGCTGGGACTGGGCGCCACCAAGGCCCAGCAGGTCGTACTTGTCGATGCCGATGATGATTGCGATCAGGGCGACGCCGAGGACGGGCACGTTGGCATAGGAGCACAGCAGGAAGCCCAGGAAGTAGAACGGCACGAGCTGCTCGGTAAGCACCAGACGGCCGAGCATGGCGAAGCCCATGGCAGGCAGGATGTTGGCTGCGACGCCAAAGCCATCGAGGACGAACGTCGGGATGAAGTCGAGCAGGCCCTGAACGGCGTCGGCACCCAGATAGAAGGAGACCGAGCACAGGATAAAGGCCAGGACGACAATCACGAGACCGATAATCCAGTGCATAGCGTAGATACCCTTGAGGTTACCCTTGCTGGCAAAGACGTCGGCACGGTCGACCAGAAGGGGCATACCGGCGTTGACGACGTTCTTAATGGCCAGGCACAGAGTGGCGATGGGCATCGCGAGCGCGATAGCGGCCTCGGTGCTCTGACCCAGCTGAATAGCGAAGGCGCAGGCGAGCACACCGCCAATACACTCATCGGGCGGCACGTAAGCGCCGATGGAGATTGAGCCCATGAAGAGCAGCTCGAGGCTCGCACCGATGGCGAGGCCGGACTGCAGGTCCCCGAGGACTATGCCGACGAGCGGGCACAGAACGATCGGGCGGAACGCATAGAGCGTACCGAGCTGATAATCGAGCTTACCGAAGGCAGCGATAAGTCCGATGAGGATCGCTTGAACAAGCATTGTTCCTCCCTTTGATCCCTCTTGGATCCGCGCGGCGATTCCCGACTTGTCAGCGCGCCCTTTTCCATGCCGACAATCGCCTAGACAGATCCAGCTTGTACCGGTGTGCTGTTAACACCTAAACCGGTGCAAATGATTTGATACCAATTATATAGTCATGAGAAAACTATTTAATACCAATCGCTCAACGGGTGTGTACTCCCGGTGAACGGTAGATGGGGGTAACGGGTAAAGCGTTTATCCGGTACGCCCACGAATAGGGGCGGCGCCGTGCGCGCCGCCCGTGGTTCCCAATTAGAGGGCGCTTAGGGCATCGACCTTGGGGTCGTCGGCCAGAGCGCGAATCTCGACCTCGACACCGCGGCCGACGAGCTCACGAATGTCCTCTTCCTCGGCAGCAGTCACAAAGATCTGGCGGGAGATCTTACGGGCATCGGGACGCTGCTCGTCCTTGGACTTGGTGTTGCCCAGGTTGATGGAGGTGATCTGCGGGCAGCCGTCGACAAGCTGCTTGGCCTCGGCGATGCTGGCGACGCAGATGATCATCTTGTACTTATCGGTAACACCGGAGTTGATGGCCTCGATGGCGTGCTCCATGTCCTTGATGACGAGCTTGACGTTGGCCGGCTTTCCCATCTTGAGCGTAGTCTTCCAGACGGGATCGTTGGCAACCTTGTCGCCAACGCAGAAGATGCAGTCAGAGCCCAAGCCCTGGACCCAAGAGACGGCCACCTGGCCATGAAGCAGACGATGGTCGACGCGAAGCAGTTGAATCATGATTGACCCCCAAAGGTCTCATGCCGGAAACCCGGCCCCATTAATAGCAGGCGGTGACTAGAACTCTTCCTCGTCATCCGCATCGGTCAGCAGGTCGTTGACAAACTTGACGCGCGTGTCGTCAGCCGCGAGGATCTCGCGGATAACCTGATCGGCGGGAGCCTCCTGGTCCGAAAAGAGCAGCTGGATCAGCAGCGGCAGATTCATGTTGGCAACCAGGTAGGTGTTGGGGCGCGTCTGGACGATCTTGGTGAACTCGTTGTTGACGCTGCCGCCAAACAGGTCGGTGCACACGATTACGTCGTCGGCGGGGTCGAAGGTCGCCAGGAGCTTGGCGGCCTCCTCGGCGACGTCGGTGCGGCCGTCGACGAACATCGACAGGTCGTGGACGTTATCGCGCGCGCCCGAGAGCAGCTCGGTGCTCTCCTTGATGCCGGTCGCAAAATGCGCGTGGCTGGCGAAGATGTATTGCCTCATTGCGGTTTCCCCCAAATGAAATTAGTAGTCGAACTGGTGGTAGTAGCGGCGGTACTTGAGGTTGTGCTTGGTGACCAGCTCGTAGTTGCGCGAGAGGCGGTCGGTGGTCAGCACGGACAGGATCCACGGCGACACGATGACGCGGAAGTCGTCGTCCAGGCC
>RQAP01000001.1 GCA_008671135.1 Collinsella aerofaciens
ACCTACAACCTCATAATCCCCGGCACCACCGACCTCAACCCCGACCTCGTCGGCCGGTGCTTAATTGAGGACGTCGTGGCTCCCGATGGCACCGTGCTCTTTGAGCAGGACGGCTACATCGAGAAGGTCGCCGACATCCAGAAGATGGTCGATGCGGGCCTTAAGAAGGTCAAGCTTCGCGCGCTGCTCACCTGCCGCTCCAAGTACGGCGTGTGCCAGAAGTGCTACGGCTGGGATCTTTCCACCCGTCGTCCGGTCGCCATCGGCACTGCCGTCGGCATTATTGCCGCCCAGTCCATCGGCGAGCCCGGTACGCAGCTTACGATGCGTACCATTCACTCCGGCGGCGTCGCTGGCGTCGACGATATTACGCAGGGTCTGCCTACGGTCAGCCGTATGTTCGATATCGTCGGCAACGTCAACGAGAAGATTCTGGGTCGCGAGGCCGAGCTGGCTCCGTACTCCGGTCACCTCTCGATTAAGCCCGAGAAGTCCGAGTACGTGCTGACGCTCACCGACTCCGAGGACCACACCCGTGTCCTCGACGAGCGTCGCGTCCCCGCTTCGGTGCGCTTTATGCCCGAGATCGAGGACGGCTGCGAGGTTCGCGCCGGCGATCAGATCACCAAGGGCTTCGTCAACTTCCGCAACCTGCGCAAGCTGACCGACATCGAGTCGACGATGCACACCTTCGTCGAGAGCGTCAAGGACGTCTACACCAGCCAGGGCGTCGACCTGAACGACAAGCACATCGAGGTGCTCGCACGTCAGATGCTGCGTCGCGTTCAGATCACCAACCCCGGCGATTCCAAGTACCTGCTCGGTCAGTACGTCGACCGCTACGAGTTTGCCGACGAGGTCGAGCGCGTTGCCCGTCTGGGCGGTCAGGCTCCTGTGGCCGAGCCCGTCATCCTGGGTACGCTCAAGGTCGCGTCCAACATCGACTCCTGGCTGTCGAGCGCTTCGTTCATCCGTACCGCCGGCGTCCTTACCGAGGCTGCCATCGAGGGCAAGGTCGACCACCTGCTCGACCTTAAGTCCAACGTCATCGTCGGTAAGAAGATCCCGGCCGGTACCGGCCTCAAGCCGTACGCCAACGCCAAGCTGACGTATCGCACGGCCGATGGCTACGTGGACATCGACGGCCCGGCTTCGCCCAACGCCAAATCGCTGCCTGAGTGGGCTCCGGTTGAGCTCAAGGACCTGGACGAGCAGCTCCCGCAGCAGCTCGACTGGGCCGGCTATGACGAGTTCGGTGGTGCTGACGGTTCGTTCACCCGCAACGGCCACACCATCTCCGCCGAGAAGGCTCGCCTGTACCTGTTCGACGACCTGGGCGTGTCGCAGCGCTGGACCAACAAGTTCAGCGAGGTCGGCATCGAGACGGTCGGCGACCTGGTCGGCAAGTCCGAGGAGGATCTGCTGCGCATTGATGGTATCGGTGCCAAGGCGATCGAGGAGCTCCGTGACGGCCTGGAGGCCCACGACCTGCTCTACATCCTCGAGAACAACGATGACGTTGCCGACGAGGAAGACCTCTCGCAGCTGCTGCAGATGGTCTTTAGCCCCGACGGTCCGGACGACATCCTGCTGGGCACCTCTGCCGCGCCGACGCATCACGCCGACGCCGACGAGGAGCTCCTGGGCGCCCCGATCGACGACAAGAAGGCTCCCGCCAACGGTGCCATCAACGAGGACATGGCTTCCCTCGACGAGCTGCTCAACCAGCTCGTGGACACCGACGACGCCGAAGAGGCCAAGGACAACGACGAGGAGTAACTTCCAAGTACGTTAACCGCCCTTCCAAAGACCCGCTTCCCAACAGGGAAGCGGGTCTTTTTTGTTGAAGAAAACCTGCCAAAAAGGGACAGGTTTATTTTGGTAGGTTTTTCCTGCTTGAATTTGAAACAATTCGTCCGGCCAGAGCGTATCTATGGTGAGGGCCTCATCGATAATCATTAACGTCACCGGGAGGTGATTATGGAAGAACAAGCATTTAGACAGGCGGTCGAAGATCACCGGGATGTCGTGTTTCGGATCGCATTGACGTACCTGCGCGATTGCGCCGATGCCGACGATGTTGCCCAAGACGTCTTTCTTAAGTTGCTTAAAAGCGATGGACACTTTGAAAGTCGGGAACATCTTCGTCGCTGGCTTATCCGGGTCACGATCAATGAATGCAAATCGCTCTTTCGAAAGCCATGGAGGCGTGTGGAGGATATTGAGAACCTGGCCGATTCGCTTTCGGCGGCGCAGGATGAGACCAAGGCGGTCCTGTCAGACGTTATGCGACTTCCGGAGCGATTCCGTGTTCCCATCGTGCTCTATTACTATCTGGGCTTTTCGACCTCAGAGATTGCCGAGTTACTGCATGTGCCAGCCGCTACCGTTCGAACGCGTTTAGCTCGCGGTCGATCGAAGCTCAAATTCATCCTAGAGGAGGGCGACCGTGAAATCCAATCAAATCAAGCGGGCCTTCGAGTCCATCCAAGCCGATAGCAATCTTGCAGATCGCGTCCTTAATACCGCTGCGGGTGAGCCGCTTCATCGAAAGGGCCACGCGAAGCCTCTCTATGTTGCCGTAATCGGATGTCTTGCCGGAGTGCTGGCGACCGGAGGAGTCGCCTACGCCGTCGTCAATTCCAGTTATTTTGCCTCTGCCTGGGGAAACCATGGAAACGGAGAGTCCATTACCTGGACTCAAGGTGGCTCGTCGGGGACTAAATATACCTACACCAGAGAGTTTGGTGATGGTATCGCGCCCCAAAGCTTGGAGGGTTCAGTACAGAAGGTCAATCTGTCCGTCGAGGGCAACGGCTATACACTCGACATTCATGATATGGCTATCGATAAAAACGGTTGCGGTGCCGTGACGTTTACGTTGTCCAATCCAAATGGTGTTAACTACTACAAGCCGGCAGCAGAGACTGGCGAACTTGTTCTCTATGGTGAAGAAGAACAAGGAATCGGCACGCCCAGCATGAACTTCGGCGAGGAATGGGCTGACACACGCTGCACAATTGATAAGGACACATCAAGCGACACGGTCATTAATGGCACGATGTACTTTGCCTCTATGGATCGCGAGCGAGGTTTTCAACATGCGGTCACCTGGAATATCCAGTGGACCGAGGGCGAAGGTGAGAGTGCGAGGCAGTTTAAAGCATCGACGCCCGAGTTTAGCGTTGGAGCGTACGTCGATACAAAGGAACTCCGCTCCGGTGACTCGTCTCTCGAGATCAGTCCGTTTTCCATCCAGACGCACATCGATGATTTGGGCTATGAAGCAGTTGATAATAAGCTGACCGTCAGCTACAAGGATGGATCGGAGCAGATTATCGAAGATGACGACGCAGGGGTGTTCAACTTATATTTTTCTTATGCGCGCAATAGCGGAGAGAACATCTGGGTGCCAACGAAGTTGATTGATGTCGACCAAGTGGTCTCAGTAACGCTTGAGGGCACGAGGTGCACGTCAACAGGAGAGACCGAAACAGAAGTACCCTTTACCATCGTCTATTCGTAAGATTTGGGGCCGCTTCCTACTAGGGGAGGCGGCCCATTTTGCATTAAATGGACGGTTAGACCGAGCGACATACTTCCGAAGACGCCGCCGATTTCCATGCGACAGATGAGAGCAGATCAACGCTGGAGTGCGACGTTTCCCCAGATAAAACCGACCATAATAAACCTGTCCCTATTTGGAAGGGAACGTTGCCCCGCCGAGCACGTCGGATTCCCGGCCCGGGCGGCGCGGAGGTTAAGTTTGTCGCGAGTTCCGCACGAGCCGGAGGCCACTTAATGTGGCCTCCGCGCGAGCCAGGACTGTAGAGCAGCAAACTTAAAACCTGGGCCGCCCGGGCCGGGGATCCGCCCCCGCGCACAGAAGAAGATTCCTTTTGTGTAGGCTTTGCGGAAATGTGCCAATTTTGGGATACGCCCGGCGGCGTGGTCTGTTGACGGCACAGCTAACGCCACGTATCCTATCAAACTGCGTGTTTCGTAGGGGGATGCTGACCCCTCGATTCAAGCCGTTGCACTTTACAGAAAGCTGGAATCATTCGAGAAGGAGTACGCTTTGCCTACTATTAACCAGCTGGTTCGCCAGGGCCGTCGTTCCGTGCCCAAGAAGTCCAAGAACGCTGCTCTGCAGCACAACTCCCAGAAGCGCGGCGTGTGCACCCGCGTCTTCACCACGAGCCCCAAGAAGCCGAACTCGGCTCTTCGTAAGGTTGCCCGTGTTCGCCTCGTCAACGGCATCGAAGTTACTGCCTACATCCCGGGTGAGGGCCACAACCTGCAGGAGCACTCCATCGTGCTCGTCCGCGGCGGTCGTGTCCGTGACCTCCCTGGTGTCCGTTATCACGTCATCCGTGGCGCCTACGACGCTGCTCCGGTCCAGAACCGTATGCAGGCCCGTTCCAAGTACGGTGCTAAGCGCCCCAAGGCCAAATAAGCCAGATAACGTTTTGATACTTTCGCCGTGTGCCGCCTAAGCGCCGCACGGTAGACACTTAAGGAGATTTCACATGCCGCGTCGTGCAGCAGCTAATCGTCGTGAGGTTCAGCCTGACGCCGTTTACAACAACCGCCTGGTGACTCAGCTCATCAACAAGGTCCTTCTTGACGGCAAGAAGGCCACCGCTGAGCGCATCGTTTACACCGCTTTCGAGATCGTTGCCGAGAAGTCCGAGGGTGGCGACGCTCTCGCTACCTTCAAGAAGGCTATGGACAACGTCAAGCCCACGCTCGAGGTCAAGCCCAAGCGTGTCGGTGGCGCTACCTATCAGGTCCCGATGGAGGTCAACTCCCGTCGTTCCACCGCTCTGGGTATCCGCTGGATCGTCAACTTCTCCCGCGCTCGCAAGGAGAAGACCATGGCCGAGCGTCTCGCCAACGAGATCCTCGACGCTTCCAACGGCCTGGGCGCTTCCGTCAAGAAGCGTGAGGACGTCTTCAAGATGGCCGAGGCCAACCGCGCGTTCTCTCACTATCGTTGGTAAGTTAAGGTAAGGAACTAACATGGCTAAGCCTAAGTACAAGCTTTCCGATACCCGTAACATCGGCATCATGGCTCACATCGATGCCGGTAAGACCACCACGACCGAGCGTATTCTTTACTACACCGGTAAGACCCACAAGATCGGTGAGGTCCATGAGGGCGCTGCCACCATGGACTGGATGGTTCAGGAGCAGGAGCGCGGCGTAACCATTACCTCCGCTGCTACCACCTGCTTCTGGAACAAGGACGGTAAGGACTACCGCATCCAGATCATCGACACCCCGGGCCACGTTGACTTCACCGCCGAGGTCGAGCGCTGCCTGCGCGTCCTCGATGGCGCTGTCGCCGTCTTCGACGCCGTTGCCGGCGTTCAGCCCCAGTCTGAGACCGTTTGGCGTCAGGCTTCTACCTTCAACGTCCCCCGCATCGCCTTCATCAACAAGTATGACCGCGTGGGCGCTGACTTCTTCAACGCTATCGAGACCATGAAGGATCGTCTCGACGCCAACGCTGTGGCCGCTCAGGTCCCGATGGGCGCCGAGGACAACTTCTGGGGCGTCATCGACCTCGTCACCATGACCGCATGGGACTTCAAGGCCGACGACAAGGGCATGACCTACCCCGAGCCGATGGACGAGATCCCGGCTGAGTTCGCCGACATCGCTGCCACCAAGCGCGAGGAGCTCCTCGACGCTGCTGCCAGCTTTGACGACGAGCTCATGGAGAAGATCCTCATGGAGGAGGACTTCACCGTCGAGGAGCTCAAGGCTGCTCTGCGCAAGGGCGTTCTGGCCAACGAGCTCAACCTCGTCTTCGTGGGTTCCGCCTACAAGAACAAGGGCGTTCAGGAGCTGCTCGACGCTGTCGTCGACTACCTGCCCAGCCCGCTTGACGTTGAGGCCGTCACCGGTACCGATCCGGACACCGGCGAGGAGATCCAGCGTCATCCTTCCTTCGACGAGCCCTTCTCCGGCCTGGTCTTCAAGATCATGACCGACCCGTTCGTCGGTAAGCTCACCTACGTCCGCGTTTACTCCGGCCGCGCCGAGTCCGGCTCCTACGTTGTCAACGCTTCCAACGGTCAGCGCGAGCGCCTCGGCCGCATCCTCGAGATGAACGCTGCCGAGCGTATCGACCGTGACGACGCTGCCGCCGGCGACATCGTCGCTTGCGTCGGCTTTAAGAACTCCACCACCGGTGACACCCTGTGCGCCGAGGGTAAGGAGATCGTCCTCGAGAAGATCGAGTTCGCTAAGCCCGTTATCGACGTTGCCATCGAGCCCAAGACCAAGGCTGAGCAGGACAAGATGTCCCTGGCTCTGACCAAGCTCGCCGAGGAGGACCCGACCTTCCAGGTGTCCACCAACCACGAGACCGGCCAGACCATCATCGCCGGCATGGGCGAGCTGCACCTCGAGATCATCGTCGACCGTCTGCTCCGCGAGTTCAAGGTTGACGCTAACGTTGGTAAGCCCCAGGTTGCCTACCGCGAGACCGCTGGTCACGACGTCGAGAAGGCTGAGGGCAAGTTCGTCCGTCAGTCCGGTGGTCGCGGTCAGTACGGTCACGCCGTCATCAAGCTCGAGAAGATGGAGGAGGGCTTCGGCTACGAGTTCGTCAACGCTATCGTCGGCGGCGTCGTGCCCAAGGAGTACATCCCGTCCATCGACAAGGGCATCCAGGAGGCCCTGAACACCGGTGTTATCGCCGGCTTCCCGGTCCTCGACGTCAAGGTCACCCTGTTCGACGGTTCTTACCACGAGGTCGACTCCTCCGAGGCCGCCTTCAAGATCGCCGGTTCCATGGCTATCAAGGACGCTCTCAAGAAGTCCGACCCGCAGCTGCTCGAGCCGATCATGGCTGTCGAGGTCGAGACCCCCGAGCAGTACATGGGCGACGTTATGGGCAACCTCTCCGGTCGCCGCGGCAAGATCGAGGGCATGGAGGATCGCAAGAACAGCAAGCTCATCCGTGCCAAGGTGCCGCTGGGCGAGATGTTCGGTTACGCTACCGACCTTCGCTCCCAGACCCAGGGCCGTGCATCCTACACGATGCAGTTCGACTCTTATGAGCCCGCGCCCAAGTCCATCGTGGACGAGGTCATGAGCAAGAACGCCTAAGTTCGAGCTCCCTGTTACGTAATCCGCGAGAACATCTCTCGCACTCTTTGGAGGTTTAAGTTGGCTACCCAGAAGATCCGCATTCGCCTCAAGGGCTATGATCACGAGGTCGTCGATCAGTCCGCGAAGCTCATCGTCGAGACCGCTCAGAAGACCGGCGCTCGCGTTTCCGGTCCTGTCCCCCTGCCCACCGAGCGTAACCTGTACACGGTTATCCGCTCGCCGCACGTGAACAAGGACTCCCGTGAGCAGTTCGAGATGCGCACCCACAAGCGCCTCATCGACATCCTCGACCCCACCTCGGGCACCGTTGATTCGCTCATGCGTCTCGACCTCCCCGCTGGCGTCGACATCGACATCAAGCTCTAAGCGATATCGCTCATAGCTTAAAGAGCCCCGCTGCCATGTTGGTAGCGGGGCTCTTTTGTTTTGAATAATGGTTTGGACTGCCGGGTAATACTGCCGAGTAGGTGGCTGCAGCGCCCTATTCGCTCAAGGGACGCAGCGATGCCTCCTCAAAATGGAAGGATCGCGAGCCGCCTTCCGTTTCGATACATGCGCGACCAAAGGTATCGACGGTTTTAAAGATGCCGCGTGCCAGCTCGTCTCCGGCAGGGGAACGGGCGATAACGTGCTCTCCGATCCAATTGAGGTGAGTGACGTATTCGCCGTGGACGGGCGCGAGCGGTCCGGTGTTTTCTTTCATGGCGTCGAGCAGCTCTGCCCACGCGTCCACAGCGTTTACGACGGTGTGATAGACCTCTTTGAGTAACACATCGACGGCGGGAACGTTCTCGTTGAGATCCGAGAGACCGATTGCCGGCAGGCCGCCATCGGGAACCTCCGAGGGCACATAGTTCACATTGACGCCAATGCCGCAGACGGCGAAAGGTTTGCCTTCGTTATCGCGTGCGGCCTCGACCAGAATGCCGCCGAGCTTGCGTCCTCGCGCGACGAGGTCGTTGGGCCATTTGAGGCCAATCTTGTTTGCAAGACCCTGCTTTTCGAGCGCCTCGAGCACCGCTAGGCCGCTGACGGCGGCAAGACCGGAGTACTTGGCTGGATCAACACGTGGACGTAGGACAATCGAGAGCAACAAGTTACCAGCGGTTGAATCCCACTTATGGCCGCGTCGGCCGCGTCCTGCTGTCTGAGCCCGTGCGGCAAGTCCTGTGCCGTGCGGCGCTCCCTGTTTTCCTGCCTCGAGCAGGTCATCGTTGGTCGATCCGGTTACGTCGACAATCGTTAATTGGGCATCCATAACGGCTGCTACCTCCTTAATGAATAAGTGAATAACGCAATGGTGTCGAGAAGTAGACACAATGTGAAGCCTTTGTCGCATTTGGACAATTTAATGTTAACACGTCAACAACGACTGAAATGCGCTATCCTCTCTTGGTCGATGTAAACACGTCAACAACTCAAAGGAGGTTAGTGATGGGTTTCACGATTCTTGGAACAGGCTCGGCGCTTCCTAAGCGCAGTGTTTCCAATGACGAGCTGTCCGAGTTCCTGGACACCTCGGATGAGTGGATTTTTACCCGTACGGGGATCAAGAGCCGCCATGTGTGCACCGCCGAGTCACTCGACGACCTTGCCGTGGCAGCGAGCGAGCAAGCGCTCCAAGCGTCCGGACTCGATGCGAGCCAGCTGGATCTTATCGTCTGCTCGACGACGACGGGCGATCATCTCGTTCCTGCCGAAGCGTGCGCCGTTGCTGAGCGCCTGGGTGCCACATGTCCAGCCTTCGACGTTTCGGCGGCTTGTGCCGGCTTCGTATTTGCGCTCGATGTCGCCGAGGGCTATATCGCTCGAGGACGAGCCAAGCATGTGCTTGTCGTTGCCTCCGAGCAGATGACGCGCGCCCTTGACTGGTCAGACCGCGCCACGTGCGTGCTCTTTGGCGACGGCGCGGGCGCTGCAGTGATGGGGGCTGGGGGAGACAACCCCCTTGCCGTTGAGCTTTCGACGGCGCCCGACGTCGAGACGTTGCGCGTTCCCGGTCTGGTCGGCACCTCGCCGTTTAAGGACTCCGCAGATAGCGCGAGCGTGCTGTCCATGAATGGTCGCCGCGTGTTCAAGTTCGGCGTCAACGCCATCTGCGACACGGTCCATAAGCTTGCGAGCGATGCGGGCATTTCGGTCGAAGACATCGATCATTTTGTATTCCATCAGGCTAACGAACGAATCCTGAGTCAGGCGGTCAAGCGTCTCGACGTGCCAGACGAGCGCGTGGTTCGAACGCTACGCGAGACCGGCAACATTTCGAGCGCCTGCATTCCCTTTGCGCTTGACCGGCTGGCACGTAACGACGCACTGAATGAGGACGACACCATCGCCCTCGTTGGATTTGGCGCCGGCCTGGATATAGGTGGCTATCTGCTTCGTTGGAAGTAGTCGCACATAGGAAATAAAAACGCCCCTAGGGCACAAACAAAGGAGAACTACCATGGCAGATCAGAAGACCTTCGAGCGCGTTTGCGACGTTATCCGCGAGACCGCTGGCCTTGACGACGTCGAGATGAAGCCCGAGTCCACGCTCGAGGAGATTGGCCTCGACAGTCTGGGCACCGTCGAGATCCTCGTCGCCGTCGAGGACGAGTTTGGCATTGAGCTCGATACCGAGGAGAACCCCAAGACGGTCGGCGAGTTCGTCGATACGGTCGAGGCGGCATTGGAGAAGTAGTGATGCTCAAGTCTCCTCTCTGCGATCTGCTCGGCATCGAAAAACCCGTGTTCCAGGGTGGCATGGCCTGGATTGCCGATGCCTCGCTGGCATCTGCCGTGTCCGAGGCGGGCGGCTTAGGCATTATCGCGGCCATGAATGCCGACGCAAACTGGCTGCGCGATCAGATTCACGAGCTGCGCGCCAAGACGGATAAGCCCTTTGGCGTCAACGTTATGCTCATGAGCCCGTTTGTCGACGAGGTCGCACAAGTGGTGATCGATGAGCGGGTGCCCGTTGTGGTGACCGGCGCCGGCAATCCCACCAAGTACATGAAGGCCTGGGGCGATGCGGGCATCAAGGTTATTCCCGTCGTGGCTTCGGTGGCGCTGGCGCGTCTCGTGGCGCGTCGCGGAGCCACTGCCGTGGTTGCCGAGGGTACCGAATCAGGCGGCCATATTGGCGAGACCTCGACGATGGCGCTGGTGCCGCAGGTTGTCGATGCGGTCGATATTCCCGTGGTTGCGGCTGGCGGCATCGCCGATGGCCGCGGTGTGGCGGCCGCCTTTATGCTCGGCGCTGCCGGCGTCCAGGTGGGAACACGCTTTCTGGTCGCAAACGAGTGCACCGTATCCGAACAGTACAAAGAGCTGGTGCTCAAGGCGGGCGACACGTCGACGCGTGCGACCGGTCGCTCGACGGGACATCCGGTTCGCGCCCTCAAGAGCCCCTTTACCAACGCGTATGCCAAGAACGAGGCGGCGGGCGCAAGCCCCGAGGAGCTCGGGGCCATGGGCACGGGCGCGCTTCGTAAAGCCGCAAAGGACGGTAATTACGAAGAGGGTTCGTATTTGTGCGGACAGATTGCCGGCATGGTCAACGAACGCCAGAGCGCACGCGAAATCGTCGACGATCTGGTCGATGGCGCCGAGCATGTCCTGAAGGGTGCGTCCGCATGGGTAGCGTAGCGTTTCTGTTTGCCGGTCAGGGTGCCCAGCATCCCGCGATGGGCGTCGACCTCATCGAAGCATCACCGGCGGCTGCCGAGGTGTTTGCGATCGCCGACGAGGTGCGTCCGGGAACCAGTGAGCAGTGCCGGAGCGCCTCCAAGGAGGAGCTCTCGCAGACCGAGAACACGCAGCCTTGCGTGTTCGTGCACGACTTGGCTGTCGCCGTCGCCCTGCGCGAGCGCGGCGTGGTGCCTGCCGCTTGTGCGGGATTCTCGCTGGGCGAGGTCGCTGCACTCACCTTTGCGGGGGCGTTCGATACGCGAGCGGGCTTTGAGCTTGTGTGCGAGCGCGCGGCGCTTATGGCCACGGCGGCTGAGCGCCATCCGGGCGGCATGCGCGCAGTCATCAAGCTCGATGCGGCGCAGGTCGAGGGCTTGGCAAAACAGGCCGGCGAGGACTGCTGGCCGGTCAACTACAACAGCCCCCAGCAGACGGTTGTGGCCGGAGCGCCCGATGCGTTGCAAACCCTCGACGTCCTGGTAAAAGAGGCTGGTGGCCGGGCCATGAAGGTCGCGGTGTCGGGTGCATTCCATAGCCCCTATATGGCCGAGGCGACCTGTGGCCTTGCTGCATATATCGAGGCCGGTCACGCGCCGTTCCCGTTGCTCATTCCTGTTATGGCAAATATGACGGCGGCGCCTTATCCGGCCGACCCGCAGGCGGCATCGGAGGTGCTGGCCAACCAGGTGAGTCATGCCGTGCGCTGGGTCGACACGCTGCATGCTCTGCAGGATCAAGGCATCGACACGTTTATTGAGGTCGGCCCCGGCAAAACGCTGTCGGGCCTGGTCAAGCGTACGCTGAGCGACGTTCGCGTGTATTCGTGCGAAACGGCCGAGCAGGTCGCAGCTATTGCCGACGAACTCGCATAGTTCACAGGGCTGTAACCCGAAAGGAATGACATGGGCAACTTGAACAACGGCGCGCTCGAGCGCAACGACTCACGTCACGTGGCGCTTGTCACGGGCGGCTCGCGCGGCATCGGTCGCGCTTGTGCCGTGGGCCTGGCGGAGGACGGCTTTGATATCGCCGTCGTCTATGCCGGTAGCGCAGATGCGGCGCGCGAGACGTGCGAAGCCTGTGAGGCGGCTGGCGCCACGGCGCGCGCATATCAATGTGACGTGGCCGACCCCGCTGCCGTCAACGCGTGCGTGGAAGCGGTCCTCAACGACTTTGGCTTCATTTGGGCGCTCGTCAACAACGCTGGCATCACCCGCGATGGCCTGCTCATGCGCATGGGCGATGACGCCTTCGATCGCGTGCTCGATGTCAATCTTAAAGGAACGTTTAACACGACGCGCGCGCTCACCAAGACCTTTATGCGCCAGCGCGGCGGTTGCGTCATCAACATGAGCTCGGTTGTGGGCCTGATGGGCAATGCCGGGCAGGCCAACTACGCCGCCTCCAAGGCGGGCGTCATCGGTCTGACCAAGGCGGTGGCGCGCGAGCTTGCGCCACGCGGCGTACGAGTGAACGCGGTCGCCCCCGGGTTTGTCGAGACCGATATGACGGCAAAGCTATCGGATAAGGTTCGCGCGGCAACCGAGGAGCAGATTCCCCTAAAGCGCATGGCGCACCCCGAGGAAGTGGCCGGCGTGGTGCGCTTTTTGGCGAGTGATGCGGCTGCCTACATTACGGGCGAGGTCGTGCGCGTCGACGGCGGAATGGCGATGTAGAAACCAGAGCCGAACAACGGCTTGAATGAGGAGACCATGATGGAACAGAGAGTTGCAATCACCGGTATCGGTGCCGTATCGCCGCTCGGTAACACGGCGCTTGCTACCTGGGCGGCCATGTGCGCCGGCACGTGCGGCATCGGCCCGATCACGCACTTCGATACCGATGCGTTTGCCGTTAAGGTGGCGGCCGAGGTCAAGGGTTTTGACGGCAACGAGTACTTTGGCAAGCGTGACGCCAAGCACCTGGACCCCTGCGTTCAGTTTGCCCTGGCAGCGTCGGACGAGGCCATGCACGATGCGGGCTTTGATGTCGAGGGCGCCATCGATCGCGAGCGCCTGGGCGTCTACGTGGGTTCGGGCGTGGGCGGCATGCAGACACTCGTCGACAACGTCCACACGATCGCCGATCGGGGACCTCGCCGCGCATCGCCCTATATGATTGCGATGATGATTCCCAATATGGCGTCGGGCAATATCGCGATCCGCCACAAGGCAAAAGGCCCGACCCTGCCCGTGGTGACTGCGTGCGCGACTTCGGCCCATGCCGTGGGCGAGGCGTTCCGCGCCATCAAGCACGGCTATGCCGATGCAATCCTGGCTGGCGGCGCCGAGGCCGCAATCATTCCCGATGCCGTTGCGGGCTTTACGTCCTGCCGTGCACTCACCACTAATCCTGACCCGTCGACGGCATGCCGTCCGTTCGATGCGAATCGCGACGGCTTTGTGATGGGCGAGGGCGCCTGCGTGCTGGTACTCGAGAGCATGGAACACGCGCTGGCTCGCGGGGCGCACATTTATGCCGAGGTCGTGGGCTACGGCAACACCGATGATGCCTATCACATCACGAGCCCCGATCCCGAGGCTGCCGGCATTGCCCGCGCGATATCGCTGGCGGTTGCCGAGGGTGACGTCAAGCCTTCCGAGGGTCTCTACATCAATGCCCACGGCACCTCGACCAAGCTCAACGATTCGTCCGAGACGGCGGGCATCAAGCGAGCGCTCGGCGAGGACGCGGCACGAGCCGCGCACGTCTCGTCGACCAAGTCGATGACCGGCCATATGATCGGTGCCACGGGTGCCATCGAGGTCATGGCCTGTGCCATGGCGCTCGAGCAGGGCGTGGTGCCGCCGACCATTAACTACCACACACCCGATCCCGCCTGCGATCTTGACTACACGCCCAATCGCGCGGTTCGCGCCGACCTTACCTGGGCGCTTTCGACCAATCTGGGCTTTGGCGGACACAATGCCGCCATCGCGCTGCGTAGATATGCAAGGAGCTAGAGCATGGATTCCAAAAGACTTGCCGAGATAGCCGATGTTATGGAGGACCGCGGCCTCACGCGCGTGCGCGTTGAGGAGCCCGATGGCACCGCGGTCGAGCTCGAGCGCGCGAGCGCCGCACAGCCGGTTGCCGTGCCCATGCCTATGCCGGGTGCCGTGACTGCTCCGGCGGTGGCTCCTGTCGCCATGCCTGCTGCCGCACCGGAGCCCGCCGCGCAGGCGCCTGTCGCCGCACCGGAGCCCAAGGGCACCGAGGTGACCGCTCCCATGGTCGGCGTTTTCTATGCTGCCCCGGCGCCGGGCGACGAGCCGTTTGTGCACGTGGGCTCCAAGGTCAAGGCCGGTGAGACCCTCTGCATCATCGAGGCCATGAAGGTTCTCAACGAGGTGACGGCCGAGGCAGACGGCGAGGTGCTCGAGATCTGCGTGGCCGACGTCGACCTCGTGGAGTTTGGCAGCTGCCTCATGAGGATCGGATAGGTGATATCCATGAACAAAGAAGAGCTCAAGAAGCTGTTGCCGCATCGTGAGCCGATGCTTTTGCTCGACGAAGCCGAGCTAGTGGGCGACGAGGCCCACGGCAAGATCACGATTACGGGCGACGAGTACTTTTTGCAGGGGCATTTTCCGGGAAACCCGGTCGTCCCCGGCGTGATTCAGTGCGAGATGCTCGCCCAGAACTGCTGCGTGCTGCTGATGGGCGATGAGGAGGCGCGCGGCGCGACGCCGTTCTATACGAGCCTCGATAAGGTGCGCTTTAAGCGTCCGGTGCGCCCGGGCGACACGGTTGATCTGGTGTGCTCCATCACGCGTGCGCGCGGGCCGTTCCGCTTTGCGACGGGTACTGCGAGCATCAACGGTGAGGTTTGCTGCCGCGCCGATATGTCTTTTGCACTCATGCACGAAAGTTAAGGAAGGCTTCATGTTCGACAAAGTGCTCATCGCCAACCGCGGCGAAGTCGCGGTCCGTGTTATCCGCGCGTGCCGCGATATGGGCATCAAGACCGTCGCCGTTTATTCCACGGCCGATGCGGACGCGCTGCACGTGCAGCTTGCCGACGAGGCATATTGCATCGGCGGCCCGCGTCTTTCCGAGAGCTACCTCAACGACGATGCCGTGCTCACCTGTGCCGTGAAGTCGGGGGCAAAGGCAATTCATCCCGGCTATGGTTTCTTTTCCGAGAAGGCGAGCTTCGTGCGCGACTGCGACAAGTATGGTCTGGCGTTTGTCGGTCCTTCGGCCGAGGTAATCGACAGCATGGGCGACAAGGACGCCGCACGTCGAACGGCTGCCGCGGCGGGCGTGCCCATCGTTCCGGGCTGCGATTTGCTCAAAAGCCCCGAGGAGGCAACGGCCGAGGCCGAACGCATTGGCTGCCCCGTGCTTATTAAGGCGCGTGCCGGTGGTGGCGGTCGCGGCATTCGCAAGGTCGAGCGCGTGGAAGATGCGGCAAAGGCGTTTATCGAGGCGCGCGCCGAGGGCGAGGTCGTTTTTGGCGACGGCGAGTGCTACATGGAGAAGTTTGTCGCGCCGGCGCACCACGTTGAGGTGCAGATTATGGCCGATAAGCAGGGCCATGTGTTTTCGCTTGGCGAGCGTGAGTGCTCGGTGCAGCGCCGCAACCAAAAGCTGATCGAGGAGAGCCCCGCGCCGTGCCTCGACGGACACGACGACATTCGTGCTCGCATGCACAAGGCGGCGCGTGACCTGGCTCGTGCCGTCGGCTACGAAGGAGCCGGTACCATCGAGTTCCTGTATTCGGACGACGGCAATTTCTACTTTATGGAAATGAACACGCGCTTGCAGGTGGAGCATCCGGTTACGGAGTTTGTGACCGATACCGACTTGGTCAAGTGGCAGCTGCGCGTGGCAGCCGGCCAACCTCTGCCCTTTGAGCAGGAGGACATGCCGGTCCGCAACCACGCCATGGAGTGCCGCATCAATGCCGAAACGCCGGACTTTCTGCCGTCATGTGGAACGGTCACCGCGTTGCGTGTGCCGGGTGGTCCGCGCGTGCGCTGGGATTCCGCCATGTTTACCGGTGCGACAGTTCCGCCGTACTACGACTCCATGCTCGGCAAGCTCATCGTGTGTGCGCCCACGCGTGACGGCGCCATTCGCAAGATGCGCTCGGCCCTGGGCGAGCTCGTGATTGAGGGCGTGAGTGAAAACAGCGAGCTTCAGCTCGACGTGCTGGCAAACGACGAGTTCTTGTCGGGCATGTATCACACCGATCTGATGGGGCATCTCTATGCTGATGAATAGAAAAGCGAAGACGGTCAATGTCCTCGAGGGTCCGATAACCGAGTCGTGCGCCGAGTTTCCCGCGCGCCACGTGTTTGTCAAGTGCCCGGAGTGCCGCCGTGTGATCGATGAGGCACGCCTGCACGACAACCTCGAGGTCTGCCCTCGTTGCGGCAAACACTTTCGCGTGAGCGGTCGCGCGCGCATGCGCATGACGGTCGACGAGGGCATGTTTGAGGAATGGGATGCCAATCTGGCGTCGGAGGACTTCCTCTCGTTTCCCGGCTATGCCGACAAGCTCAAGAGCGTGAGCGAGCGTTCGGGCGAGCGCGATGCCGTTGTGTGCGGCAGGGGCAAAATCTGCGGTTGCGATACCGCGCTCTTCTTTATGGACGCCAACTTTATGATGGGCTCGATGGGCTCCGTGGTGGGCGAGAAGATCTGTCGCGCATTTGAGCGTGCGACCGAGCTGGGATTGCCAGTTGTCGGCTTTACCGTTTCGGGCGGTGCGCGCATGCAGGAGGGCGTGACCTCGCTTATGCAGATGGCCAAGATTTCTGCGGCGGTTAGGCGCCACAGCGAGGCGGGCGGCCTGTATATTACGGTGCTCACCGACCCCACGACCGGAGGCGTAACCGCGAGCTTTGCCATGGAGGGCGACATTATCCTGGCCGAGCCCGATGCCCTAACGGCATTTGCCGGCCCGCGCGTGATCGAGCAGAACATGCACAAGCGCCTGCCCAAGGGATTCCAGCGCTCCGAGTTTTTGCTGGAGCACGGCTTTTGCGATGCCGTTGTTCCGCGTGGCGAGATTGCGCTCACGGTAGGCGAGCTGTTGGCGCTGCACGAAGGGCATGCGCCCAGCCTGGGGGCACCGCATGAGATCGTGCATGCGGGTCGCCGCGGCAAAAAGCTGGGACACTTGTTTAAGCGCTCGCCGGCACCAAAAACCGCGCTCGAGATTGTCAAGCAGACCCGCTCGGCAGATCGCGCCACGGCGGGTGAGATGATCTCGCTGGGCCTGGATGGATTTGTGGAGCTGCACGGCGACCGTTACTTTGGCGACGACGCCGCTGTGGTGGCTGGCATTGGCTGGAAAGACGGACGCCCCGTAACGGTCATCGCCATCGAGCGCGGCACCACGACCAAAGAGCGTATGCGCCGCAACTTTGGCATGGCGCATCCCGAGGGCTACCGCAAAGCGCGTCGCCTTATGCGCCAGGCCGAAAAGTTTGGTCGACCGGTTCTGTGCCTGGTCGATACTTCGGGCGCGTTTTGCGGCATCGGTGCCGAGGAGCGCGGTCAGGGCGAGGCGATTGCCCAGAATCTCGTGGAGATGAGCGGCCTTAAGACGCCGATTGTCTCGGTGGTGACAGGCGAGGGCGGCTCTGGTGGCGCGCTGGCGCTATCCGTGGCCGACCGCATCCTGATGCTCTCGAGCTCGGCCTATTCGGTCGTGAGCCCCGAGGCCTGTGCGTCGATCCTGTGGAAGGATACCGAGCGCGCGAATGAGGCCGCCGAGGCGCTTAAGCTCACAGCCCCCGATCTGTTGGCGCTCGGCATCATCGACGACGTTGTCGACGATAGGGGCCTGTCGCATGAGGAGATCGCCGGCGCCGTCATGTCCTCGGCATTTGCTGCCTTCGATACGCTTGGGCGGCTCGACGACGCGACCCTCACAAACCTCCGCTACGAAAAGTACCGCGCAATCGGTCAGTACCGCACGATGTGACAAAGGGTCAGTCCGCATGTCACATTGAGAAAGGCGTTCCATGTCACAAGTTTCTAACACCTCGTTTACAACGACGGTTTCATCAAACGCCATGGCCGTGGTGGACTATCTGTCCAAAAGCATGATGTCGGCGCTGCCGTTTATTGTCTGCGCGGCGTTGTTCCGCACCGTCGCCGTCATTATGGGCGAAGGCATGCTGGGCCTGTGGTCTGCCGATTCCGAAATCTATCGCCTGTTCTACAGTTGGCTCTATAACGCCGGCTACTACTTTTTGCCCATTTATCTTGGTTGGGCGGCCGCTCGCCAGCTCGGTTGCTCGGAGCAGCTGGGCATGATGCTGGGTGGCGTATTGATTGCGCCCGATTTGCTTAAGCTCGTCGATGCCGCACCGACGACGGGGGCATCGATGACTTCCGTGTATGGCCTGCTTCCCGCGCCGGTCAACGATTACACGACGACCGTTATTCCGGTTCTCATCTCGGTGCCCGTGCTATGGCGAGTGGAGTGTTTCTTTAAGCGCGTTATCCCCCAGGCCGTGGCGTTTTCGTTCGTTCCGTTTGCAACCATGCTCGTCATGGTTCCGGTATCCCTGTGTATCACGGCGCCGGCGGGCAGCTATCTGGGAATGTTGCTGGGCAAGCTTATGTTTATGCTTGGCAATTCCGGTGGCATCGTGTCGCTGCTCACGCTCATGGGGCTTGCCGCGGGCTGGGAGTTCCTTAAGATCGCGGGCGTCAGCAACGTTGTCCTATCGCTCGCCTACGCGCAGTTTATGAGTATGGGAACGGATTCGTGCATCCTGATCGCCGCGACGATGGCAACGTTTGCCGTTTGGGGCATGCCCTTTGGTGCGTCGCTCCGCGTTGCGGATAAGGACGAGAAGGCGCTCATGCTGGGCTATTCAATCTCGGGTGTTCTTGGCGGCGTAAGCGAGCCGGCGCTGTACGGTTGCGGCTTTAAATATGGCAGGTGCCTGACGTGCATGGCCATTGGCGGCGCTGTCGGAGGCCTTGTTGCTGCCGTGGGCCACGTTACGGCCTATACCATCGGCATGACGAATGTCCTCATGGTCATTGGCTTTGCCACAGGTGGTTTTTCGAACCTGCTGTGGTGCTGCTTTGCCGGCGGTGTGGCATTTGCGGTGTCTGCGGCGCTGAGCTACTGCTTTGGCGTGGTGCCGGCGAAGGGGCAGGCGACGGGGGACGGAGCCGATTCGCCCAAAACCTCGAAGAGCGTGGCCGAGGCAAGCGCATAAATCGATTGACAAAGGTGCAGTCCCGCATGTCGCACTCCAAGGCCGTGGCTCGTGTGGGCTGCGGCCTTTTGTATCTTGAGGACAAAGTGGCTACACTACAATCCGTTTGAGCAATAGATATATAGGTAGTACCGTGGGGGCGGATGTAGATGGTCGAGTGGATTGTTAGGCGCGCACAGGGCAATCGTGCGCGTGTGGGCACGTTAGCTGGCATGGTGTGTATTGTCGCCAATGTTGCGCTTTGTGCTGCGAAGGGTGCAATTGGTGTGGTTTCGGGATCGGTTTCGATTGTGGCGGATGCCATGAACAACCTGTCCGATGCCAGCTCGAATATCGTGAGCGTGCTGGGCTTTAAGCTGGCGAGCAAGCCGGCCGACCCCGAGCATCCTTACGGCCACGGTCGCTACGAGTATCTCTCGGGTCTGGTCGTGGCGGCACTCGTGCTGCTGATTGGCGTTGAGCTGGTGAAGTCCTCGGTTGAGCGCGTCATCCACCCCGAACCTGTCGAGTTCTCGCTTGCCCTGGTGGCAGTTCTAGTGCTTTCGATGGTCGTAAAGCTCTGGATGGCGGCCCTCAACCAAAAGCTCGGCGATCGCATTGAGTCCGAGACGCTGCATGCGACCGCGCAAGATTCCAAGAACGATGTCCTTGCCACGGGCGCCGTGCTGGCGTGCGCAATTGTTTCGCAGGTGACGCACATCAATCTTGACGCGTGGGTCGGCCTTGCCGTTGGCGCCTATATTGGCTGGAGCGGCTTTGAGCTTATCCAAGATACGGTGAGCCCGCTTTTGGGCCAGACGCCCGATCCTAAGCTCGTCGAGCATATCCGCAGCAAGATCATGAGCTACCCCGGCGTTTTGGGCGTTCACGATCTGATGGTTCACGACTACGGCCCGGGCAGGAAGTTCGCAAGCGCTCACGCCGAGATGGCAGCCGAGGCCAGCCCGCTGGAAAGTCACGACACGCTCGATAACATCGAGCAGGCGTTTAGGGACGAAGACGGCATGATTGTCACGCTCCATTACGACCCCATCGTGACCGACGATCCCAAGGTGGCGAGCATGCGTTTACGCATTAACGCCATGGCCCAACAGATCGATAGCCGCCTTTCGATTCACGACCTGCGCTGTGTGCCGGGTCCTACGCACACCAACGTGATCTTTGACTGTGTGCGTCCCTCGGATCTGCAGATGAGTGCCGAAGACTTAAAGCACGCGCTGGCGAAACGTGTCGAATCCGAATATCCCAAGTCGATTGCCAAGATCACGATCGACGAAGACTATGTAGGCCATACCCACGAGTAGAGCCGCGCCGATAAAGCTAGTTATATAGAAGGGGAGAGCATGAAGCGTCTATATCTACTCCGCCACGGCCAGACAGAATTCAACGTTAAAAAGCTCGTCCAGGGTCGCTGCGATTCACCGCTCACCGATCTGGGCCGTCATCAGGCACAGACAGCAGCCGCATGGCTAAAGGCCCACGGCGTTGTCCCCGACAAAGTAGTCTCGTCGCCTTTGGGTCGAGCCATGGACACAGCTCAGCTCGTCGCAACCGAACTCCTCGGCGCAGACGCAGCAGCCGAGCCCTGCAAAGGCATCATCGAGCGCTGCTACGGCACCTTCGAGGAAGGCCCGCACGACGCGCTGCCCACCGACGTCTGGGATCCGGGCGAGGACCTGGTCCCCTTCGGAGGAGAAGGAAGCCGCGCGCTGCAAGAGCGCATGGTAGACACCCTCACCAATCTCATGGGCGCCGAGGGCATAGAAACCCTCCTAGCAGTAAGCCACGGCAGCGCCAGTCGCCAATTCATCAAGGCTGCAGCCCCAGAGGGCTTCGAGCTCCCAGCAAAACTCCCCAACTGCGCCATCATGGTCTTCGATTTTGACGATACGCGAGAAGAGGACGATACGCCCCAATGCAAGTTCACCTTGCAACAAATTGTGGATCCCCAACAAAGTAATTAGCTGAGCGAGCAGAGTTAAGCAGACATCAACGTGTCGTCTCCCGAGCTTGGCAGAGGGGCGGCGAAATATATTAAGTTTGTCGCGAGTTCCGCACGCAAAGGAAAGCACTTAATGTGCTTTCCGTCTTGCGCAGGACTGTAGAGCAGCAAACTTAATATATTTCGCCGCCCCTCTGCCAAGCCCAGGCGACTCCACGCACTTTACCTGCGTAAACAATGTGAGTGAAATATGAATCTCGATGGATACGCCCGCAGCCGTGTATACTAAACAGCTGTGTGAAACCAGGGGAGTATTCTGGCTGGACAAAATGCCTGCTTAATAGGGTTGTCAGGTAGTCCGGACGCAATACAAGGCTGGGGAGCACGTCGTATAAGTAGTGGTCCTCTAGGGGCGTACGCTCGGTGGTGTACGCATTGTCCCAAGACCACGCGAGAGTTGGGATCATATCTTGATCAGCATGATTCTCGGCCGCAAGATTGGCATGACCCAGGTTTGGGACGAGGACGACAACGTCGTTCCCGTCACGGTCATCCAGGCTGGCCCCTGCGCTGTCTCGCAGGTTAAAACTCAGGCAACCGACGGCTATGACGCCGTCCAGATCGGTTTCGGCGACATCAAGGCCAAGAACGTGAACAAGCCCATGGCTGGTCACTTCGCCAAGGCTGGCGTCGAGCCTGTCCGCTTCCTTCGTGAGGTCCGCGTCGAGAACGGCGAGGAGCACAAGGTCGGCGAGGTCGTCACCGTCGCTGATTTCGCTGATGTCGAGAAGGTCGACGTCATCGGTACCTCCAAGGGTAAGGGCTTCCAGGGTCGCATCAAGCGCTGGGGTCAGCGCCGCGGTCCTATGACGCATGGTTCTCACTTCCAGCGTCACCCCGGTTCTATCGGTCAGTGCGCCTATCCTGCGCGCGTCCTCAAGGGCGTCAAGATGGCCGGTCACATGGGTAACGAGCGCGTTACCGTCAAGAACCTTTCCGTTGTCCGCATCGATGCCGAGCAGAACCTCATCTTGGTCAAGGGCGCTGTCCCGGGTGCCAAGAATGGTCTCGTCGCCATCCGTATGGCCTAAGGGCCCAGCCCATTTAGCCCAGCGTCATACCAAGGAGAACACTTAAATGGCAAAGTTTGAAGTAAAGAACAGCGAGGGCAAGAAGGTCGCCGAGGCCGAGCTCGCCGCTGAGGTGTACGGCATCGAGCCGAACATCCACGTTATGCACCACATCGTCAAGTGCCAGATGGCCTCTTGGCGTCAGGGCACCCAGTCCGCTAAGGGCCGCTCTGAGGTTTCCGGTGGCGGCAAGAAGCCTTGGCGTCAGAAGGGCACCGGCCGTGCCCGCCAGGGTTCCATCCGTGCTGCCCAGTGGCGTCACGGTGGCGTTGTCTTCGCCCCCAAGCCCCGTTCCTACGCTAAGCGTATGAACAACAAGGAGGTCAAGCTGGCTATGCGCTCCGCGCTGTCCGCCAAGCTGGCCGATGGCGAGCTCGTGCTCGTCGACGACTACGGCTTCGAGAAGCCTTCCACCAAGGCTGCCGTCGCCATGCTCAAGGCTCTCGGCCTTGAGGGCAAGCGTCTGACCATCATCGTTCGCGATGAGGACGTCAACGCCTACCTGTCGTTCCGCAACATTCCCAAGACGTTCATCATCACCGCTGACGAGGCCAACACCTACGATCTCGTCAACAACAACGCCGTGCTGATGCCCGCCGACATCGCCGCTCACTTCGGGGAGGTGCTTGCATAAATGACCGCCCACGAGATCATCATCCGTCCGATCGTGTCCGAGCGTTCCTTCTCCGGCATGGAGCTGAACAAGTACACGTTCGAGGTCGCCAAGGATGCTAACAAGTATCAGATCAAGGACGCTGTCGAGGAGATCTTCGGCGTCAAGGTCGTTCGCGTGAACACCCTGACGGTCAAGCCCAAGACCAAGCGCGTGCGCTATGTCGCCGGCAAGACCCGTTCTTGGAAGAAGGCCATCGTCACGCTGGCCGAGGGCGACACCATCGAGGTCTTTGGCAACCAGGCCTAAGACTCGCTGCTGTTGAGTGAGCTCATGCCTCCCAAAAAGGGGAGGCGAGAGCTCAAGGTTTTGGGCGTATAAAATGGACACGCCCGGAACCGTGTATACGTCCGGTGTCATCGCACCCGAGGCAGAACCTCGAATCCCTGTCTGCGATGGCTAACGGATTCCTATTGAAAGGGATTGTAATGGCTGTAAAGCACCTTAAGCCGACCTCCGCTGGTAGGCGTTGGCAGACGATCTCCGACTTCTCCGAGATCACCTGCACCAAGCCCGAGAAGTCTCTTCTCGAGCCCCTGCCCAAGAAGGCCGGTCGTAACAACAACGGCCGCATCACCACCCGCCACCAGGGCGGCGGCGTGAAGCGTCGTTACCGCGTGATCGACTTCAAGCGCAACAAGGACGGCGTGCCCGCCAAGGTTGCCACGATCGAGTACGATCCGAACCGTTCCGCTCGCATCGCTCTGCTGCACTACGCTGACGGTGAGAAGCGCTACATCCTGGCCCCCAAGGGCCTCGAGGTCGGTCAGACCATCATGTCCGGTTCTGACGCCGACATCAAGCCGGGCAACGCTCTGCCCCTCGCCGACATCCCCGTCGGTACGCTCATCCACGCCGTCGAGTTCCAGCCGGGCAAGGGCGCTGCTATCGCCCGTTCCGCCGGTAACTCCTGCCAGCTGATGGGTAAGGAGGGCAAGTACGCTATCGTCCGTATGCCTTCCTCCGAGATGCGCCGCATCCTCGTTACCTGCCGCGCCACCGTCGGTGAGGTCGGCAACGCCGATCACTCCAACATCGTCATCGGCAAGGCCGGCCGTAAGCGTCACATGAACGTGCGCCCGACCGTCCGCGGTACCGTCATGAACCCTGTCGACCACCCGCACGGCGGTGGCGAGGGCAAGAACCACACCTCTGGTCGTCCCTCCGTTACCCCCTGGGGTAAGCCGACGAAGGGCCTTCGTACGCGCAAGAAGAAGAAGGTCTCGAACCAGCACATCATTCGTCGCCGTAAGAAGTAATTTCGGATACCGAGTTTTAGGAGAAAGCACTTATGAGCAGAAGTCTCAAAAAGGGCCCGTTCGTGGAGACTCGCCTTCTCTCGCGTATCACCGCGATGAACGAGGCTGGCAAGAAGGACGTCGTGAAGACCTGGTCCCGCGCGTCCACCATCTTCCCCGAGATGGTTGGTCACACCATCGCCGTCCACGACGGCCGCAAGCATGTGCCCGTGTATGTTACCGAGTCCATGGTTGGTCACAAGCTCGGCGAGTTCGCGCCGACTCGTACGTTCCGTGGCCACAAGGCCAAATAGGGGGTTAACCGTAAATGGCAACTAAGTCTATTGAAACTGAGGCCACCGAGGTTCGCGCCGTCGCTAAGTACGTGCGTGTTTCCCCCAGCAAGGCCCGCCTGGTGGTCGATCTGATCCGCCGCAAGCCTGTCGCTCAGGCCTTCGACATCCTCCACTTCTGCGACCGCGCCGTCGCCGTGGATGTCGAGAAGGTTCTCCGTTCCGCCGTTGCGAACGCCGAGAACAACAACGGTCTGCGTGCCGACAACCTGGTTGTCGCCGCTGCCTATGTTGACGAGGGTCCGACGCTTAAGCGCATCCGTCCCCGCGCCAAGGGTTCCGCTTCTCGCATTCTGAAGCGTACTTCCCACATCACCGTCGTCGTTGCTCCTCGAAAGGAGGCGTAAAGCTGTATGGGTCAGAAAGTCTACCCCACCGGCTTCCGTCTTGGCATTACCGAGAACTGGCGCTCCCGCTGGTTCGCAGAGAAGGATTACGCTAAGACCCTCGGTAACGATCTCGAGATCCGCAAGTACCTCGAGAAGCGTCTTTCCCGCGCAGCTGTCTCCCGCGTCGAGATCGAGCGCGCTGGCGACAAGGTGAAGGTCATCATCCTCACCGCTCGCCCCGGCGTTGTCATCGGTAAGAAGGGTGCCGAGATCGATACCCTCCGCACCGAGCTCGAGAAGGTCGCTGGCGTCTCCAAGGGCCAGCTCTCCGTCGACGTTGTCGAGATCAAGCGCCCCGAGCTCGACGCCAACCTCGTTGCTCAGTCTATCGCCGAGCAGCTTGAGGGCCGCGTTGCCTTCCGTCGCGCTATGCGCAAGGCTGTCCAGTCCGCCCGCAAGGCCGGCGCTAAGGGCATCCGTATCCAGTGCTCCGGTCGTCTCGGCGGCGCCGAGATGGGCCGTCGTGAGTGGTACCGCGAGGGTCGCGTGCCTCTGCACACCCTCCGTGCCAAGATCGACTACGGCACGGCTGTCGCCAGCACCACCATGGGCGCTTGCGGCGTGAAGGTCTGGATCTACCTGGGCGAGAAGCTCCCGGGCCAGCCTGTTCCCAACCCTGCACTCGAGGGCTCTTCCCGTCCTCGTCGTCGTAACTCCGAGAGGAGGGGTCAGTAGTGCTTGCCCCTAAGCGTATTCTTCACCGCAAGGTGCAGCGTGGCTCCATGAAGGGCCAGGCCAAGGGTAATACCGAGCTGCATTTCGGCGAGTTTGGTATCCAGGCTCTCGAGGCCCATTGGATTACCAACCGTCAGATCGAGGCCGCTCGTATTGCCATGACCCGCTACATGAAGCGTGGCGGTCGTGTCTACATCACGATCTTCCCCGATAAGCCCATCACCAAGAAGCCTGCCGAGACTCGCATGGGTTCTGGTAAGGGTAACCCCGAGGAGTGGGTGGCCGTCGTCAAGCCCGGCCGCATCATGTTCGAGGTCAAGGGCGTGCCCGAGGAGGTCGCTCGCGAGGCTCTGCGTCTTGCACAGCACAAGCTTCCCATCAAGACCAAGATTGTTGCTGCTAAGAACGCTGAGCAGCGCATCGAGAAGGAGATGGCTGAGGAGGCCGCTCTCGAGGCCAAGTGGGCTGCTGAGGACGCCGCCGCCGCCAAGGAGGAGAACTAATGAAGCCCGCAGAGATTCGTGAGCTCTCGGACGCTCAGCTTGTTGAGAAGCTGAAGGAAATGCGCGCCGAGCTCTTTAACCTTCGTTTCCAGATGGCCACCAGCCAGCTGGACAACACCGCTCGCGTCAACACCGTGAAGAAGGACATCGCTCGCGTCCTCACGGAGCAGCGCGCCCGCGAGATCGCAGCGGAGAAGTCCGCTGTCGCCGAGTAGGACCTAAGGAGAGAACATGACTGATTCGCGTAACTCGCGTAAGGTCCGTACGGGTGTCGTTACCTCCGTCTCCGGTGCCAAGACCATTGTCGTCACCATCACCGAGCGCAAGCGTCACCCCAAGTACGGCAAGATGATGACCAGCTCCAAGAAGCTGCACGCTCACGACGAGGAGTGCACGGCTGGCGTGGGCGATACCGTCCGCGTTATGGAGACCCGTCCTATGTCCAAGATGAAGCGTTGGCGCCTCATCGAGGTCGTCGAGCGCGCTAAATAAGCAGTCGCTCTTACGACTTGTACGTTTCCGAAGATGTGCGTATGCCTGGTTTGCATACCACAGGCCGCCTAAAGGCTGCGCACCTCCCTTCGGTTCTTAGTTCGGAGGAACATCTACCATGATTCAGATGCAAACCATGCTGAACGTCGCCGACAACTCCGGCGCTCGCAAGATTCGCTGCATCAAGGTGCTTGGCGGTTCCAAGCGTCGTTATGCAGGCATCGGCGATGTGTTCATCGGTGCTGTCCAGGAGGCTACCCCTGGCGCCAACGTCAAGAAGAAGGACGTTGTCCGTTGCGTCGTCGTTCGCACCGTTAAGGAGATCCGCCGCAAGGATGGCTCCTACATTCGCTTTGATGAGAACGCCTGCGTTGTCATCAACAACGATGGTTCGCCCGTCGGCACCCGTATCTTCGGGCCTGTCGCTCGCGAGCTTCGTGACAAGAAGTACATGAAGATCGTCTCGCTCGCTCCCGAGACCCTGTAGTTAGGGGAGATATATGTATATCAAGAAGGGCGATAAGGTCCAGGTTCTCTCTGGTAAGGATCGCGGCAAGCAGGGCGTTATCCTGCGCGCTCTCCCCGCCGAGAACAAGGTCGTTGTCGAGGGCGTTTCGGTCGTCAAGAAGGCCGTCAAGCCCAACGCTGCCAACCAGCAGGGCGGCATCGTTTCGCAGGAGGCTCCCATCGACGCCTCCAACGTCAATCTCGTTTGCCCCGAGTGCGGTAAGGTTACCCGCGTCGGTCACGAGAAGGACGGCAAGAACAAGCTGCGCGTCTGCAAGAAGTGCGGCCACAAGTTCTAAGCTGCCCGCAACATCAAGTTGCTAGCAAAGGCCCGGATGCCACGGCACCCGGGCCTTTTTCTACCCCTACTCATTCGGGACAGACTTAAATGAGTGGCCGTTGATTGGCAGTCATTGGGGACAGACTTAAATGACTAGTCGTTGGGTGTTCCTATAGTTTTGTCAACCGTCGGGGCTACTCCCGGTAGGGCACCCGGTCGCGCATCACGGCGTATATCGCCCTGAGCCGCTTCCTCGCGACGGCCTTGAGCGCCCGCCCGTGCCCCATGCCCCGCGCCCTGCAGGCCCGGTAGTACTCGCCGTAGCGCCCCGAGGACCTCACCAGGCTGTTGTGGATTGGCAACACCTATTTGGACGATTCCGGGAGGGACAGCCCCGCCTCCCTGAACTCGACCGGAGACATGTAG
>RQAP01000004.1 GCA_008671135.1 Collinsella aerofaciens
GCTTGCCGGCGTTGTAGAGGTCGACTATCTGCCTCTTGAACTCGTCGGTGAAATGCCTCGGGTGCCTGGGGTCCCTCATATACGGCCCTCCCGTCTCCTGCGCCCCTCCCGGAACTGTCCACATCAGTGTAGCCAATCCACACCAGGCACGAGCGGGACACGGTCCAGAGGATGCTGGAGCGCAGGGCCTCGTGCAGGGAGATCGCCAGGGAGCTGGGCAGGTCGCCCTCGGCGGTGAGCGCCGAGGTGGCGTCGCACAGGTTCGTGACGGCGCCGAAGTCCAGGCGCGGCGAGCGCGTCGACGGCTCGGCCGACCTGTCGGCGGCCTGCCCGCGCCTGGCGGCGTGGCCGCGCTGCTGCAACGGGTGCGGCCGGTACCGTGCGATCGGCTGCAAGCGCCGCCCGCACGTATTCTGTGTTTCGTCAAGAGGATTTGAGCAAAAAGAGCATCGGAAATTGAGCAGTCGCAGCATCGGAAGCGCGCACGCTTTTTGAGCGGCTAGCCCTCCTGCATGAGGGCATGGCGGACGCGGTAGGACTCGCCGCGGAACTGGACGAGCCTCCCGTGGTGGACGATGCGGCCGATCACGGCGGCGGCCATCTGGTCGTCCCCGAACACCGACCCCCACCTGCTGAACTCCAGGTTCGTGGTGATTACCACCGACTGCCTCTCGTATGCGTCGGCGAAGACCTGGAAGAGCAGCCTCGCCCCGTCCGCGTCGAGCGGGAGAAACCCGAGCTCGTCGATGACGAGCAGGCGGGCCTTGCAGATGAGCGCGGCCTCCCGGTCGAGCCTCCCGTCGTCGCGGGCGCGCCTCAGGCGCATCACGAGCGAGGACGCCGTGAAGAAGCGCGCCTCGAGCCTCCTCTCGCACGCCAGCGCGCAGAGGGCCGACGCCATGTGCGTCTTGCCGGTGCCGACGTCGCCCATGAGCACGAGGTTCTCCCTGCGCTCGACGAAGTCGAGCGCGAGCAGCGACTCGCGCCCCATGCCCTCCGGCCACGACACGGCCGACCAGTCGTAGCCGTCGAAGGTCTTGGGCGCCGGCAGCGCGCAGCGCCTGAGCAGCGTCGCGCGCTTCGAGGCCTCGCGGCTGGACCTCTCCGCCTCGAGGTAGCCCGCCAGGTACTCCACCTGCTTCGGGGTGCCGTGCCTCGACCACTCCTCCAGGACGGCGGTGGTGAGCGAGCACGACCGCCCGGCCTCCACGACCCTGCGGGCCAGCTCCTCGCTAGCTGCCATCGGCGACCGCCCCCTTCAGGAACCCGTCGTAGACCGACAGGTCGGCCCCGCCGGCCCCGCCGAGAGGGCGCGCGCAGAGAGGGGCGATGTCCCGCTGGCCTAGCCTAAGGGCGAAAACGGAATAGACGGACCGACCGTACGGCTGAGTCTGGGAAGAGGTGCCGGGCGGCGGGCGGAGCATGGCCACCGGACCCATCGAAACACATCTCCACCGTTCCTTCAACTGAGAAAACGACGCCCCCGTGGCCTGAATGGGGCCTCGGGGGCGTTCGCCTAACTGCGGGAACGGCTTATCCGCTCAATGTGTTCGGCTGAGATCGGAAATCAACCATATTATGGGCTCAGTCGGCAATTGGGTTGGATAGCCTCGCACCGGAGGAATCAACATGAGTACAAGTAGCTACAAACCGCAAAAAGGCCGTGGCCTCCCGTGGCCTTTAGACACGGACGCTCCATCGGTTGCCGATCAGGCCGAGACGCCTAGCGAGATGGAGGCGGCGCTTGACGTTCGACAGGATGAGATTGCAAAGAGCGAGATCCTGAGTGGAATCAACAGGCCATCCTACGACTCATTATTTGCGGTCGCGAAGAATCGCGTCCAGCTTGCGATTCTGATCGTGATTTGCTCCTTCCAGACGTCCAAAGGGCCTAATAGGAAGGATGCCAACGGAAAAGAACTTACAAAAGGTCTTTTCATGCGTCAGGACAAGCTCGAAAAAAAGTCTGTTCGACTCAACCGACTGTATCGAAAGCTCTGGGCGAGCTGGCTCATCGAGGCATCATCATGAAGACCGATGGGGTGTGGGTCATCGTTTGGGCTCAGCTCGATATTCAAGCGCGTGAGGCCGGATGGGATCCGCGCGCGGACGCGGGCGGCGAGGTCGGACGTGAAAGCCGGACCGCAGAGGTATCGAGCGCACGCGGCCAGGGCCTCGAGGGCGCCTGGCGGGTAGGGAGATCCGAGCATGAGGCAGGACAACGCGCAGGCCCGCGAAAGGTTCACGAGCTCCCCCGCGACGCGGCTGGACCCTCGGCTGCCCCTCGTAAAGGATGCAGAAGACACGGTCGAGGTCCGACGGTTCGACCAGGCTGTACCGGCAGTCCGCGTACAGTGCGCAGCCCCTCCCGCGCGGGTCGCCGTCCGAGTCCTCATCCGGCTCATGATGGCGCACCTCAACCCAAAGGCCCTCCAACACGTCGTCGAACCCGAAATCGAGCTCCGCCTGGACGCTCTCGCCGAGCGCATCGCCCAGGGCGAGCTCCGGCACCTTCGTCACACGGCCGTCCAGCCACTCAATCTCTGTCATCGCGCGCATGGTGCAAGCCCCTTCCGACACGGGATTGTCAGCTCAACCCGACCCTTACCCATACGGACGAACATAACTCGCCAGGGGGAAGCCCCTGAAGGCCGTGCGCCACAACATGAGGCCGAATCCGCCCCCGGCTGGACAGGCCAACAACGAAGGAGCACACGGAACCGGCGCGGCGTTACAACCGTCCCGGCAAGCGTGTCACTTGGCCAAGTCATGATGCCGACAAACCCGGAAATGCTCCAACGGAGCGCCGAACGAGCGTAACAATATAAAGCCGTGCAACACGTGTTGGACGACCGGAACATCCCAAACAAAGGCCTGTCGGTCCCACCTTCAAGCCCAATAGCAAAATGTGCATCAGCGGATTTGCAGCGATACAAGTCTCAACCGTCACCATCACACCGCAGCGCGCCTAGTCCCACTCATCCTACTGCAAATGTCCCAGAACGAGAAAACGACCAGCTTAACATGCCAACCTTTATATCCGCACGCGCGTAATTCAACTCATAAGGACCGGCTATCCCTTACCTGTGACACAATCTCAAACGCACAGAACAGAATCATCAGTCCAATCATCGCATAAGAGGCAGCCGAACCTTCAAGCACTATTCCACAAAGAACAATCTCCGCGCCGCCAATAAGAACTGTTATCAGGCGCTCTGCCTTTTTGCTCTCGCCGCTCGCATAAAAAGGCGGCAAAGCGCACAAGATCACATATATCCCGGGAAGGGAATACAGGATCGATAGTCCAAGCCCCCCATCAACCGCAGTGTTTTGCGTAAGAATCAACTGAACCCAAACGGCAATTATCACTGAGCAGGTTGTCGATAAAAGAAGACTAGAAATATAGCACGCAACAAAGTCCCGTCGCATTCGAGCAGAGAAATCCGCGAACTCTCTTCGCCGCGTGGAAACAATAAGGTACACAGAAATTGCAATAGAACCAATCAGAGAAAACAGCGGAACAACCAGCAATTCAAGCTTATTACCCCATCGATCAACCATACCCCCACTCCAATGAGCGGGAATTGTATCAGGGAGGACTGACCAAGCCGTCCATAGAATCAGAAATGGAAGAATAGAGAGGATGAAAGATGATAACACTGCAGTAATTTTTTTGAGGCTCTCATCGATTCCGCATCTCCTTGCGCGCCCACATTCCACTCCGCCTTAAATCAAGTATACGTTTTGGAACGGGATGTCACTCCGAACGCCTTACCCTCTTAGTGTGAATGCCGCTGCGGCATTGTTGACTCATCCTTAGTAATCGCGTCTATCCTCTGCAGCATCAGCCAAAGCAATCCGAGAGGAGCCGCACATGCATGCAGCGGAAATTCCTTTCGGGGGGGGGGTATCTCCCAGATTTACCCGCCGCCCGAAGGGGCAGTCGACAGTCGAGTACGTACTGATCATCGCGATCATCGTCCTGGTGGTGCTGATCGCGGGACCGTGGGTCTCGTCTGCGATCACAAACCAGTTCAACACGGTGGCGGGGACGCTCGGCAACGGAATCTCAAAGGGGAGCTGGGAGTCGGGCGGCACGGGCGGCGGCAACGGGTCGTTGACCGACGCGGACATCGTGGACCCCGTTCACGGGATAGCGTTCGCCGTGTACTCGGAGGACGACCACAGCCTCATGTTCTACAAGCGCCGCGGGGTCCCCAGAGTCGGTGACATGCTCAACAGCCGCCGCGTGACGGCGGTGTATACGGGGTTCGAAAATGGATACGCCACCGCGACCGTGGGAAACGACGGCAAGACGACTGCCCCCTGGTGGCCTAACAGAAATAATATCGTGGCCGTAAAGGCCATTGACGATGGCATAGAAATCCACTCGTTGGCATTTTGCTTTCAGTACATGGAGAACTGCAAGAGCTTTGATCTGGCAAAGTTTGACATGTCGAACTGCACAAATCTGCAGCACGCATTCGCGTATTGCGGCAATGCGACTTCCTTCAGTATTTCAAGCTGGGATACGTCCTCGGTCGTCGAATTCGACTCGGCGCTCAAAAACCTTTACAAGGTCGAGGAGATTGACATCTCCGGATGGTCGACGCGGAAAGCCGGCGATTTACGTCTCCTTTTTTCCACCGACAGTTCGCTGAAAAGCGTGAAATTTGGACCAGGGTGGAAGACCTCAGATGTTATGGATATGCTCGGCATCTTTAGCTATTGCAAAAATCTAAACCTCGACTGTTCCGATTGGAATGTCCCAACCTATGCCAATCATAGTGACTTCAATCACTGCGCCCCCGGCGTTATCCTCCCGAAGGCGTGGCAGTAGGTCTGAAGAAACAAAACGGCAAGCAGTTTATGTGGCGCGGGCACCCGTGCCGCCGTTGCCTCAGCGGCACGTTACGGGCTAGTCGGTTCGATTTAACGTACGCTCTGCATGCAATATCAATCCCCATGCGAAGGGAGTGTCGCATATGCATGCAGCGGCAATTAACCTTCGGGGGGGTGGGTATCTCCTAGGAATACCCGCCTCCGAGGCCAAGGAGCCATCGAGTACGTTCTGGTCATCGCGATTATCGTCCTGGTTGTGATGATAGCCGGCCCTTGGGTCTCGTCGGCAATCAGGAACCAGTTCAACACGGTGGCGGGAGTATTGGTAAACGGGACAGCAGGTGGGACTTGGGAACCGAGCGGTTCCGGCAGCGGTAACGGCGCTGGTTCCGCGACCGTCCAGGCGGCGCTCGCCAAGGACGCGAAGGACACGCGAAGGACTGGACCCTCGGTGAGCAGAAGGCAGTTGCCGAGGACATCGCCGCCAAGGGCGAGGCGTCGCCCGCCTACGCCAAGGCGAAGGCCGCGATGGATGCCGGCACCGAGTTCTCGATGAAGCTCACCGATGGCAAGACGCTGACTTACCGCATTATCGGCATCAATCATGATGACCCTGCAGGCGGATCCGCCAAGGCGGGCCTCACGTTCCTCACCACCACGACGGGCATTTGGTCCCCCATAAACGCGATTGACACCAACGCCGGCGGTTGGGAGAAGTCTGAACTCCGTCAGAAAATGAACTCCGGCAAGATCTGGAATCTGATGCCCTCCGATTTCCAGTCCAAGGTGAAGGCCGTCAAAAAGCTATCGAACAATGTCGGGGGCGGTGATGAGAACAAGAACGCCGCCGTGACGGCTACCTCGGACAAGCTGTTCCTGCTCAGCTACTCTGAGATCGCCCCCCACCTCCTATTGGGCATCCTATCCCTGGACTTCCTCCGAGGGCACCCAGTACGAGGCCTTCAAAGGCAAGGTGACGGAGAACTATAATCCCAACTCTGCCATTGCCATTGGCAGCGGTTGGTGGGAGCGTTCGGTGTTTCCGAACGCCTCGAAGGGCTTCCTCCATGTCGACAGCAGCGGCAATCCGTCGGACAGCAACTCCGCGCCGGGCTGGTTTTGCGTCTCCCCCGCCTGGTGCTTCTAGCTTGTCTAGCGCAAAGCCCGCGTTACCCCGCGCGTGCTTTCTTTTGGCGACCGAACGAACGGCTTCAGGTTCATGGCACGGGTAGTCGGATTGAAGAGAAATGGGGTCATACAGCGGCTCTCAGAGCGCCTGCCGCACTCCCCCGCCATTACCTCTGCTGCGTCCTCGTATAGAGTCCATCCTGCTTGGTGTTTCGAGTTCGGGGCGTATACGGTGGGTGGATAATGGATTCACTTCGATGACGGCGTTTACGGGAGCGACCATGGCGATGCGCGAGATCGCGGTCAAGTTCGATGAGGGCGAAATGGCCTTGATTCAGGGCCATGCGGACGCCACGGGCATGACCTTTTCCGAGTTCGTGAGAAGGGCCGCGTTCGAGAAGGCTGAGGACATGGCGGACATCGAGGCCTACAACGAGGCTTTGGACGGGGACGGCGGCACTCGCTACCCGATGGAAGAGGTCGTGCGCATGGCGGTGGAGGCTGAGTGATTGTCCACACGCGTTGTCTGTCTCGGCTCTAAAGGCTTCTCTTGGGCGGGGTTCGGCTTATAGCCGGGTCCCGCTTTTTTGCGGCTTTCAGTTGTCTTTCTGAAGGTATGAAATGGCTGCCTCGATATGAATACGGTCGGCATTCGAAGCGGACGTTATAGCCGCGCTAATAGCGCATGACTTTCTCCCCTGCCGTCATCGTTGCCGCAGCGGCAAGACCGTTGCAAATACTTGGAATAGCCCTACGCTCGGCTCGTATTGCAAACCCCGAGTGAAGGGAGCCGTATATGCATGCAGCGGCAATTAACCTTCGGGGGGGGGTCGCTCCTGAAACGACCCGCTTCCGAGGGCAATCAATTATCGAGTACGTCCTGATCATTGCCGTCATCGGCCTGGTCATCGTGTTCGCGGGACCCGGCGTGGCCGGAGCCATCCGAAACCAGTTCAACCTGGTCGGCAACACGGTGAACAATGGGACGGTCGGCGGCGTCGAGGGAGGCGCGTCAGGTGGCGGCTCCGCAGGCGCCGATTCCGCGGCCGTCCAGGTGGCCATCGCCAAGGACGCGAAGGACTGGACCCTCGACGAGCAGGAGGCGGTTGCCAAAGACATTGCCAAGAACGGTACATCGTCTATCGCCTACGCCAAGGCCAAGGCCGCCATGGATGCCGGCACCAAGTTCTCGATGAAGTTGACCAATGGCAAGACGCTCGAGTACCGTATCATCGGCATCAACCACGACGACTTGGCCGATGGTAGCGGCATGGCAGGCTTGACGTTCGAGGCGACCAACTCTGCCTTGGGTAGCCAGAGAATGAACGCTACGGACACCAATGCCGGTGGTTGGGATAAGTCCGAGCTCCGTACCCGCCTCAACAGCGGTGACCTCTGGTTGCTCCTGCCCAGCGAGCTCCAGTCAAAGGTGAAACCCGTCACAAAGACAACCGATAACGTTGGCGGTAACGGGGGCGGTGCCCCCTCGGCGACGACCGACAAGGTTTTTCTGCTCTCGGCAACCGAAGTATACGGGGATATGCAATCTGACGGCATCCAGTACGAGTGCTACAAATCCAAGGGCGTGACGGGGTCGAACTATTCCGGTGCATCAGGCTATAGCCACTGGACTCGTTCCGTGAGACCGCGCAGCTCCACATCCTTTCGCTATGTTCAAAGCGGCGGTATTTGCTACAGCTACAGCGCGACGGACTCGTTTTATGTCCTCCCCGCTTTCTGCTTCTGATCTCTTTCATCGCAAAGCCCCCGCAATCCTGCGAGGGCTTTTCTTTTGGCGATTACTCAAACAATTCGAGGTTCATTGTACAGGTAATCGGGTTGAGGAGAAATGGGGTCATACAGCGGCTCTCAGAGCGCCTGCCGCACTTCCCCGCCATTACCTTTACGGCATCCTCGTATGGAGTCCATCCTGGTTGGCGTTTTGTTGTAACCGCTCACTTGTCCACAGATCAAGTGAACTGCTGGAATAAATACAGCGACACACTAGTTCGTTACAGTCGCCATATCTGCGTAAATCGCCGCGATAAATACAGCCTGTACTCGTCTGTATACCAGCTACGCGTATGTAGATTCATGTCGCGTTAATAAATCGGCTCAAGCGCGTGCAAAACGCGCAAGTAACCGCAAAAAGCGATTATCGCGCAGGTAGATTTTTGGCACCCTGTTGCTTAATCAAAATTAAGCAATTGCTTAAAACAAAAAAGGTCAGGCACTAGGTGCCTGACCTGCAAACTTCTGGTCGGGACGACTGGATTCGAACCAGCGACCCCTTGACCCCCAGTCAAGTGCGCTACCAAGCTGCGCCACGTCCCGAAGCTATTGTTTGTTGCTCTGCTCTCGCTCGCAACAGGGAGTATATTAACCCGAAACTTTGGACTTGTGCAAGAACTTTTTTATAAATTTTGAAGCAAGTCCAAAATTGTATCTGCGAGCTGGGGTTTTGTTAGCACGGGAAGTTCTTGCGTGCCCGTTGTGCTCACAATCCAGGCCTTGTTAGTGTCGGTTCCAAAGCCCGAATCGGCGCGCGAGACATCGTTGGCGATAATGGCATCGCAACCCTTGCGGGTGAGCTTGCGCTGTGCGTACTCCAGGACGTTATCGGTCTCGGCCGCAAAGCCGATCACGCACCGTTCCCCCTTTTGGCGCGAGAGCTCGGCCAAAATATCGACCGTCTCGACCAGTTCGATGCGATCCAAGCGTTCGTTGGACTTTTTGAGCTTATGGTCCGCAGGGGTGGCGGGGGTATAGTCGGCGACGGCGGCCGCACAAATTGCCGCATCGGCCGTCTGGAAGGCGCTCAGGGCCGCCTGGAGCATCTCTGCGGCGGTTTGCACGCGCACGCACTCCACGCCGCGGGGAACATCGAGCGATGTCGGTCCCAACACGAGCGTGACCTCGCCACCGCGGCGTGCGGCCTCCCCTGCAAGGGCGACGCCCATCTTGCCTGATGAGCGGTTGCCAATGAAGCGCACCGGGTCGATCGGTTCGTGTGTGGGGCCGGCAGTGATGACGATGCGCTTGCCCGCCAGGTCTTGCGGCACGGGGTTGAGCACCTCACAGACAGCCTCGACGATGTCCTCGGGCTCGCTCATGCGTCCCGTGTCCACGTCGCCGCAGGCAAGGTAGCCGCTGCCCGGACCCACCACATGGACACCGCGCTCGCGCAACGTGGCCATGTTGGTCTGTGTAGCCGGCGCTTTCCACATGCCATTGTTCATGGCCGGCGCGATCACGATGAGTCGTGGCGTTGCCAGCAGCGTGGTGGAGATGAGGTCGTCTGCGATGCCGTTGGCCATCTTGGCGATGATATTGGCCGTCGCGGGCGCCACGACCACCAGGTCGGGCTCCTGTGCGAGCGAGATGTGGTGGATGGGGTCGGAGGGATCGTCGAATAGGCCCACGGCAACGGGCTCGTTGGTGAGCGCACGAAAGGTGAGCGGGCCCACAAACTCGGTGGCATGCTCGCTCATGACGACCTTGACGCGTGCGCCGCGCTTTTGCAGCAGGCGCACGATATTGCACGACTTATAGGCGGCGATCCCGCCGGTAATGCCCAGCAGGATCGTTTTTCCCTCAAGTTGCATTGAATTGTTGGATGCCGCCGTCATCGCTAGGCTTCCTTGCTCGGGAGTACCAGGAGGCGGTGGCAGTACGGGCAGTGCGTAATCTCGCTACCGTCGTGGTTGAGGTCGCTCATGGACGATGCCTGCAGCGCGGTGTGGCAGACCGTGGGGATGTTGCCCTGGATGGTCTCAACGGCCAGGCCGCGGAACTGCTTGAGGAGGCGCTCGTAGTCGGTGAGCACGTCGGCCGGCAGCGTGGCAGCAAGCGCGGTGCGCTCCTTCGTGGCGGCGTCAATCTGAGCCTGCAGGTCGGCAGCCTTGGCTCGGGCGGCCTTGGTGTCGGCCTTTACGCCCTCCTCGAACTTGGCGATGATGGCCTGTGCGCGAGCCTCGCGGTCGAGCGCCTCCTTATGGGCGATGACGACGTCCTTGCGGGTGTGCTCAATCTTGTCCAGACGCTTGGCCAGGGTGGCGAGCTCGTTTTCCAGGTCCTGAACCTCGCGGTAGTCGGAGCCGTCGACGTGGCGCTTCTTGGCAGCCTCGATGGCGTTGTTGGTCTGAATCTCGGTGGTATTGAGATCGTCGAGCTCAATGTCCAGATCCTTGCGCTGGGCGTAGAGCTTGGTCATCTCGGACTTGAGCTTCACATAGGTCTTGCGCTTGGAAGCGAGCTCCTTGAGCTCCGGCATATTGGCAAGTTCACTCTTGTTGCGGGCGAGCTCCAAATCGATCTGTTGCAGCTTGAGTAGCGTAGCGCCGGCGCTCATAAGTTCTCTCCTTTTGTCACAGTCCACCATTGGCAAGGGTTCAGTATTTTAATCGCATGACGGGGGTCGACCCCGGCGTCAACTGCAGAGTTCATCAATATATCAACGAACGGCTCCTCGGAGCGGTCGTGGCCGAGCAAGATCACCGGTAGCCCACGCAAGGCAAGGTCCTGCGCCACGTGATAGCCTGCCTCGCCCGTCACGACAACATCCGCACCGGCGGCGATGGCAAGTTCGCCAAAGTCACCGAGGGAGCCGCCCAGAATGGCGACGGTGCGGCACGAGCGCTCGGCATCGCCCCATACACGCGGGTCGCTTCCGAAGGCCGTGGCAGCACGGGCGGCAAGATCGCGCAGCGTGCACGGGTCGTTGAGCGTCGCAAGCGCGCCAAGGCCGGTCGACTCGGGGTCGTCTACGTGCTCCAGCGAGCTCACGGGCACGGCGTCCAGCAGCTCACTTAGGCAGGCACGCGCCTCGTGCGAGCGGTCCAGATTGGTGTGGAGCGAAATAATGCTCACGCCGCAGCGGGCAGCCTCGTAGAGGGCCGCGCTGCACTGGGGTCGTGTGGCATCCGCCGGACAAAAGGCCTCGGGTGCCTTGATGTATATGGGATGATGCGTCAGCAGCACGTTGGCGCCGGCTTCTTGGGCGCGGCGAACGTTAGCCACGGTCGCATCGAGTGCGCAGGCAACGCCGGTGATCTCCGCGGCCGGATCGCCAACGGAGAGTCCTACGTGATCCCAGCCCTCGGCGTCCGCCTTGGGATAGCGTGCCAGCAGCGCGCGCTCAAGCTCGGCGACGATCATGCGGCACCCACGATCGAGAGCAGCGTCCGGGCGAACTCGTCCAGATCGCCCGGATTCACGCGGTCATCAAAGGAAATGCGCAGTGCTCCCAATGCCTGCTCGCGACCGATGCCCATCGCGCTCAAAACGTGGCTCGGGTCCATGCTGCCGCTCGAGCAGGCAGAGCCGGCCGAAACCTCAAAGCCGGCGGCGTCGAGCTTGACGATGAGCTCCTCGGAGTCCATGCCGTCGACGTAGATCGAAACCATACCCGGCAGACGGTCGACCTGCTCGTAGTCGCCCATGGTGGCATGAATGCGTGGATGGGCCGTAAGCGTGGCGTAGAGTTTGTCGGAAAGGGCTTGCAGCTTTTCGCGCTCCTGAGCCACTTGGGGCACCAGCGTGCGGGCAGCAGCGGCAAAGGCTAGCTGCGTGCGCAGGTCCTGCGTGCCGGCGCGACGTCCGGCTTCCTGTCCGCCGCCAAAGATGCGGGGGCGCAGTGGCGTGCGGGTCTTAACGTAGAGCGCGCCGGATGCCACAGGACCGCCAATTTTGTGGGCCGCGACGGACATAGCATCGACGCCCAGCTCGGTGACATCGAGTGGAATGTGCAGATAGCCCTGGATAGCATCGGTGTGGAACACTGCGCCCACGGTATGAGCGGCCGAGGCAAGCTCGCGGATGGGCTGCACCACGCCGGTCTCGTTGTTGGCGACCATAATGCTCACGAGCGACACGTCGTCGCTCAGCAAGTCGCTCAGCGTGGCAGGCTCAATGTAGCCCGCGCGGCAGGGCTGCACCAGGTCGACGGTAAAGCCGGCGGCACGCAGCAGCGGCAGGTTGTCCAGAATCGAATCGTGCTCGATGGCCGAAACGATTACACGATCGCGCTTGCGATCGCGCTGACGAGCGCCCTCGGCAAGACCGAGCAGCGCCAGCTGGTTGGCTTCGGTGCCGCCGTTGGTCAGAACAATCTCGGACGGGCGGACGCGTGCGCCAAAGCTATGGGCGATCTCGCGACGGGCAACCTCCAGGCGCGCGGCGGCCTTGCGGCCGAGCGAGTGCAGCGAGTTGGGGTTGACGCCGGCAAGCTCGCTGTCGTCATATTCGCGCTGCGCAAGGAGCGCCTCGGCGCGCATGGGCGTCGAGGCGGCGTAGTCAAGATTCACGGGTATGCGGTTTTGACCTGCGGTCATAAGGGTTTATGCCTCCTGTGCGGCCTCATTGCCCAGCTTCTGCAGCAGCGCAACCTCGGCGGCGGGATCTTCGGACTTAAATACGGCGGAGCCGGCCACGAGAACGTTGGCACCAGCCTTGACGACCTCGGCAATGTTCTTGGAAGAAATGCCGCCGTCGACCTCGATCATGGGCGACACGCCGTGGCGCTCGCACATGGCCTTGAGCTCGTGCAGTTTGGCGATAGTGCCCGGGATAAAGCTCTGGCCGCCAAAGCCCGGGTTCACGCTCATCAGCAGCACCATATCGACGACGTCGATGATGCTCTCGAGCACGCACACGGGGGTGGCGGGGTTGAGCACCACGCCGGCCTTGACGCCGCGCTGCTGCAGGTGCGTGAGCGTGCGGTGCAGGTGCGTGGAAGCCTCGTAGTGCACGGTGATCATATCGGCACCGGCGTCGGCGTACCAATCGACCGTCTCATCGGGGTTCGACACCATCAGGTGCGCGTCGACCGGTACATCGGTGGAGCGCTTGACGGCCTTAAGGATGTCAACGCCAAAAGTGAGGTTGCCAGTAAAGTGACCGTCCATAACGTCGAAGTGCACATAGTCGGCGCCGGCGATCTTGTCGAGGTCGCCCTTGAGGTTGGCCATATCGGCCGAAAGGATGGACGGAGCGATTTTAATGGAACCCATGGTAGAAGCCTTTCTGCGCTAGTCGGTGAGTCCGTAGAACTCTTGGGAGGGTACGCGGTCGGTAAGAATCTCGAGCGCCCTATCCAAAGTAACACCGTTGTAGAGCGTTTGCTCCACGGCAAAGGTGAGCGGAATGTCTACGCCCAGTGAACGGGCAAGCTCGCTCACGCTGCGGGCCGCGACGGCGCCCTCAACAACCATATGCGTGCGCGTCTGATACTCGTCGAGCGACACGCCGTGGGCAAACTCGTAGCCAAAGGTGCGGTTGCGCGAATGCTCCGAGGTGCAGGTGGCAATGAGGTCGCCCATGCCGGCAAGTCCCATGCAGGTCATAGCTTGACCGCCGCGGGCGTGCACCAGACGGCTGATCTCTGCCAGGCCGCGCGTCATGATGAGGGCGAGCGTGTTGTCGCCCGCACCGGTGCCGGCGGAGATTCCGCATACGATCGCGATGACATTTTTCATGGCGCCGCAAACCTCGACGCCGGTCATGTCCTGCGACAGGTAGATGCGGAAGGCCGTGGATAGGAGCAGGTTCTTAAAGGTCTCCCCTACCTGCGCGTCTTTGCTGGCGATGACGGCGGCAGAAAGTCCGCCGCGGCAGATCTCCTCGGCATGGTTGGGGCCCGAGAGCGCCGCCACGCGCGTCTCGTTGCCAATCTCGCTGGCGATGACCTCGCTCATGAGCAGGCCGGACTCGGGCTCAATGCCCTTGGTGAGGCAGAGCACCGGGGTATCGGCGGCGATTAAGGGCGCGGCCTGGTGGCACACGCTGCGAAGGTGCGTCGAAGGAACGGCGAAGATGATGGCCTCGGCGCCGTCGAGTGCCTGCACCAGGTCCGTGGTGGCGACGACGTTGCCGGGCAGCTTGTAGTCCACAAGGTAGCGGGGGTTGCGGTGCTCGCCATTGATGCCGGCGGCCGTCTGCTCGCTGTGGGCCCACATGGTCACGCGCTCGGCTCGCGCGGCGGCAAGGCCGGCGACGGCGGTTCCCCAGGAGCCGGAGCCAATCAGCGCAACATTCATGACTCTCTCCTACTTATCGTCGGGCTCGGTGACGCGCTTGGTAAACGAGAGCTTGGACTCCTTACCGGTCATGAGCTTTTTGATGTTCGCACGATGGGCCCACACCACGGTGATGCCGATTATCGCCATGCAGAACTTGAGGCCCAGGCTGCTGTACGGAAAGACCGCGCAAGCAGCGATGGGAAGACCGATGGCCGCGGCAAGCGAGCCCACCGACACAAACTTGGTGATGGCGACGGCCACGATAAACATGCCCAGCAGCGACAGGCCAATTGGCCAATACCAGGCGAGGATGACGCCCAGACCAACTGCGATTCCCTTGCCGCCATGGAAATTGAGGTAGGGCGAGAAGATGTGGCCCCACACCGCTGCCAGGCAGATGACGCCGAGCATCCAGTCGCCGGCGGCGCCGGGGGCCATAATGCTCACGGGGAAGCCATAGCCCAAGTCGGCAATGAGCGGACGCGCGATAAGGACGCAGATGGCGCCCTTAAGGCAGTCGAGCAGCAGCGTGAGCGCGGCCACCTTGGGGCCGGCCACGCGCAGCGCGTTGGTGGTGCCGATGTTGCCGGAGCCCGCCTTGCGAATGTCCGTGTGGTTGAACACGCGGCCCAAGATCAGGCCAAACGGAATCGCTCCGATAAAGAACGAGACCACGGCGCAGATGGCGGTCAGAAGAATCGGATTATGCATCCTTTTGCTCCTTCTTCCTAAAGAAGAGTCGAATGGGCGTGCCGGCAAAGTCGAAGGTCGAGCGCATACGGTTCTCCACGTAGCGCTGGTAGGTGTCGTTGACCAGGTCGCTGTGGTTGACGAAGAACGTAAACGTCGGCGGATTGACGCCCGTCTGGGTCACGTAGTGCATGCGCAGGCGACGCTTGCCGTCCACCACGGTATGACCGAACTCGCGCAGGTCGGTGAGGAACGTGTTGAGGCGCGAGGTGCTGATCTTTTGCGAACGCGTCTTCTCGGCGGCATCGACCATCGCCCAGATCTTCTCGACGCTGCGGCCGGTCAGGGCAGAGATGCGCAGGTACTGGGCCCAGGGAGCCATAACGCCCAGACGACGGTCGATGGTCTCCATGCAGGCCTCGCGCTTGCGGTCGTCGTCGAGCAGGTCCCACTTGTTGAGCAGCACCACGATGGCGCAGCCGCGCTCGATGGCAAGACCCATGACCTTCTGGTCCTGCTCGGTAACGCCCACGGAGGCGTCGACGACGAGCAGCGCCACGTCGGCGCGGTCGATGGCGCGCAGGCCGCGGACCATGGAGTAGTACTCGATGTTCTCGTATACGGTGCTCTTCTTACGAATACCCGCGGTGTCGACCATGCGGTAGTGCTTGCCGTTGCGCTCTACGACGGTATCGATGGCGTCGCGCGTCGTGCCGGCAATGTTGGACACGATAGAGCGGTCGGCGCCCAGGATGCGGTTGAACAGCGACGACTTACCGGCATTGGGGCGGCCGATGATGGCGACGTTCAGCGCGTCGGGGAACTCATCGGCGACCTCGTCCTCTTCCTCCGGAAGCAGGGACACGATATCGTCGAGCAGGTCGCCCGTGCCATGGCCATGCAGGGCCGAGAGCGGCGTGGGCTCACCGATGCCGAGCGAATAGAACTCCCAGATGCTGTCGTTCTCGCGATCGGGGTTGTCGAGCTTGTTCACCAGCAGAAAGACCGGTTTGTCGCAGCGCTTGAGCATGCGTGCGACCGACTCATCCTCCTCGGTGACGCCGGTGCGGCCGTCGACCACAAACAGGATGACGGCGGCTTCCTCGGCGGCGGCGAGGGCCTGGTCGCGGATGGACGTGGCAAAGACGTCATCGCTCTTGAGCGGCTCGATGCCGCCCGTGTCGACGATGGTGAACTCGCGGCCGTTCCAATCGGCCGTGTGGTACGAGCGGTCGCGCGTGACGCCGCGGGACTCATGGACGATGGCCTCCGAGGTCTGGGCCAGGCGGTTAACGAGCGTGGACTTGCCCACGTTGGGGCGTCCGACGACGGCGACGATAGGTTTCATCTGCTCTCCTTTAATGGGTAGGGTTAGCGGAATTAGTAGAGTCGGCAGGCACAATGCCAAGGATGTGCTCCAGGGTATCGAGCAGCTCATGCGGCATGGTCGACACCACATGAACCTCAGCGCCGCGACTGGTAAGGCTTGCGAGTAAATCGTCACGATGATACTCGTCAAGCGTCATGCCGTCAGCGTTGAACATGAGCTTAGGCACAAAGAGCATAACCCCAGAGAGATCCTGCGGCAGCTGCTCCAGAATGTCACACGCGACGATGAGGCCGGTCACGTCCACGTTGCCGCCAAAATAGCGGTTCTTGATGGCCGTGACAGTGCCGGCGAGTCCCTGGGGCGACTCCACAAAGCGGGCCACCGTGTCGCGTGCGCTGGCGCCCGAGAGACACAGAAGCCGCTGGTTGCGGGCGGCGACGGCCTCGCGGACGCGGGCCAGACGCTCGGCGTCGGTAGCCAGCACGTCGTCGGTCTCGTCCAGATACGAGCGGATCATGCCAATGCCGTCGTAGTACTGCGGGTACCCGTCGTAAAAGTCTGCCTCGGGAGGATCGATGCCGGCGTCCAGATAGAACTCGTCGCTCATCTGGAAGGTGTGGCGGCCAAAGCGTTCGTAGGCACGATCCTGGTAGGGACGGATCATGGCAATGGTCTCGCGCGCTAGCTCGGGCTTGTCGCTGTAGGACCAGCTAAAACGGTTCTGATGCTTGGTAAAACCGAGCGGCACAATGCCCAGGCTTGTGATTTGCTCGTGCTCCTCGCAAAAGCGCAGGGTCTTTTCCAGCTCCTCGCCGTCGTTCATGCCGGGGCACAACACGATCTGCGCGTGAATCTCGATGCCGGCGGCCATGATGGCCTCGAGCACATCCATGCCGCGCTGGGCGTTGCGGCCCATCATGCGTCGGCGGACATCGGGGCTCACGGCGTGGACCGACACGTTCATGGGGCTCATGTTGCGTTGGATGACGTTTTGCACGTCCTCGTCGGTGAGGTTCGTAAGCGTGACAAAGTTGCCCTGCAAAAAGCTCAGGCGGTAGTCGTCGTCGCGAATATAGAGCGTGGAGCGGCCGCCCTTGGGGAGCATCGTCATAAAGCAGAACACGCAGGCGTTCACACAGGTACGCATGCCGTCGAAGATGGGGCCGTCGAACTCCAGACCCCAATCCTCTCCGGGAAATCGATCGAGCCCCACGGGGGTGACGGTGCCATCGCGCGGGTCGAAAACCTCGAGGTCGACCGTGTCGTCGTCTGCCTCCCAGAGCCACACGATCATGTCGGTAAGCTGCTCGCCGTTGACCGTGAGCACGCGCATGCCCGGCTCGATACCCACATCCCATGCGGGCGATTCGGGACGCACGTTCTTAACGAGCGCGCCCTCACCCGGCTCGGGGTCGCGGCTGCGCCCGTAATCGGCCACCTCGGCGGCGTATGCGGGTACGGTCTGGTCCATGGTTAGCGGCAAAGCTCCTTGATGCGCGTGACGGCGCGTTCGATGTGTTCTTGCGGGGTGGAGGCTCCGGCGGTGATACCGATGTGGTGAGCGTCGGTAAACCACGCGGCCTGGAGCTCGGAAGTTTCCTCGATGTGATACGTGCGCTCGCAGGCGTCTGCGCAAATCTGCGCCAGGCGGCGGGTGTTGCCCGAGTTCTTGCCGCCCACGACTACCATGCAGTCGCAGCGGTTGGCAAGTGCGGCTGCTGCCTGTTGACGCTCACTCGTGGCGGCGCAGATGGTGTTGATCACACGCAGCTCCTGCACGCGCGGGGTGATAGCTGCCACGACCTCGGCGAGGTTCTGCGCGGTCTGGGTGGTCTGCACGACGAGGCCTACCTTGCCCTTGAGCGACAAGGCATTGGCGTCGGCGGCACAGCTCACGACCTGTGCATCTTTGCCGGCGTGGCCAAGAATGCCCTCGACCTCGGGGTGACCCGGCTCGCCTACGACCACCACGCGGTAGCCCTCGCGCACCAGGCGCTCGGCTGCCATATGGACTTTCTTCACGTAGGGGCAGGTGGCGTCGACCACGTTTAGGCCGCGCTTGCGGGCAGCATCGATTACCTGCGGCACCACGCCGTGGGCGCGGATGATCACGGTGCCGGTTGCGGCGTCATCCAGGGTTTCGGCCAAGCCAACGCCTGCCTCAGCGAGCTCGCGTACCACGATGGGGTTATGGATGAGCGGACCCAAGGTATGAACCTGAGTGCACTCCCCTGCCTGCGGCGCGGCGGCCAGCGCCATATCGAGCGCACGCTGTACGCCGTAGCAAGTGCCGGCGTGTGCTGCGATCTCGATGGTAGGCGCTGTTGCCTGGTCGGACGCGGTCGCGGCAGTGTTCGTAACGTTCTCGCTCATGGCTAGAACCTGCCCGGATGCTCGGCGCACAGCTCGTCTCGCATAGCGTAGACGCGGTTCATGGCCTCGGACTCAAACCATGCCAGGCGCTCCTTGCGCTTGAGCTCGGCCGGTGCATCGGATAGCGAGATGGCCTTGCCGGCACGGATCCAGCACTTTTTAGGGCGCATGAGCTTTTTGCCCGCAGGCGTAATATCGGACCAGCCGCAGATAGCGAGCGGGTTGACGGGCGCCTTGCCCATCTGGGCAATGAGCGCAAAGCCGCCGTGGACCTCGGGCTTGATCTCGCGCGAGCGGATGCGCGTGCCCTCGGGGAAGATCAGGACGTCCTCGCCGCGCTGCAGCGCATGCTGGGCGGCGCGCAGGCACTTCATGTCGGCGGTACCGCGCTCGACGGGGATACCGCCGACGCGGCTAAAGGCCCAACGCACAATCTTGCTCTTGGCGAACTCGGACTTAAAGATGGGACGAATGCGGCGCCCCCCAAAGAACAGCGCCGTCTCCACGGCCAAGAGCTCGGCCATCGAGGTGTGGTTGCAGATGACCACGCTGCCGCGGCCTTCCTGGCGCTCAAACAGAAGATCGGCGTCCTCGACCTTCCAGCGCCACATGAGCTTGGAGAAGGCCCAAAGGATGGCCATGACTACGACGACGGTGCCGCGGATGAGCGCTGGAAACTCGGCGTAGGGGGCGTTGTAATAGTCCTCGGGCGTCTGCTGAAACAGGCGCATGGGCTACCTCCTTTGGTTGATAAGGTCCTCGATTATCGAGACGACCTCATCGATGGTGTGGGCGGTGGAGTCGACGTGCACGGCGTCCTCGGCGGGCACGAGCGGGGCGACCTCGCGGCTGCTGTCGAGCTTGTCGCGCTGCTTAAGGGCGTCGAGGGTCTCGTCGACCTCGGCTTCGAGCTGCTCGGACGTGAGCGGCTGGGCGTCGTTTTGGTGACGCTGCAGCACGCGGCGGCGGGCGCGCTCACGCGGGTCGGCGGTCAGGAAGACCTTGACCTGCGCGTTAGGGAACACGACGGTACCGATGTCGCGACCCTCAGCCACGATATCGCGGTCCTCGGCGGCGCGGCGCTGGTGGATGAGCATGGCGGCGCGCACGCCCGGATAGGCCGAGACCTTGGACACGTTGGCGTCGACCTGCGGGGTGCGGATGGCGGCCGAAGCGTCCTGGCCGTCAATGGTCAGGCTCGTGTCCTCGCCGGTGCCGTTGGTAAAGCGAATCTCGATCTGCTCGGCGAGGGCGTCGATGGCCGCCTCGTCGTTCAAATCGATGCCACGGTCGAGCGCGGCGAAGGTGACGGCGCGGTACATAGCGCCCGTGTCGAGCTTGTTAAAGCCCAGCTGGCGGGCGATCTCCTTGGCGATGGTGGACTTGCCGGAACCGGCGGGGCCGTCGATGGCGACGATCATGCAATGCTTCCTTTCGATGGGTGACGTGCTGGTATGGTTCGCGGGCGTTGGGGCGCGGCGGGTTGCCTAGCCCGTGTAGCGCTCACGGTAGGTGTTACGCTTGGGTGCGGAGCCGTGGCTGCCGTGATGACGCGTGCGGCTGGCAGGCGTGTCTTGGGGCTTGCCGCCGTTGCGCTTGGAGCTCGCCTGCTTGGGCGGGATGCCGCCAGCCTTGAGGATCTGCACCTCGCGGTCGGTGAGCTCGCGCCACGAGCCCTTGGCCACGTCCTTGAGCTCCAGGCCGGCAAAGTTGCAGCGGTGCAGGCGGATCACCGGGTGGTGGATCTTGCTCAGCATGCGCTTGACCTGGTTCTTGCGGCCTTCGCGGATGATGACCTCCACGGCGGTGGTACCGGGCTTCACACCCTGCGGGGCCACGGCTTCAGCCTCGCGCGCGTTGATGATGCGACAGATTGCCGGCTGGCATAGGCCGTCGTCGAGCTCGATGCCACGGCGGAGCGGGTCCAGATCGCGGTCGGTCAGCTGCCCGTCCACGAGCGCCTGGTAGGTCTTGTAGACGTGCTTGCTGGGGTGCAGCAGGTCCTGCGACAGGTCGCCGTCGGTGGTAAAGAGCAAAAGGCCCGTGGTGTCGCGGTCCAGGCGACCCACCGGGAAGAGCCCCGGAAAGCGGTCGCGCGGGACCAGATCAGCCACGCAAGGGCGCTCCTGCGGATCGCTCATGGTGGTGAGGTAGCCGGTCGGCTTGTAGAGCATCAGGTATACGGCGCCCTGGTCGAGCTTGACGGGCATGCCGTCGACCTCAATGTGATCGTGGTCGACATCGACCTTGGTGCCCAGCTCGGTCGCGACCTGGCCGTTGACGGTCACGCGGCCAGCGGTCATCAGGTCCTCTGAGCCGCGACGGCTCGCCACGCCCGCGCGTGCCAAAAAGCGCTGCAGGCGCATGGTGTGCGGGTAGACGGACACCGCGTCGCCTACGGGCGCTGCGGTGTCCGTGGCGCTTGCGACGCGCGTCTCCCCTGCTTCGTTAGTCCTCGTCATGTATATCCTCCGAGGTAGCACCTGTGAGCAGAAGCTCCTCTTCATCGGTGTCCTCAACATCGGTATCGATCAGTTCGCGCTCTTCGTCCAGATCTTCGGCCTGTTCCTCGAGCGTAGACTGAATGCTGCGGCCGCTCAGGCGCTCGCGGATAAACTGGCGCGACTGCTCGTCGGGGGCAAACTGCTCCAGATCGGGCAGGTCGCGGGTGGAGCGCAGACCGAACTTTTCCAAGAAAGCGTTGGTCGTGCCGTAAATGATGGCCTGACCGCGCTGGGGGTCACGGCCGAGCTCGCGCACCAGACCCTTGTCCACGAGCGACGCGATGACGCCGTCTGAGTTGACGCCGCGGATGCCCTTGACCACCTCGCGCGTTACGGGCTGGTGGTATGCGATGACGGCCAGGGTTTCGAGCGCCGCCTGGGACAGCTTTTGCGTGTCCCAGCTCAACACATAGGCCTCGACCACGTCGTGGTAGGCGGGGTGCGTGAACAGGCGCCAGCCGCCGGCGACCTCGCGCAGCTGAAAGCCGCGGTTGGCCTCCTCGTACTCAACCTTGAGCTCGGCGAGCAGCGACGCGCACTCGCCGGGGGCGATATCCAGTGCGCCGGCCAGTGCGGGCGCACTCACTGGGTCGCTTGACACCAGCAGCAGCGCCTCGAGGGCGCCTTTGAGGCTGTTTGCCTCCAGCGTGGAAAGGGTTGACATGGTTGCGGCTCCTATTCGGTGAGCTCGGGGCCCTCGCCGGGCACATAGGCCTCGGCGCCTTCGACGCGGTTGATACGGATGGTTCCAAAGATTTCGTCCTGGCTCAGCGTGAGCGAGCCGCGCTTGGCGAGCTCAAGCATAGCTAGGAAGGTGACGACGAGCTGCTCGGTGGTGGCATCGCCGTCCAGTAGCTCGCGGAAGGTGCAGGTTTGGTGCGCCATGGTAAAGCGGTCGACTGAGGCCACCGTCAGGTCGAGCGGAACGCGATGGGGTGCCACGTGCTCGGCCTCCAGCAAGAAGGTCTGTCGCTTCCCGTCCAGGTCGGCGCAGATGACGGCGAGACCGCGCAGCGTGATGCCGGCAAGGTAGTCGGGCATAAGGCCTAGGAACTCGGGGTCGGGGCCGGCCACACGCGGGTGCATGCGGCTTTCGGCCTGCATGCGGGCACCGAGGGCTGCAGCCGCGCCTTTAAACTGCTTGTAGGCAATCAGGCGCTGGATCAGGACCTCGCGCAGGGCGTCGCCGTCAAGCGTGCTGAGCTCCTCAAGGTCTTCGTCGAACTCGTCATCGTCGTCATCGACTTTGCGCGGGGCCTCCTGCGGCACCAGAGAGGCAGCCTTGATGTCCAAAAGGGTTGCCGCGACCAGCAAAAAGTCGCTCGCCACGTCCAGGTCCAGCGCCTCGATGCGCTCGGCCTCGGCAAGGTACTGCTCGGCCACCTCGCTGATGGAGATGGCGCCGATATCTACTTTTTGGCGGGTTACCAGCTGCAGCAGCAGGTCGAACGGTCCGCTGTAGACCTGCGTCGACACGCGATACGACATCTTCGACCTCCTTTGACGGCGCCTTCGCGGCGCGGTTTGGGTGCATGTTGCGACCGTTTTGCACGGTCGACCTGTTAGTTTACCTTAGATACCGGCGATTGCGAAGTTAAGCAGCTGCTCAGCAAGTGGATACACGGTAACGTCGAAATAGCGGCCGATCACATCGATGCCGGTCCACATGGGCAACAGGTACAGAACCAGGATGAGGATGGGCATGGCGTATTGCTGCAGGCGGTAGTAGTTGGCGAGCGCCTTGCCCTTGAGGAACGGCACGATAATCGATGAGCCGTCGAGCGGCGGGATCGGGATGAGGTTAAAGAACGCGAGCGACAAGTTGACCACGATAAACGTGGCGCCGAAGTTCATAATTTGCGACGCCAGGGCAAATGACATGCTGGTGTAGAGGTTGCCATAGGTCAGGCGCATGAGGGCGGCAGCAAGACACGCGAGTGCGATGTTCGATGCGGGGCCGGCTACGCTCACCAGGACCTCGTCGCGCTTGGGATGCTTGAGGTTGTTGAGGTAGACGGGCACGGGCTTGGCGAAGGCGAACACCGGGCCACCGGCGGCGAGCATCAGCAGCGGCAGGATGATGGTGCCAAACGGGTCGATATGGTTGAGCGGGTTAAGCGACACGCGGCCGCGTGATCGGGCCGTCTTATCGCCGAGTGCCCAGGCCGCAGCGGCGTGCGCACTCTCGTGGATCACGATACCCACAATGACGGCGACGGCGCTGGCGAGCAGGTTCATGATGTAGCTGCTGGACATGGCGCTCTCCTAGCGGACGCGGCGCGAGGCGCGCGTGAGCAGGTAGTCGGCCACAAACAAGATTACCGCGACGATGGCGTAATCCAGGCGGAACACGCCGCCAAAGGGCGAGGTGATAACGCCGTAGCCTGCAATGGCGCTCGGCAGTGCGCGCGAAAGCTCAACGACAAAGCCCACGATCTGCAGCTTGGCGGTGAGGCCGCTAAAACACAGCAGCACGGTCATCGCGCTCATAAAGATGCCGCAGATGCGACAGGCGGTGGCGATGATGCTCATCGCCACGGCGGTGGCCTTACGAGAGTTCACGCGCGGTCTCCTCTTCGATCTGGGTGGAAAGCTCCAGCCATTCATCCTCGAGCTTGGGCAGCTCTTGCTTAAGGCCGTTATATTCCCCCAGCGCGGCGTTGAACTTGTCCTGATCGGCATAAAGCTCTTCGCTCGCCATCAATTCCATAAGCTCGTCATAGCGGGCGCGCTTTTTGTCGAGCTCGGCCTCGATCTTCTTGAGCTGGTTGCGCACGCCCTTGAGCTTTTTGTTGAGCGCGGCGCGGGCCTGGGCCTCGGCGCGCTTTTGCTCCTTGGTCTTTTTGCCCTCGGCGGGCTTGGAGGCGGTGGCGGGGGTGTCGGGCTGGGCCGCGGTGACCTTAGCGGACTTGGTCGCGGCCGGTGCGCTCTCCCCTGCCGCATCGGCCGCGGCGCGGGCTGCGAGGTCCTCGCGCTTGTAGAGGTAGTAGTCGTAGTCGCCGTCGTAGACCGTGACCTTGCCATCGCGGATGTCAATGATGCGGTTGGCCACAGCGCGTACCAGGTGCTCGTCGTGGCTGATCAGCACGATGGTGCCGGGGAAGTTTTGCAGGGCGTTCTCGAGCATGTCCACCGAGTCGATGTCCAGGTGGTTGGTAGGCTCGTCCAGGCACAGAAGCGCCTCGGGGGCCACGAGCATCTTGGCAAGCGCCAGACGCGCCTTTTCGCCGCCGGAGAGGACACGGACCTGCTTCTCGATGGAGTCGTTGTCGCTAAATAGGAAGGCGCCCAGCAGGCTGCGCTGCTGCGGCACGGTCCACTTGGGCGTGACGGTGTCGATCTCTTGCAGGACGGTGTTGGACTCGGTCATGCCCTCGAGCGCGTGCTGGGCGTAGTAGGCCACACCCACGTTGGTGCCCAGGTCGCGGGTGCCGGTGGTGGGCGGTTCCAGGCCGGCGAGGATCTTCATGAGGGTGGACTTGCCGGCGCCGTTGGGGCCGACGAGCGCCACATGCTCGCCGCGGTAGAGCTTGAGGTCGATGTCACTGTAGATGTGCTTGTCGCCGTATGACTTGGAGACGCCCTCGAGGCCCACGACCATATCGCCCGAGCGCGGCGGGTTGGGGAACTTAAAGTCGATATGCTTGTGGCCCTCGGGCAGGATGACGAGCTCCTTTTTGATCTGCTCGATTTTGCGGATGCGCTCCTGGGCCTGGGCTGCCTTGGTGGGCTTGTAGCGGAACTTATCGACGAAGACCTGCATGTGGGCGATGTCGCGCTCCTGGGCGGCGCGCTTGGCGCGCATCTGCTCCAGGTTGTCCTCGCGCTGCTTGAGGTAGCTGCTGTAGTTGCCGGTGTAGGTGGTTACGCGACGGTTTTCGAGTGCGGCGACGTGGTCGACGCAGGCGTCCATGAAGGCGCGGTCGTGGCTGACGATGAGCACGGCGCCGTCGTAGTTGGCGATAAAGCCGCGCAGCCACTGGACGCTTTCGAGGTCCAGGTGGTTGGTGGGCTCGTCGAGCAGCAGCAGGTCGGGGTGGCGCAGGAAGAGCTTGGCAAGCGCAATGCGCATCTGCCAGCCGCCCGAGAACTCGGAGCACGGGCGCTCAAAGTCGGCGACCTTAAAGCCCAGGCCGGACAGGATCTTGCGAGCGTTGCTCTCGAGCTCGTAGCCGCCCAGGTGCTCAAAGCGGTCCTGGACCTGGCCGTACTCGTTGAGGAGCGCGTTGACGTCCTTCCCCTGTTCGGAGAGCTCGGTGATCTGGGCCTGCAGCTCGTTGGCGCGCTCGCCCATGCGGCGGATTTCCTTGGCGGCGGCCATGACCTCGGCAAGGATGGTGGTGTCCTTTTGCTCCAGATTAGTTTCCTGCTCTAGGTAGCCTACCTGGCAGTCCTTGGCGTACTGGACCTGGCCGGCGTCTGGGCTGTCGATGCCCATGATGATCTTGAGCATGGTGGTTTTGCCGGCGCCGTTGGGTCCCACGAGCGCAAAACGCTCGCCGGGGTTGATCTGGAAGGACGCGCCACTAAAGAGGACGCGCGCGCCGAAGCTTTTTTCGATTTTGTCGACCAGGAGGATCATGGTGCCGCCTTTGACCTTGTGTGCCTATATGAAAAAAGGCCCCAACTTGCGTTGGAGCCTCATTCAATGCTCGGGTGGAGACGAGGGGGATCGAACCCCTGACCTCTTGACTGCCA
>RQAP01000043.1 GCA_008671135.1 Collinsella aerofaciens
CGGAACGGGACCGGGCGTGCCCCCCATGCTCTGGCCGCTGACCGGTGGGCGGCGCCCACCGTATCTTCGGTGTCCGGTGTCTCTTCACGTGCCCTGGGGGCCGCATGGCGTATAGGGGAGGTGACTCGGGGGCATCCTCGTGCCCGGACCGCGCTTCTGAGCGCTCAGTCCCGCGGGCCGCGAGGTGCGGTTCCGGAAGAGCTCGGGCGATTAGTGCGGCTCGGCTGAGGACGTCGCCGTCCTTGCACCTGCCGTCTATCGACCAGGTAGTCTACCTGGGCCCTTACCGGAAGGAGAACTAATCCCTGGAACGGCTTCCCGCTTAGATGCCTTCAGCGGTTATCCGCGCCGCACGCGGCTACCCGGCCGTGCCGTTGGTCGACAACCGGTTCACCGGAGGTGCGTCCACCCCGGTCCTCTCGTACTGGGGGCAGCCTCCATCGATTCTCCTGCGCCCACGGAGGATAGGGACCGAACTGTCTCACGACGTTCTGAACCCAGCTCGCGTACCGCTTTAAACGGCGAACAGCCGTACCCTTGGGACCTGCTCCAGCCCCAGGATGCGATGAGCCGACATCGAGGTGCCAAACCTTGCCGTCGATGTGGACTCTTGGGCAAGATCAGCCTGTTATCCCCGGAGTACCTTTTATCCGTTGAGCGACGGCCCACCCACTCGGGGCCGCCGGATCACTAGAGCCTGCTTTCGCACCTGCTCGGCTTGTGGGCCTCGCAGTCAAGCCCGCTTGTACTCTTGCATTCAAAAGGACGGTTGCCGACCGTCCCGAGCGGACCTTCGCGCGCCTCCGTTACCCTTTAGGAGGCGACCGCCCCAGTCAAACTGCCCGCCTGGCACGGTCCCCGAGCCGGTTGACGGCCTCGGGTTAGGACGCCGGTCGCGCGAGGGCAGTATTCCAAGGGCGGCTCCCCGGGGGCTGGCGCCTCCGGATCGATGCCTCCTGCCTATCCTCTACACGCGGGACCAGCGGCCAATGCCAAGCTGCAGTGAAGGTTCACGGGGTCTTTCCGTCCTTCCGCGGGTAAGTCGCATCTTCACGACCAGTGCAATTTCACCGGGTCCATGGTCGAGACAGCGCCCAAGTCGTTGCGCCTTTCGTGCAGGTCGGAACTTACCCGACAAGGAATTTCGCTACCTTAGGACCGTTATAGTTACGGCCGCCGTTTACCGGGGCTTGGCTTCGGGGCTTCGCGCGATGCGCTAACTCCTCCGCGTGACCTTCCGGCACCGGGCAGGCGTCAGACCCTATACGTCGCCTTGCGGCTTCTGCAGAGTCCTGTGTTTTTGGTAAACAGTCGCTTGGGCCTCTCCACTGCGGCCCGCCTCCGCTCCCCGGGCAAGCCGGTTCACGTACGCGCGGGCACCCCTTCTCCCGAAGTTACGGGGCCATTGTGCCGAGTTCCTTGACCATGGTTGACCCGATCGCCTCGGTATGTTCTACCCACCCACCTGTGTCGGTTTGCGGTACGGGCGCGCACGCGCCTGCCTAGGGGTTTTTCTAGGGACCTCGGGCTCACTCGCTTCGCTCAGTCGCTTCGTCCGGAGCCTCGCCCTCAATGCGGACCGGATTTCCCTGGTCCGCGGGCCGCGCTCCATCACGGGGACGTCCAGAACCCCGCCGAGCCACCCCCATCCGTCGCCCCGTCGGTCGTAGCGCCGCGTGCGCGGTGCAGGAATGTCTGCCTGCTGCGCGTCGGCTACGCCTCCCGGCCTCGCCTTAGCCCCCGACTGACCCTGGGAGGATTAGCCTTGCCCAGGAAACCTCGGGTTCACGGCGGACGAGTTACTCTCTCGTCTCTCGCTACTCATGCCAGCATTCTCACTCCCATGCGCTCCACCGTCGGTCGCCCTCCGGCTTCTCCGCCCATGGGAAGCTCCCCTACCGATTCTAATGAATTAAAATCCCGCCGCTTCGGTGTCCAGCTTAGCCCCGTGTATTGTCGGCGCATGTCCACTCGACCAGTGAGCTGTTACGCACTCTTTGAATGCATGGCTGCTTCTAAGCCAACATCCTGGTTGTCTGGGCGGACGCACATCCTTTGCCACTCGGCTGGAACTTGGGGACCTTAGCGGGCGGTCCGGGCTGTTTCCCTCTCGAGCACACAGCTTAGCCCACATGCTCTGACTGCCGCGCTCTGGGCCGCCGGCATTCGGAGTTCGGTTGGATTCGGTAGGCGGCGAAGCCCCCTCGTCCATCCGGTGCTCTACCTCCGGCGGTGAACGCGCGACGCTAGCCCTAAAGCTATTTCGGGGAGAACGAGATATCTCCGGGTTTGATTGGCCTTTCACCCCTATCCGCAGGTCATCGCCGCCGTTTTCAACCGACGTGCGTTCGGCCCTCCACGGGGTCTTACCCCCGCTTCAGCCTGCCCACGGATAGCTCACCCGGCTTCGCGTCCGCGGCGCGGGACTCAAGTCGCCCTGTTAAGGCTCGCTTTCGCTCCGGCTCCCTTTCGGTTAACCTCGCCCCGCGCCAGCGACTCGCTGGCTCATTCTACAAAAGGCACGCCGTCACACCATAAAGGTGCTCCGACTGCTCGTGGGCGCACGGTTTCAGGTACTGTTTCACTCCCCTCCCGGGGTGCTTTTCACCTTTCCCTCACGGTACTGGTGCGCTATCGGTCACAGGGTAGTACTCAGGCTTGGATGGTGGTCCACCCAGGTTCGGACCGGGTTTCACGTGCCCGGCCCTACTCAGGGACCGCGTCGCGCCGTCCGGTCTGGGTTCGCGTACGGGGCTGTCACCCGCTGCGGCCGGCCCTCCCATGCCGTTCCGCTCCCCAGCCGGACCTGCGCCCGGGGGCGGCAGCCCCCGGATGCGCGGCCCTGCAACCCCGTCGGCGGAACCCCTGCCGGGTATGCCCGCTCGACGGTTTGGCCATCGGTCCCCTTTCGCTCGCCGCTACTCGGGGAGTCTCGAGATTGATTTCCTCTCCTCCGGGTACTTAGATGTTTCAGTTCCCCGGGTTGTCCTCCCCGGCCCTATGTGTTCGGGCCGGGGATATGCACACTGCTGTGCATGGGTTCGCCCATTCGGAGACCCCCGGGTCGAAGGATGTGTGCTCCTCGCCGGGGATTATCGCAGCTTGCCGCGTCCTTCATCGGCTCCCTGTGCCAAGGCATCCGCCGTGCGCCCGTGGTATCTTGCGGGACCGCATCGGGCCCGCGGGATATCCACGTGTCGCTAATTAAGTTAATTAATCGATATCATGAATAGCGCTCGTATGTCGCAATTCGGGTATCTCATACCGCGGCACAGTATGCTGTACTGTGCTCGCGATCAGATGCTCCTCACTCATATATAAGTGAATTCTTCTTGTTTGGATCGGATGAATGATTGCTATCATTCTGTCTGATAAATCGCAGAAAAGAATCGAGTCTGGAAGAATTGGATCTTCCATCTCTCTCCTATCGCTATGCGGCTCTCAAGGTACGCGGGTGCGACCCCGGGGACCGGGTGCTGCGGGGAATCATCCAGGCGACATCCACCGGACGGGCTCCTGCCCTCTATTCGAGTTAAAGTTTGTCTCTCTAAGAATGTGTCTCCCTAGAAAGGAGGTGATCCAGCCGCACCTTCCGGTACGGCTACCTTGTTACGACTTCACCCCCCTCACCCTCCACACCTTCGGCGCCTCCCCCCTCTCGGTTGGGCCGGCGACTTCGGGTGCAGACGACTCGGGTGGTGTGACGGGCGGTGTGTACAAGGCCCGGGAACGCATTCACCGCGGCATGCTGATCCGCGATTACTAGCAACTCCGACTTCATGGGGGCGGGTTGCAGCCCCCAATCCGAACTGGGGCCGGCTTTCCGGGATCCGCTCCCCCTCGCGGGGTGGCATCCCTCTGTACCGGCCATTGTAGCACGTGTGCAGCCCAGGGCATAAGGGGCATGATGACTTGACGTCGTCCCCGCCCTCCTCCGCCTTGACGGCGGCGGTCCCGCGTGGGTTCCCGGCATCACCCGATGGCAACACGCGGCGGGGGTTGCGCTCGTTGCGGGACTTAACCCAACATCTCACGACACGAGCTGACGACAGCCATGCACCACCTGTATGGGCTCCTCTCGGCCACGGGGTCTCCCCCGCTTCACCCATATGTCAAGCCCTGGTAAGGTTCTTCGCGTTGCTTCGAATTAAGCCACATGCTCCGCTGCTTGTGCGGGCCCCCGTCAATTCCTTTGAGTTTTAGCCTTGCGGCCGTACTCCCCAGGCGGAACGCTTAATGCGTTGGCTGCGGCACGGGGGGATCGTCCCCCCACACCTAGCGTCCATCGTTTACGGCTGGGACTACCAGGGTATCTAATCCTGTTCGCTCCCCCAGCTTTCGCGCCTCAGCGTCGGTCTCGGCCCAGAGGGCCGCCTTCGCCACCGGTGTTCCACCCGATATCTGCGCATTCCACCGCTACACCGGGTGTTCCACCCTCCCCTACCGGACCCAAGCCGCGGAGGTTCCGGGGGCTTCGGGGGGTTGAGCCCCCCGCTTCGACCCCCGGCCTGCCGGGCCGCCTACGCGCGCTTTACGCCCAATGAATCCGGATAACGCTCGCCCCCTACGTATTACCGCGGCTGCTGGCACGTAGTTAGCCGGGGCTTCTTCTGCAGGTACAGTCTTGACTCTTCCCTGCTGAAAGCGGTTTACGACCCGAAGGCCTCCGTCCCGCACGCGGCGTCGCTGCGTCAGGGTTCCCCCCATTGCGCAAGATTCCCCACTGCTGCCTCCCGTAGGAGTCTGGGCCGTGTCTCAGTCCCAATCTGGCCGGTCGGTCTCTCAACCCGGCTACCCGTTGTCGGCACGGTGGGCCGTCACCCCGCCGTCTACCTGATGGGCCGCGGAGCCATCCCCTCCCGTCGGGGCTTTAGCCGGGGTGCCATGCGGCACCCCGGGGTATCCGGTATTACCCGTCCTTTCGGGCGGCTATCCCGGGGGAGGGGGCAGGTTCTCCACGTGTTACTCAGCCGTTCGCCACTCGCTTCCCTCGAAAGAGGGGTGCCGTTCGACTTGCATGTGTTAGGCGCGCCGCCAGCGTTCATCCTGAGCCAGGATCGAACTCTCCGTCCAAAATATATGGGCTTCGAGCCCGTCCGGTCCTCTCAGTCATTCGCTGATCGGTTCCGTTCGATTCATATGGTTCTAGTATAGGAAAAGGAATTTCTCGGGGCCGCCTCTCGGCGGCCTTGCGAAAAACAAATCCAAGTTAGACCATTTCAAATGGTTCGATGTCTGCCCGGATGCGACACTGAAGTGAGTGTCCATCCTCGCAGTATCCGGTTCTCAAGGTGCACGCCTGCGCTGATTCCCGGTTCCACCGGGCCGCGCGGCAAGGAGATATATTGCCAGACCGGAGGGGCCCCGTGGGCGGGAATTCCACTCTTCACAAGTCCTACACAATACATCGCTTCCTATATAAGTCATAGAAAGGCTGGTGCAGAAATACTGCACGTATCAGATGATGACCCTTCGGTTAAGAGATATATAAAGATCGGTCACCTGTAAGTGTTTATCTACCCGCGCTTTTAGCAATGTAAACCAGCGCTTTCGATAAAAAAGGGAAGCGCCGCGCACAACGCGACACTCCCCTAGCGATTCAAGAGAATCTATTAGGCCTCGAGAGCCTTCTTGGCAATGGTAGCCAGCTCGTTGAAGGACTCGATGTCCTCGTAAGCCATCTGAGCCAGGACCTTGCGGTCGAGCTCGATGCCGGCAACCTTCAGGCCGTGCATGAACTGAGAGTAAGAGATGTCGTTCAGACGAGCAGCAGCGTTGATACGAGTGATCCAGAGAGAACGGATCTCGCGCTTCTTGTTGCGGCGATCACGATACTGATACTGCAGGGAGTGCTGGACCTGCTCTTTAGCATGCTTGTAAGTACGCGAAGCGGCACCGTAGTAACCCTTCGCACGGTGCATAACGGTACGGCGCTTCTTCTTGGCGGCAACAGCGCGCTTAATACGTGCCATGTTCTATCAACTCCTAGACGGTAAAACGAAAAAACGAACTTAGGCGAGACGCGACTTGATGACCTTGCGGTCGGCAGCGGCGATCTCGGTCTCCTGACGGAAGCCACGCTTACGCTTGGTGGACTTCTTGCTCAGGATGTGGCTCTTGAAAGCCTTGGCGCGCATAAGCTTGCCGGTACCAGTCTTGCGGAAACGCTTCTTGGTGCCGCTGTGGGACTTCATCTTAGGCATGAAATACTCCTTAATCGGTTACAGAACACTAGTTACTTGGTATCGCTTGCCGCTTTATCCTCATCGAAGGCGCCCTTAATCGGGGCGAGCAGCATAAGCATGTTACGGCCTTCCATCTTAGGCTTGGACTCGACCGTAGCGTAAGGCTTGAGATCCTCGGCGAGGCGCTCGAGAACGTTAAGGCCCTGCTCCGGGTGAGCCATCTCACGGCCGCGGAACATGATGGTGATCTTAACGCGTGCGCCCTTCTTGAGGAAACGCAGAACGTGGCCCTTCTTGGTCTCGTAGTCGCCAACGTCGATCTTGGGTCGGAACTTCATTTCCTTGACCTCGACCTTGGACTGGTTCTTACGAGCAGCCTTGGCCTTCATGGCCTGCTGGTACTTGAACTTACCGTAGTCCATGACCTTGCAGACCGGCGGCTCCGCGTTGGGAGCGATCTCGACCAGGTCGAGACCCTGATCGTCGGCGACGCGCTGGGCATCGCGGATGGCGAACAGGCCGAGCTGAGAGCCATCGACGCCAATCAAACGGCACGAAGATGCAGTGATCTCGTCGTTGATGCGGGTGTCATCAGACTTAGCTATTTTCCCTACCTCCATTCATAAAAAAATAACCCGGCGCTTCTCAGCAACCAGGTCGTACACATAGACTTCCTCGATTTGAGGAAGGTAATCTAAGTTGTATGACCAGTCAGCTGCTCATTGGCGCCAAAAGGTGGGAACCCTCGGGTTCCTCTTTAGGGCATTGCGGAAACAACGCATTGCGAATAATAACACGTACAGCGCGTTATCACATTACGTACACGAAAAAGGGGGCCGCAACCCCCTTGAAGCGCAGGTGCATGTATGGTGCCCGAGGCGAGACTCGAAGGGACTTCGCTTCGCGAAGCCCCGGGCTTCGGGCGCATGGCGCCCTCGCCACGCTCCGCTACAAACAGGCCACAGGCCTGTTTGCTTAACGCTCCGCGCGCTCACGCGAGTTCGGCACGAAAAAGGGGGCCTTGACCCCCTTGAACGCTCACTTGCATGTATGGTGCCCGAGGCGAGACTCGAACTCGCACGTTGTTGCCAACGGTGGATTTTGAGTCCACTGCGTCTGCCAATTCCGCCACTCGGGCACGCAATGCGTGAGTTAGTTTATCACAGCTTTCTACCGATTAGTCCGAAAATGGATCTTCGAGCATTTCGATGAGTTCGACCGTGCGTAGCATCTCGCGCTGACGGCATCCGCGACCGTCGACCGAAGCCTCACCCATCTGGTTATCGTAAGGGTCCTCGCGCATGCCGTCGAAAGAGGGCTCAAACTCTGCCTGGAATCGATTGTTGGCCACCATACGCCATGGGTCGAGATTGCCAAAGTAGTGACGGCGGCGCCACTCCTCCCCCATCCTGTGAGCAGAAGATCCAAATGACACGTCGGCGTTGAGCCAACCGGTCTGCGGCGTATAGAACTCTGCCCAGTCGTGCGACCCCACCGAATCGGGCGCAACGTACAGGCCGCTCTGCCAACGGGCAGGCACGCCCGCGATACGGCACATGGTGATAAACGTGAGCGCCATAACGCCGCAATCGCCGCGGAGCGAATGCGCGCAGTCATCGGCAATAGATCCCAAAAGCAAGTACGGCGGCTGATAGCGATAGTCGATATGCTGCGTCAGATAATCATAGATAGCACGAGCGCGATCGAGCGGATCCTCGAGTCCGTCAACAACACCGGCCGTCAGCTGCTGCAGATACGGCGTGAATGCAATGTGCGGACGGTCCTCGGAAATATCCTCGGGCAGAGGCGCGTCCATACGCGGATGAACCGGAAGTGTGCCACCGTAGACATCACAATAAGCAGCATCGATGTGATAACGATAAGTCACCGAGAATGAGCGCTCACTCGAAGAAGACCACGAGGCGGTACGCGCCGAAGCGTTCGCGGGAGCAACAGCACCCTCCGGCGTCATGTCGAGAATCTCGACCCGAGACTGCTGACGGCAGGCAGCCGCGACGGGAAGCCAAGCGCAAACGGTCTCCCCCTCCAGAGCGCCGGGGACAGACACGGACGCTTTAAGCGTAATGACGCGAGCCAATCCGTTTTGTGACTCCATCTCCTTGAGCATCTCGTCGCGCAGTGCTATTCCGTCCGTAGAATCGGGACGCATGCCGGGGACCTCTTTGGGATATACGCGAAGCGAATCGAGGAAGTTGTCGAGAACGAACAGCTCGCCATCGATAAAGCGCCAGTCAATACGCTTACGGTCAATCAGATCGTCAAACTGCTCCTCGGTAAACTCAGGCCACTCCTCGCGAATCATCGCAATAGCTCGATCGCGCGACACCGAAAAATGAAGCGGCGTCTCAAGCATGCGATACCGCTCGGCACGAACGCAGGCAGCAAGCGAGGGATCGGGATCTTGGGCAAGTAGGCGGTCGCAAGCCTCAATAGCCTGCGAAAGATACCCCGCGTCCTTTAAACGCAGAATCTCGGGTGGCAAGCCAACATCTAGAAAACGGAAGTCATCATTGCAAACATCAACAGAGCAACCAACAGGACCCTCGTCAATAACCTTCCCATCCGAAGGCAGCACATTAATAACAGCCATACCAAACTCCAAGTCATTAGAACTCTTGAAGTCCATTGTAGCGAGATAAAAAGAAAGCCCCAATAAAGGAACCCTCAACACCGATAAACGGTACCTATAAAAAATGAATTCAGCTCAGTAACCCTGTGGCGAGTTAACGAAGGAGGCCCCGTTCACCCGAAGCTTTTCCCATTGCGCGACTTCTGGCAAAGCCAGGTGAGCGCAAGGGAAAAGCGTAGGGTGAACGGGGCCTCCGACGGGAAAGTTAAACCGCTACTTACGCCTTGTTGACGGAGCCAAACTCCTCCATGAGCTCCTTGGTGCGGGCAACGATGTTGTCGCGACCAGGCTTGAGGAGCTTGCGGGGGTCAAAGCCCTTGCCCTGCTGATCCTTGCCAGCCTCGATATACTCGCGAACGCCCTTGGCGAAGACGAGCTGCAGATCGGTGTTAACGTTAATCTTGGAGATACCCAGGGAGATGGCCTTCTTGATCTGATCCTCGGGGATGCCGGTACCACCGTGCAGAACGAGGGGCAGGTCGCCGGTCTGAGCCTTGATCTCGCCCAGACGCTCGAAGGAAAGGCCAGCCCAGTCGGCGGGATACACGCCGTGGATGTTGCCGATACCGCAGGCGAGGAAGTCGACGCCCAGGTCAGCAATCTGCTTGCACTCAGCGGGGTCAGCGAGCTCGCCGTTGGAGGTCACGCCGTCCTCGGTGCCGCCGATACCGCCGACCTCGGCCTCGATGGACATGCCCTTGGAGTGGGCAAGCTCAACGAGTTCCTTGGTGCGGTCGAGGTTAAGCTGGAAGGTCTCCTCGTGAGAGCCGTCATACATGATGGACGTGAAGCCGGCCTCGATGCACTTGAAGCAGTCCTCGTAAGAACCGTGATCGAGGTGAAGGGCGACGGGGACGGTAACGCCCGTGGCCTCGACGGCAGCCTTGACCATGTCGGCGCAGACCTTGAAACCGCCCATCCACTTAGCGGCACCAGCGGTGCACTGAAGGATCAGCGGAGACTTGGCCTCCTCGGCGGCCTGGAGAATAGCCAGGGTCCACTCGAGGTTGTTGGTGTTGAAGGCACCGAGAGCGTACTTGCCGGCCTCGGCCTTCTTGAGCATGTCTGCTGCGTTGACGAGCATAAAAGAAACCTCCTGTAAGGTTGCTCCGATAACGCCTGAGATTTTACCACGACATACCCGAGCATAAACGTTCGTTTGTTCACGAATACCATCCGATTGGACAATTTTTGACCGTTTGCCCCACAGAATCGACCCACTGGGGAAAATAGCTTGACGATTGAGCGGTCTTCGTGGTTCGAAAGACGGCTTCGAGCCTACATCTGCATAAACGGATTCTGCATAAGTTCGCGCGCCATCGTGGTCGAATCGCCATGGCCCGTCAAGCAAACGGTATCGGGCGGAAGCGTCTTGGCAAGTTTGGAGAGCGAGCGCATAATCGCCGCCTCGTCACCGCCGGAAAGATCGGTACGACCGTGGCTGCCCGGGAAAAGCGTGTCGCCCACAAAGGCGATGTTCCCCTGCTCGGTCGCGGCGAACAGGACGATGCCGCCCGGCGTATGCCCCGGCGTCTCGATCACCTGCAGGCAGATATCGCCCAATTCAATCGTATCGCCCTCGGCAAGCAGCCACGTCGGCTCGCCCGGATCGGGCGTCTCAATACCCCACATGGCGCGCTGCTCCTCGATATTTGCGCGAGGCACCGTCACGTCCTTAGCGCACAACTCATATAGTGCGCTGTCGCCAACGACAGCTCGAACCCCGGCGACCCCGCCAACATGGTCGGCATGACCGTGCGTGCAGACAGAGCCGAGTACGCGAACCTCGGGATGCGCGGTGCGGATATGCTTCACAAGACGCTCGCCCTCCCACGCCGGATCGACGATTAAGCACTCGTCATTCGAAATCACGACGTAACTGTTGGTCTGAATCGGGCCGTTGACGAGTGCCTCAATCGAAGCTGCACCTCGGGGTGTCAGGTCCAAAGTCATATCGCCCATGCGCATACCCTCCTTCTAAAATACGTTCGAGGCACCAAACGATGCCTCGAACGTAACCAATATCTATGATGCTGAGAGGCTCTCGCACCTACACACGGCGCTTGAGCTGAGCTCCGCCTTCGCCGGGCATAAGACGGCGAGCGTCGTAGACCGAATCGACACTGCTGATGGAAGCCAGCAGCGGATCCAGACCGCTCGCGTCCGAGATCTCGACCATAAAGCGCAGGGTTGCAATACCCTCGCGGTTGGTCGACGTGGCGGCAGAAAGGATATTGCCGCCCGCATCGCCAATGGCAATGGTGACATCCTTGAGCAGGCCCATGCGGTCCAGGCACTCGACCACGATCTCGACCTGGAAGAGGGTGTCGGCAGCGCCGTCCCACTCCACATCGATCATGCGCTCGGGATGTTCCATAAGACCCTTGACGTTGGGGCAGTTGGCGCGATGCACCGAAACGCCGCGACCGCGCGTGATGAAGCCGACGATATCGTCGCCCGTCACCGGATTGCAGCAATGAGCCAGACGGACCAGCAGGCCGCTGTTGCTCTCGCCCTTGACGAGAATGCCGTTGCTGGCGCTCTTGCCGCGCTTTTGCGGCTTGCGGTTGGAGCCGCGGGCAGGCTGCTTGACAACCTCGGCGATGGCTTCAGTCTTGGTGAGCTGCTCCTCGGGCTTGGGGTCCAAGATTTGCTCGACCTTGTTACCCACAGCGCGCGGGGCAACCTTGCCGGCGCCGACGGCGGCAAACAGGTCCTCGAGCTGCTTGTAGTTAAACTGCTCTGCCACGGCGTTGAGCGCACGCGTGGATCGCGGCGTAGAGATGCCATACCCGCGCTTGCGCAGGTCCTTGGCCAGTATATCGCGGCCGGCAGCAGCGTCGTCGTCTTTGGTCGCGGCGGCGAAGTAACGGCGGATCTTTGACTTGGCGGAAGGTGTCTTGACGATCTTGAGCCAATCGCGCGACGGCTTGGAACTCTTGTTGGTCAGGATTTCAACGCGGTCGCCCGTCTTGATCTCGTGCGTGAGCGGGGCCACCGCACCGTTAATCTTAGCGCCGACGCAGTGGTTGCCCACCTCGGTGTGAACGGCGTAGGCAAAGTCGAGCGGCGTGGAGCCGGCACGAAGCGCCATGACCTCGCCCTTGGGCGTAAAGACAAAGATCTCCTGGTCGAACAGATCGACCTTCAGCGAATGCAGGTATTCCTTGGCGTCGGTAATCTCATCAGACGCAGCCCAATCGAGCGAATGCTTGAGCCAGTTAATCTGGTCGTCCAGACGCTGCGCATCGTTGGTCTTGGAGGCAGACGATCCGCCCGACTTCTTATAGAGCCAGTGGGCGGCAATACCGTACTCGGCCTGCTCATGCATCTCATAGGTTCGAATCTGAATCTCGAGCGGACGGGCCGTGGGGCCGATAACCGTCGTATGGAGCGACTGGTAGTTATTGACCTTGGGCATGGCGATGTAGTCTTTAAAGCGACCGGGCATGGGGTGCCACAGCGTATGCACCGCGCCGAGCGTGGAGTAGCAATCACGCACCGAATGCGTGATGACGCGCAGTGCCACCAGATCGTAGATCTCGGAGAATTCCTTGCCCTTGCGCTTCATCTTTTGGTAGATGGACCAATAGTGCTTGGAGCGGCCATTAATCTGGAAGCCCTCCAGGCCAATGCGGTTGAGCTCATCGGTAAGCGTCTTGATGGTCTCGGCAAGGTAGCGTTCGCGGACCTCGCGCGACTCAGCTACCATACGCGCGATGCGCTGGTAGGCATCGGGCTCCAGGTAGAAGAAGGACAGGTCCTCGAGCTCCCACTTAATAGAGCTCATGCCCAGGCGGTCGGCCAAGGGCGCGTACACGTCCATGGTCTCGCGAGCCTTAAACAGGCGACGATCCTCGCGCAGGGCTGCCAGCGTTCGCATGTTGTGCAGACGATCGGCAAGTTTAACGATGATGACGCGGATGTCCTTGGACATGGCGAGGAACATCTTGCGCAGCGTGAGCGCCTGCTTCTCGTCCATGCTGTCGACTTCGATGTTGGTGAGCTTGGTCACGCCATCGACGAGCTCGGCCACCGTATCGCCAAACAGGCCGGAAACATCGGTGAGCGAGGTCTCGGTATCCTCGACGGTATCGTGCAGCAGCGCGGCACACACCACATCGCAGTCCATCTTGAGATCGGCCAAAATGATGGCAACCTCGACGGGATGGTTAATGTACATCTCGCCCGAGCGGCGCTTTTGGTTGCAGTGCTTCTCGGCGGCAAAGCAGTAGGCCTGCTCAACCTTAGAAAAGTCGTCCTCATTCATATATTTGAGGCACAGGCGCTCCAGCTTGTCGTAGCTGTCCGCCATAATCTCGGGCGGCAGCTCATCGGCATGCTTATAGTGCTCCATCTCCGAAAACGGCTGGAGGGTGGAATCATGGGCGGTACGGGCTGCGGCATCCATCGAGGTCCCCTTCCCCTAGGCCCGCGGTACGATCGGGCGGTTAACTTTGGCTAGCATATCAGAAGCGCACGAATCGAGCGCCCAGCTCCGGAAAGCCGAAAACTCCATGCGCGAGCGCAAGCCCTCCAAATAGCGAATTGACCTGCTCAATTGCACGCGGCCGGGGTTTTCGGCCATCGCGATGCGACGAGTGTCGTCAAACCCCGAAACTCGACAGAAACCAAGCTCTTCGAAGATTCCCAGGCCGCTTTCCACCGAACGCTCGTCGACCGGCGTGCGAGCATCGATGGCAAGGCACATCTGCGCGATGTCGATATCGCTCGCACTAAAGGAATCGTCCCCGGTTTTGCCGCGGTTGGAGCGCCACATGGTCTGCAGCGCGCGATAGAGCGTGACGAGCTCGTCGCGCTCGGGCGCATAGCAGTCGAGCAGGCGCTCGTTAATGCGGGCGTCGCGCGACGAATAGAGCAGATGGATCACGGCGGGCTGGCCATCGCGGCCGGCACGTCCGCTCATCTGGTTGAACTCGATGGCGCCAAACGGCATGTGGTAGAGCACGACATGGCGGATATCGGGCAGGTTGACACCCTCGCCAAAGGCGGAGGTCGAAACGATGCAGCTGAGGCTTCCGTCTCGGAATGCTTCCTCCACGCGGCGGCGATCGGAACGCGCAAGCCCCGCGTTATAGAACGCGATATGGGTTGCGCAATCGGGCACACGCTTGCGCAACGTCTTGGCGAGCGCCACGGACTGGTCGCGCGAATTGACGTAAATGACGGTCTTCTCCCCCGTCGCCACGATCGACACTAAACGGTTCTCGCGGCTCGCAAGGTCGCGGTCGTCCTCGAGCTGCAGGTTCTCGCGCACCGTCTCGTCGACCACCGTGCGAGTGATCGGCAACATGCGGGCAAGCTCGGCCACGACCGGAGCCGTCGCGGTGGCCGTCGCAGCCATAACGACCGGGTCGCCCAGGGCTTTGAGGATATCGGGCATGTCGAGATAGGCGCTACGGTCGCCGCCCTTGGCAAGGCCGGCGTGGTGCGCCTCATCGATAACGACAAAGCCGATGCGGCCCGAACGCGCAAAGCGGTCACGGTGGATAGACAGGAACTCGGGCGTCGTGAGCACGATACCGGTGCGACCCGAAGCCAAGCCGGCAAACACGTCATCGCGCGCCGCCTCCACGGTCTCGCCGGTCAACACGCCGACGCCAATGCCGAGCGCGGCCATCGTCGACGAGAGGTGATAGGCCTGGTCGGCAACGAGCGCACGCAGCGGATAGACAAAGATGCTCGCACGCCCGCGAAGAACCGCCTCGCGCGCGGCATGCACATGGAAGATGAGCGACTTGCCGCGCCCCGTTCCCATAACGGCCAGAACACTTTGGTGATCGGCCAGGGCATCGAGCGCCTCGACCTGCGCGCGGTGCGGCTGGTTCGAGCCGATAAAGCTATGGATAAGCGAGCGCGTGAGCTCAGCATAAGAAAGCTGGGCGAGCGTCTCGCGTTTACGCGACTCCAGGCGCAGGCCGGAATCCGCCGGCTGCACGCCACGACGAAGCTCGCATGCCGGATCGTCGACGCTGGGCAGCGTGGTATCGCGAACCAGAACATCCTTGATCATGAGCTTGGGCTTCACACGCCCCTGCCAATGCTCGGCAACGGCCTCGAACACCAAGTCGACAGCGCTATCGCAGTTGATGAGCTTATCGATTTGCGGCACGCGGAACATAATGGCCGGCACGCTCGCGGCGCCATCGGTCGCCACAAAGCGCATGTGCTCGCCGGTTTTGCCCACCACGGCGCGATCGCACATCGTCACGCCCTCGGCGGCCAGCAGCGGCACCTTGTTGCCCTGGCCAAACGGCTCAAGACGGGAAATCTGCTCTATAGTCTCGATATTCAGCTCGGAAAGGTCGACCGTGGCGGCAACCTCGTCGATGTCTTCAAAGTCCTCGGCGGGAATCTCCGATAGCACGGCGGAAAGGCGACGACGGAATTCATCGAGCTTGGATGCCTCGATGGTCACTCCCACCGCACCGGCATGTCCGCCGCGACGAATCAGCAGGTCGGAACAGCGCTCGACGGCGTCAAACAGGTTAACTTTGCCCACCGAGCGACCAGAGCCGCGCGCGATACCGTCCTCGATCGAGAACAGCAGCGCCGGCACGTGATAGCGGTTGGTCAGACGGCTTGCCACGATGCCCTTGACACCCTCGTGCCAGCCTTCACCGCCCACGACGATCGCGCGTCCGCCGTCATAGGTCTCCTCGACCTTTGCCATGGCATCGCGCGTGAGCTCCGCCTCGATCTCACGGCGCTGGCGGTTGATTTCCTCGAGCTCAGCCGCCAGCGCGCTTGCTTCGATGGGATTGCGGGCAAGCAGCAGGTCGAGCGCCAGCTTGGGATCGGCCATGCGACCGGCAGCGTTTAAGCGGGGAATGAGCGAGAATGACAGGCCATCCGCCGTAATGCTCGAAAGGTCCGCCTTGGCGAGCGCGGCAAGCGCGATATAGCCGGGGCGAGCGGTTACGCGCATCTGCTGGATGCCCTCGGCAACCAGCGCGCGGTTCTCGGGCGTGAGCGGCATCATGTCGGACACGGTGCCCAGCGCCGCGACCTCGATTAGCGAACGCCAATACGACGGCTTGCCCAGGCGCTCACCCAGGACTTGCACCAGCTTGAGCGCCACACCAGCACCGGCAAGCTCGCGCGAGGGGCCCTCGTCCTCGAGCTTGGGGTCGGTCAGGGGCACACCCTGCGGCACCTGGTCGGAGGGCTCGTGATGGTCCGTGACCACCAAATCGATCCCCAGGTCCTCCAAATAGGAAACCTCTTCCTTGGCGGCAATGCCGTTATCGACGGTCACGATCAGCTGGGGGCGAGCGAGCTCGTTAACGCGATCGAGTGCCGCGCGCGAAAGACCGTAGCCCTCATCAAAGCGATGCGGAATAAACGGCGTGACATCGGCGCCAAACGTGCGCAGCGCCTCGGTCAACAGGCAGGTCGACGTAATACCGTCAACGTCAAAATCGCCAAAGACTGCAATGTGCTCGTGGTTGCGAATAGCACGCTCGACGCGGTCGGCAACGACCGACATGCCCGGGATAATGAGTGGGTCGGCCCAGTCGCGATCGAGCGAAGGTGTCAAAAACAATTGGCCCTCTTTGATGGAGTCAATGCCGTGCGCGACCATAATGCGCGCCACCAGCCCGGGAATGCCCAGACCAGCCGAAAGCTCCTTTTCGAGCTCGGGGTTTTGCTGAGCGACCGCCCAGCGATGCGTCGTCTTAAGCGATGACATAGGCACCCACCCCCGATAGGGGCAGGTCGCCGCGATACCTCTCACGGTTCATAGCGATGAGTCCTCTGTGTATGCCCGCTTCGGCAGGCAGATCTGTTGAACGGATTTATTATACCGTGCGGCGCGGACGCAAATCGCCGCAGCACGCCGCGGTTTCGGTAAACGATGCCGGTAATAGCCTCGAAATAATCGAGCGTTTCAGCCGCACGGACGCATACGAGCGTCTAGCATATCCATACAAACGAGTTCGCGGATAAAGGGAGTCACGGGACATATGAAGCAATGGGCTGGACTGGGAAAGTTCCTCGCGGGGCATATGCAGGTCATCGTTCCGATTTGCGTGGCGCTCGGTGTGCTCTTTCCCCAGCAGATTGGCGTGCTCAAGCCCATTGTTCCCGCCCTCTTCGCCTTTATGACGTTTCAGGGTGCGCTCAGCAACACCTTCCACCAGGTAGCCGAGGTGTTCCGCCGTCCCCTGCACCTGATTTTGGCACTGCTCGTCTCGGCGGCGCTTATTCCCATCGCGGCCTATGCCATGGGATCGTTATTCTTTGGTTCCAACCCCAACCTTGTCTGCGGCATCGTGCTCGAGTACAGCGTACCCGTGGCAGTCACTGCCTTTATGTGGATCAGCATGTTCGGCGGCAACGGCCCGCTCGCGCTCACCATCATCCTGACGTCCTCGGTTATATCGCCCGTGACGATTCCGCTCACGCTCAAGCTCCTGTTGGGCGCCACCGTCGCAATCGATGTTCCGAGCATGATGCAGAACATGGCCTTTATGATTGCCATCCCCGCCGTGCTCGGCATCGTGATCAACGAGCTCACGCACGGCTGGGGACACGAGAAACTCTCCCCCGCGCTCTCGCCCGCCTGCAAATTTATGATGATGGGCGTCATCGCGTCCAACTCCACCGCCATGAGCGAGTACGTGCTACACATGAACGCGGTGCGCCTGGAAGTCGCCCTCTTTATTCTGGTGTTCGCCATCAGCGGTTTTGTCGTGGGCATTCTGGTCGCCCGCGCGCTGCATCTGCCATATAGCGAAACGACCACCATGTGCTTTACCTGCGGCATGCGCAATATCTCTTCGGGCGCCGTCATCGCCACGCAATACTTTCCGGGCGAAGTTGTGTTTCCCGTCATGTGTGGAACGTTGTTTCAGCAGGTGCTCGCCTCGCTTATCGGGCACTTCTTTGAGCGTCTGACCGGCGAGGAGCGCGCCGCCCAGCGCAAGCGCGTCGAGGCCGGCCGCGATGCAATGGCGCGCTAAACCGTCCGCAGTGTGCGGGCGCTCACTTTACGATGCGGAGCGCCTCCAGATGTGCGCGGAGTCGCTCCGCATCGACATCGAGCGTGGTCTCAGCATTGACCTGAGCCAGCCGATACCCGACAAAGTAGGGCGAAACCACCCAACGCGGCAGCGCCTTGGCAATGGTCCGACCGTCCATGTGGTAAAAGAACAAGTTGTACGACTCTGCGCGACCACCATGGTGCTCGTTCAGGATATAGCGCAGAGCTACCTGAATCGCATCGGCGAAGAGGTCCGTCTCGGCTTGGTCTCTCGTGTCATCGCTGGCGGCGATTCCCTGCGGGGCTGAAACGTTGACCTCAAAGAACCCCATGATCGGTTCGGTTGAGATGTCGACCGAGATTCTCCCCTGTTGCCAGACACTGATGCCTTCAAAGTTGGCTGAGGTCAGCGCCGCATAGCCGTCCTCCTGTTCCAGGCCCACAATCTGCATGTGTGGATGGACGAGGCTGCCGCCCGAAAGTGGGCCTTTGTTCTTGTGCATGAGCACACTACGGTACTGTTGGGAATCGATCATCTGCTGCCAACAGCCCAGGGCAAACCGCATCACATGATGCAGCTCATCCGGTTCATAGGTCACCAGGTCGGCGTCGTGATTGGCAGACTCGATCAATACGGTCTGACGTGTGGCCCGCAAGGTCTTGAACTTATTCTCGAGCCAGATACAGTCACCATCGCGCTGGATGATGTTGGCAAGTCCCTCCGTGTCGCAAAAGGGGCACGCGGTGCCAGGGCGACGATTATCGTCGGGCTTACCGCTCGCCTGCTGAACGTCAAATACCAGCGCCACGGGTTATACCTCCAGCGGCACGATCTTGGTGCCATGGAGCTCGGAGACGCCTAGCGCCGCCGCGACCGCGTCGCGATTTGCCGTAGTGATGCCGCCGCCGGGAAGGATGGTCAAACGATCGCCCGCATACTCGATTAAACGAGCCAGGTAATCGAAATTATCCTCGATCGACGTACCGGCAGCGCCGCCATGCGTGAGGATGCGCGTAACGCCGCAGTCGGCGAGTATGTCAATCGCGTCGAGCTGAGCCTCGGGCGAGAGCTGATCAAACGCCATGTGGAAGGTGATGTCGATGGGCTCACGCTTGCATTCCTCGGTCGCGCAGCCCGCGGCCATCACGAGAGCGCCCAACGTAAGCTCGTCGAGTGCCCATCCGCCAGCGCAGGGCTTGCAGCAGCCAAAGACCAAGCCGTCAACGCCGGCGCTCACGGCAAGGCCCAGGTCCATCTCCATCATACGCAACTCGTCCTGGTTGTAGTGAAAGTCGCCGCCACGCGGGCGAATCATGCACATCACCCGCGCATCGTGCTCGTGTGCATAGTTGGTCGTAGCGCTGATAACGCCGGCCGAAGGCGTGGTGCCACCAACGGCAAGGTTGTCGCACAGCTCGATACGCCTTGCACCGGCATCGATAGCCGCCGGCACCCGCTCAAAGTTCTCGGCACAAAACTCGTACAGCATAGATAGACCCCCAAAGACAGCAGATGTTTTCCGACGGGCATTGTCACACATCCCCATGAAGTTGCGGTGGAATAGGGACTCTTTTGGCCTCTGGAGCCCGTATTCAGTCCCTATTTCACCGCAACTTAAAAAGGGGCGCTGACTGAGATAGTCAGCGCCCCTTTTGTTAGGTGGGTTAGCCTCCGAGGTAGGCTTTGCGGACGTTGTCGTCATGCAGGAGCTCTTGGCCGGTGCCGGTCATGGTGATCTTGCCGGTCTCGAGCACGTAACCGCGTGTGGCGATGGAAAGCGCCATCTGCGCGTTCTGCTCGACCAGAAGCACCGTGGTGCCGGCCTTGTGCAGGTCCTCGACAATCTGGAAGATCTGCTCAATCAGAATCGGCGCCAGGCCCATGGAAGGCTCGTCGAGCATGAGCAGCTTGGGGTTGCTCATAAGGGCGCGGCCCATAACGAGCATCTGCTGCTCGCCGCCCGAAAGGGTGCCGGCAACCTGGCGACGGCGCTCCTTAAGGCGCGGGAACTGCTCGTAGACGCGCTCCAGGCCCGGAGCCACCGTGGACTTGGGCTGCGTGTAGGCGCCCATCTCCAGGTTCTCCTCAACCGTCATCTGCAAAAAGGCGCGACGTCCCTCGGGCACCTGGGCCAGGCCCTTACCAACCAGCTTATCGGCGGGCGTATGGGTAATGTCCTCGCCCATAAACTTGATGGAGCCGGTCTTGGAACGCAGCAGGCCCGAGACAGTCTTGAGCGTTGTGGACTTGCCGGCACCGTTCGCACCGATCAGGGCCACGATCTCGCCCTCGTTGACGTTAAAGGAGATATCCTTGATGGCGTGGATGGCGCCGTACCAGACGTTGATGTTGTAGACGGAAAGCATCGGCTCTGCCATTTAGTTCTCCCCCTTATCCTGCTTGCCCAGATACGCCTCGATAACGGCGTCATTGTTCTGGATTTCTTCGGCCGTGCCCTTGGCGATGACCTTACCAAAGTTGAGCACGCAGATGCCCTCGCAGATGTTCATAACGAGCGACATATCATGCTCGATAAGCATGATGGCAATACCAAAGGTGTCGCGAATCTTGACGATGTTCTCCATGAGCTCCGCGGTCTCGGACGGGTTCATGCCGGCAGCAGGCTCGTCGAGCAGCAGCAGCTTGGGGTTAGTGGCAAGCGCGCGGACGATCTCCAGACGACGCTGAGCGCCGTAAGGCAGCGATCCGGCCTGCTCATTTGCCAGATGCTCCATATCAAAGATGGACAGCAGTTCCATGGCGCGCTCGTGGGCGGCCTTCTCGTGCTTCCAATACGTCGGCAGGCGCAGCACGCCCTCAAAGCCGGAGTAACGCTCCTGGTTGTGCAGGCCGACCTTAACGTTGTCCTCCACCGTCATGGTATTAAACAGGCGGATGTTTTGGAAGGTACGGGCGATGCCCATGCGGTTGACCTGGTAGACCGACTTGCCCGAGGTGTCCTCGCCGTCGAGCAGGATGGTGCCGTGCGTGGGCTGATACACCTTGGTGAGCAGGTTGAAGACCGTGGTCTTACCGGCACCGTTGGGGCCGATCAGACCGGCGATCTCGGTCTTGCCGATAGTCAGGCTAAAGTCGTCGACTGCCTTAAGGCCGCCAAACTCAATGCCCAGGTGGATGCACTCGAGTGCCGGGCGCTCGCCCAGGTCGCGGTCGGGAACGATGGCGCCAGAAGGATACGGGACCATCTTGCCCTTGTTGAACTCAAACTTACTGGGCATCGGCTGCCACCTCCTTCTTGGAAGTAAAGCGATCCTTAATGCGTGCGAAGAACGCCTTGAGCTGCGGGTTGTTAGTAAAGACCATGACCAGAATCAACACGATGGCGTAGATGAGCATGCGGTAGTCCGAGAACTGACGGAGCAGCTCGGGGAGCACCGTGAGCAGCGCCGCGGCGATAACGGAGCCGCGCATGTTGCCCAGGCCGCCCAGGACCACGAACACCAGAATGAGGATGGACGTATTGAAGTCGAACTTAGTAGCGGAAAGCTGCGAGAAGTTACCGCCGAACAGGGCTCCGGCAGCACCGGCGAGGGCAGCGGAAACCACGAAGGCGATCATGCGGTACTGAGTGACGGAGATGCCCACAGACTCGGCAGCGATCTTGTTATCGCGCACGGCAATAATGGCACGACCGGTACGGCTGCGAACCAGGTTGAGTACAATCACGAGCGCGATCATAACCAGGATGGCGCCGGCAAGGAAGGTCGAATAGGTCGACACGCCCGATGCGCCCTGCGCGCCCTTGATGATGGCGGTGCCGTCCTCGAGCAGGTGCAGGTCGTCAATCGTGGAATTGCCCGTGATGTTAAAGATCACATGCAGGCCGCGGGAATCGACGCCCACGATAAGGCAGGTGACGATTTCTTTGATGATCTCGCCAAAAGCCAGGGTCACGATGGCCAGATAGTCACCGCTCAGGCGCAAGACCGGGATACCAATCAAGAAGCCCAAGATGGCGGCGGCGATGGCACCGACCACAATGCTGATGATCAGGCGCATCGGGTCGGACGGAACGGCGCTCTCCAGCGCGACGGCGGTGACGATTCCCGTATAGGCGCCGACGCTCATAAAGCCCGCATGGCCCAGCGACAAGTCGCCCGCGATGCCGACGACGAGGTTAAGGGAGATGGCCATGACGATATAGGCCGTGATGGGAACCAGCTGACCGGCGATCATGCGCGGAATCATGTGGTTGGACTGCATAAGGAACACGATGGCGAACGCCACGAGGCACATGGCGTACGTGACAAAGTCGTGACGCGTCTGCCTGTCTTTAAGAAACTTCATAACGCTCACCTACACCTTCTCGGGGACGTACTTGCCCAAGAGGCCGGCAGGCTTGACGAGCAGGACGATGATCAAAACACCAAAGACGATGGAGTTGGCAAGGCTCGTGGAAATGTAGGCCTGCGCCATCGCTTCGATGATGCCGATGAGAATGCCGCCGACAAAAGCGCCGGGGATGGAGCCGATGCCACCGAAGACAGCGGCGTCGAAGGCCTTGATGCCAGGCATGGCACCCGTCGTGGGCTGCAGCACCGGCGAGTAGGAGCACAGCAGCACGCCGGCGATGGCGGCAAGGGCAGAACCGATGGCAAACGTCATCGAGATGGTGCGGTTGACGTTGATACCCATGAGCTGAGCGGCGGCCTTGTCCTCGGACACGGCGCGCATGGCCTTACCCATCTTGGTCTTACCTGTAAAGAACATCAGGCCGGCCATGATAACCAGACAGGCGACGATGGTGACGAGCGAGACGGCGCTTACGTTGAACTTGGCCAAGAACTCCGGCACCTGGAAGGTGACGAGCGAAGTGAAGTTCTTGGGCGTGGCGCCCCACAGAAGCTGCGCGGCGTTCTGCAGGAAGTAAGACACGCCGATAGCCGTGATCAGAACGGCCAGCGGGCCTGCTTGGCGCAGCGGCTTATAGGCCAGACCCTCAATGAGAACACCGAGAACCGTGCAGACCACACAAGAGAGAACTACAGATGCCCAGCCCGGGAGGCCGAGATACGACGTGGCGCAGAACGAGACATAGGCACCGACCATGATGACATCGCCGTGAGCGAAGTTCAGCATCTTGGCGATACCGTAGACCATGGTGTAGCCCAACGCGATGATGGCGTAGACGCTGCCCATGGACAGGCCGTTGACCAGGTATTGGATAAAGACCGTCATGTTCCACATCCCCCTTTCGAATAGGTTTCCAGTTGATGTATGAAACAGGGACGTTACATCGTCCCTAGATACCAAGCAAGCAGGGAAGGCCAAAACCTCCCCTGCTTGGGATCAAAACCGCTCTATGTAAGGCGGCCAATTAGGCCTGTACGTACTTGCCGTCGGTGATGACGTACGCCGTGGGCTCCTTCTGGACCTGACCCTTATCGTTCCAGGTGAGCTTGCCGGTCAGACCGTCAACGGTAATCTTGAGCATAGCCTTGGACAGTTTCTCGGCGACCTCGGTCGGATCGGCGTCGACACCAAGACCGGCCTCCTTGACGGCCTCGGCCACCGCGTGCACGCCGTCGTAGGCGTCGGCGGCAAACTGGTCGGGGGTATCGCCGTACTTATCCTTGTAAGCGTTAACGAAGTCGGCGTTCTTCTCGTCGTCGGCGGAGAACGGGGTCATGAGCAGCAGACCCTCGGCAAGAGAGGTATCGAAGCCCTCAACGCCCAGGATACCGTCCATGCCGTCGCAGCCCATCATCTTGACGTCGTAGCCCATGTCCTTGGCGTTCTTGAGCAGGACGGACGCCGGCGTGTAGTAGATCGGCGCAAAGATCATGGGGGCGCCGGCCTGCTTGGCCTTGGTCAGCTGGTTCGTAAAGCTCGTGGCGGAGTCGTCCTTAAAGGTCTCCTCGTCAACAATCTCGAGCTTGGACTCAGCGGCCTGGACCTTAAAGGAATCTGCGATGCCCGAAGAATAGGCGTCGCCGGAGTTATAGAACAGCACGAACTTCTCGTCCGCATACTTCTGCGCCAGGAACTTGGCAGCGTTGACACCCTGGTTGGGGTCGGTGAAGCAAACCTGGAAGACGCAATCCTTGCCGTCGGTAACGTCCTCGGAGGACGCGGACGGGGTGATCATGAACGTCTTGGGGTCGTTACCGCACTCTGCGGCAACGGCAACCGACGCACCCGTGGTGGTCGGGCCGACGAGGGCCTGCATGCCCCAGTCGAGCAGGGTGTTGAAGGCGTTGACGGCCTTCTCGCCATCGGCCTGGTCATCCTCGGCCTTGTTGACAAGCGGCAGCTCCTTGGTCGAGAAATCCTTGCAGCCAAGCTCGACACCCTGGGTAACGGACTTGCCGTAGGACGCGTTGGCGCCGGTCAGCGGGCCGATGGTGCCGATCTTAAACGAAGCGTCGCCCGAAGCGGAACCGCTATCGCCGCCGTTGGAGGAGCAGCCAGCTAGAATGGACATCGCCCCCAGACCTGCTGCGCTCGCGATAACGCTCCTGCGATTCATAACAGGGTTCAATGACTTACCGGTGAGGCTCGACATGCGGCTCTCCTCTCAAATCTCGTCGGGTTTCGGTTACCCGACAGGCCATCCTTCGCCGTGTTCGGCGTTCGCAAAATACTAGACGCTTTAGTTAAGGAAAGTGGCGATTATTTCAACTTTTCTTTTGTTTTGCCCATTTATCCATAATTCTGCGTATTCCTGTCGGTTTATGCAGTTTAGCCACTTTATTGTGTGAAAGTAATGTTTCCGTTCTGTTACAAGCATACCTGCCTTAAATAAAACAGCCTCACCGGTCGTGCTTTATGCGCACTTAGGCGGCGATGTACTTGCCGTCCTGGATCACATAGGCCGTAGCAGGCTTTTCGACCTGACCTTCGTCATTCCACGTCAGCTCGCCTGTCAGGCCCTCGATCTTGATCTTGCGCATGGCCTTGGCAAGGTCGCCGGCAATGTCGGCACCGTCGGCCGAAATGTCAATCCCCGCCCTATCGATAGCCTCGGCGATGGCGTGGACGCAATCGTAAGCGTCGGCGGCAAACTGGTTGGGCGTCTCGTCGTAGGCATCCTTATAGGCCTTGACGAAGTCGGCATTCTTCTCATCGTCGGCGGAAAACGGGGTCATGAGCAGTACGCCCTCGGCAAGAGAGGTATCGAAGCCCTCCACAGAGAGCAGGCCGTCCATGCCGTCGGTACCCATGAGCGTCATGTCGTAGCCCATGTCCTTGGCGTTCTTGAGCAAAACGGACGCCGGCGTGTAGTAGATCGGCGCAAAGATGAGCGTGGCGCCGGCCTCCTTGGCCTTGGTGAGCTGGTTGGTAAAGCTCGTGGAGGAATCGTCCTTAAAGGTCTCGGTATCGACGATATCAAGTTTGGACTCCTTGGCCTGCTCGGCAAAGGCATCGGCAACACCCGAGCTGTACGTATCGCCGGAGTTGTAGAACAGGGCGATCTTGGCATCCGCGTACTTCTCGGCCAAGAACTTTGCGGCGCTGGCGCCCATGGTGGGATCGGTGAAGCAAACCTGGAAAACCGTGGTCTTATCCTTGGTAACGTCGAGCGACGAGGCCGAAGGCGTGACCATGAGCATATCGTCGGCGATCTCGCCCGAGACAGCGACGGCGGCACCGGTGGTGACGGGGCCGACGAGCGCCTGCATGCCCCAGTCGCACAAGGTATTGAAGGCGTTGATGGCCTTCTCGCCGTCAGCGACGTCGTCCTCAGACTTAAGCGAGAGTTTGAGGTCCTTGGTCGAAAAATCCTTGGCGGCGAGCTTGGCACCCTTCTCGGCCGAAACGCCATAGGTTGCCGCGGCGCCGGTCAGAGGGCCGATGACACCGATCTTGAAGGTCTTGCCGTCATCGGCGGAGCCGCCGTCCGAGCCACCCGACGAGCAACCAGCGAGTGCCGCGGTGCTACCGAACGCCGCGGCGCCAGCCAAGAAACTCCTGCGGTTAAGTACGTTGTTGATGCTAAACATGGTGTCCCCCTTTTCGCTGGCCGCGGTGCGGCCGTCTTGCGGTACAGGGCAAACCTTATGGTGCAAACGTTGACAGTTTGTTACGGAAGTTCGTTTGTAGCGAGCATGTTTCCAATGTTTCCGCAGCGTTTCGGGGGTGCCGTTTTGTGCGACTCCTGTTGCCTGGCGAGCACGCGCCCTCGGTTCACGCTAGAATGCACTCAACCTTTAAGCGGTTAATCCATCCATAAGATGCACGAAGGAGCTATCTATGAGCGAACCCCTGCGCACCGTGAACGTCGGCCTCATCGGTCTGGGAACCGTCGGCGGCGGCGTGGCCCGCCTGATCAAGAGCCACCACGATGAGTACCTGGCAGCCTACGGCATCGACCTTAAGCTGACCCGCGCCTGCGCGCTTGCTTGGGAGCAGGCCGAGGCAGCCGGTATTGAGCGCGAGGCCTTTACGAGTGACTGGCACGATGTCGTCACCGACCCCGCCGTCGATATCGTCGTCGAGCTGATCGGCGGCGCGCATCCCGCAACCGAGATCTTCACCACTGCCTTTGAGCACGGCAAGCACGTCGTCTCTGCCAACAAGGCCCTGCTGGGCCGTCATGTCGAGACGCTCGCCGAGAAGGCGCGCGCGTGCGGCGTGCAGATTAAGTGCGAGGCCAGCTGTGGCGGTGGCATCCCCATCGTGAGCACGCTCGAGCACGACCTGGTGGGCAACAAGATCCTGACCATCGCCGGCATTCTCAACGGTACCACCAACTATATCCTGTCGCGCATGGACGCCGAGGGCGCCGATTACGCCGATGTGCTTGCCGACGCGCAGGCCAAGGGCTATGCCGAGGCCGACCCGTCCGCCGACGTCGACGGCTTCGACGCCGCCAGCAAGACGGCAATCCTCGCTTCCATCGGCTTTGGCACCCGCGTGACCACCGACGATGTCTACCAACAGGGTATCCGTACCATCGGCGCCGAGGACATCGCCCAGGCCCGCGAGCTCGGCTACACCATCAAGCTGCTGGGCATCGCACGCAACACCGACGCCGGCGTCGACGTCCGCGTGCATCCCACGCTCATCCCGGCAGACCATATGCTCGCCAAGGTCAACGGCGCCATGAACGCCGTCTACGTGGTGGGTGACGCCGTGGGCGAAACCATGTTCTACGGTGCCGGCGCAGGCTCCTTCCCCACCGCGAGCGCCGTCGTGGGCGATATCCTGTCGCTCTCCGAGCAGATCAGCCGCGGCGTGGCTCCGCTGCCCGAGATTGAGCCCTATGGTCACAATCTCGCCTTTAAGCCTATGGACGAGCTCCAGACCAAGTACTATGTGCGCCTGAAGGTCGCCGACCGCGTGGGCGCCCTGTCCGAGACGGTCGACATCTTTGCCAAGCACAACATCTCGATCTCGCTCATCAACCAGGTCGAGGACGGCAAGTCGGGCGTCAGCGATGCCTGCTCGGTCATCTTCCTGACGCACCGCGCGCTCGAGAAGGACGTCCAGGCTGCCGCCGCCGAGCTTGCCGGCGTCGACTGCGTGGCCGAGGTCGCCAACGTCCTGCGCATCGAGGACGTTGAGGCTTGGACCGAAGGCGTCATGGCCAACTAGTTCGGTTCTCGCCATACGACATATATTTGAGGGGCTCCCGTCCGGTCTTGGACGGGAGCCCCCTTTGCTTGCGCGCTCGGAGCGCATTGCCGCGGCCAGCGTTTGAACAACTTGACCGTTCGGTGTCAACCAGGGATACCGCTCACCGATAAGCAGGCATGTTTGTTTTTGTCCGCCGCTATCCTGTGCTGCGTACGTCCACCCCCGAAGAATGGAGGCACCATGTTGCTCGAGGGCAAGAAAGCAATCATCACCGGAGGCACGCGCGGCATCGGCTATGCCATCGCCTGCCGTTTTATCGAGGAGGGTGCCGCCGTCACCGTCTTTGGCTCGCGTCAAGAGACCGCCGATGCGGCCGTTGAGAAGCTGACAGCCGCCTATCCCGACGCCAAGGTCTGGGGCCGCTCCTGCGACCTCACCTCACTCGAAGCCGTGACTGAGGCCTTTACCCAGGCTGCAGCCGACATGGGCGGCTTGGACACGGTCGTCAACAATGCCGGTATCTCCCAGCGTTCACCCCTCTTGGACTACACGGCCGAGGAGTTCGCCAAAGTCATGGACCTCAACGTCGTCGCCGTCTTTAATGGCCACCAGGCAGCCGCCAAGATCATGACCGAGGCAGGTCATGGCGGCACCATCACCACCACGAGTTCGATGGTCGCCAAGTACGGTCAGCCCTCCGGCGTTGGCTATCCCACGTCCAAGTTTGCCGTCAACGGTATGGTCCAGTCGCTCTCGCGCGAGCTCGCCCCCATGGGCATCCGCGTCAACGCCGTCGCGCCTGGCGTAACCAAGACCGATATGGTCGCCAACCTGCCCGAAGAGGTTATTAAGCCCATCATCGCCACCATTCCGCTGGGTCGCATGGGCGAGCCCGAGGATGTCGCCAACGCCTTTGTTTTCCTGGCGAGCGACATGTCCTCCTACGTCACGGGCGCCGTGCTCCCCGTCGACGGAGCCGCCCGCTCCTAAAGGTCGCAAACCACGACTTCGAACCTCAACGAGGCCCAACGCAAAAGGCGCGCTGTCTGCATCAACCGCAGGCAGCGCGCCTTGTTCTGCTTGCAGGGGAAGCTGCGTCCCGGTATTTCAGCTCAGAACGGGGCGCAGTTTCCCTCAGGGCCTTCTTTCGGAAACTATGTCCCATTCTGGGCGCGCATTCTGGGACACGCTTTCCGCAACGGGCTTCTCGCGGAAAGCGCATCCCACTCTGGACGCCAATTCCGGGATGCATTTTCCGCGGCGGTGTCGGCTACTTGCCGTCGTCGTCCTCGGCTTCTTCTCTTGCATAGAGCTCCAACATGCGGCGGCGGTATTCGCGCACGGCGAGCTTGGCGCGCTCCAGGCGGCGACGCTCGCGCGGGGTCAGCTCGGACGGGTCGACCTCATCACCATAGGTCTTATCGGCAAGAAGATGCGCCGCGTCCACGATGCGGGCATCGATGTGGCCGCTCGCCGCCTCGGCGGAAAGACGCTCGGCAATCGTATCGAGCGTAGGCAAGCCCTCGAATACGCGACCATGGCCATGCGAAGTCAGCAGCTCGTGCTCACGTGCGAGCAGGCTCGCCAAATCGTGATGGGCGCGCAGGATGTCGAGCGCATCGGATGGATGCTCGGCAACTTCTGCCACGGCGGCGACCGGCGCGGCGTCGACCACGCGGTAGAAGAGCTGCGCGAGCAACGGCATCAAGAACACCGTGATGGCACCGGCAGCAACCATGACCGACGCAATATCTTGCGACAGCGCGCCCGCGTTGACGGCAACGCTTGTCACGGCAACGATGATCGGCAGCGCCGTGGTGCAGTACAGGGCCACGGTAATGCGACCATACGCCGACACATCGCGCGTCGCAAGGCAAATGCTCATAGAAATAAGAATGGGCACGGCACGAATAATCAACAACGCCACGATAAAGCCCAGGAGCAGACCCGGGCGCGACGCCACGGCCGTCAGATCGATCTTTGCGCCCGATACGGTAAAGAACACCGGAATCAAAAAACCGTAGGCCAGGCCGTCGAGCTTGGTCTCGAGCGTATGGTTGCCCTCGGGGATGATGTAGCGCAGGACAAAGCCGGCGGCAAAAGAACCCAACACGATGTCGAGATCAAAGACAGCCGAGAACGCCACGAGTGTGACCAGGATGAGCACCGTCAGGCGCACGAAGGTCTGCGACGTGGTATCGGCACGTTCCTCGACAAACGCAAAGAAGCGGCTGCCGACGCGCTTGGAGCGGCTTGGGACCACGGCAAGCAACACGCAGACCACCGCAAACAGGCCAAGAATCACGAGCGTTTGGATGCCGGTACGGGCAGACAGCAGCACCGACATGGCAAGCACGGGGCCGAGCTCGCCCCAGGTGCCATACGCGAGAATCGAGTCGCCCACGCGCGTTCCGACAAGTGAACGCTCACGCATGATGGGCACGAGCGTGCCGAGCGCCGTAGAAGTGAGGGCAAGCGTCACGGCGATACCGTCGAAATGACTGACCGAGAACCACGGGGTAAAGCGCACGGCAAGCCAGGCGATACCAAACGTGACGACCCACGTCGCCAAGCCGTAGCGCCCCTCGACGCCCGTGATGCTCTTGGGGTCGATCTCAAAGCCGGCAAGCAGGAACAAAAAGGCCAGACCGAGCTCGGACACAAGCGAGACCTCGGCATCTACATGGATGACGCCGAGCATATGGGGTCCCAGCACCGCGCCGAGCACGAGCAAAAAGACCGTCTCGGGAACGGGTTTTCCAGGAATCGCCGAGGCGATAAAAGGACTCGCAAAGGCCACGAGTGCGATGATGGTGAGCGAAACGAATGCCATGTGATGCCTTTCTCTTGATTGCGCATCACTGTAGCACCCTCGCCGTCCTCAACGCGCCACGAGCTGTCGTATCATAGTGAGGTTTACAAACATGTGGCTCAAGGCGACCGCGAGGCTTGCCCCGCAAACCGACCGCTGCCGCATACCGTACCGTACGCCCAACCGATCAGGAAGGCAGGAACCAATGGTCTCTCGTATCTACGTGGAGAAGAAACCCGGGTTCGACGTCGAGGCTCAGCAGCTCAAGGGCGAGCTGACCGAAATTCTCGGCATCAAGGGCATCGAGGCCCTGAGGATCATCAACCGCTACGACGTCGAGGGCATCGACGAGGAGCTTTTCCGCTCCTGCGTGCCGACCGTCTTTAGCGAGCCCCAGGTCGATGTGACCTACGACGAGCTCCCCGCAAGCGATGGCGCCGTCTTTGCCGTCGAATTCCTGCCTGGCCAGTTTGACCAGCGCGCCGACTCCGCCAGCGAGTGCGTGCAGCTCATCAGCCAGGGCGAGCGCCCCGCCGTGCGCTCCGCCAAGGTCTATATGATCTCGGGCGCTCTGAACGAGGCCGCCATCGATGCCATCAAGTACTACGTGGTGAACCCCGTCGAGGCGCGCATCGCCTCGCTCGACCTGCCCGAGACGCTGTACATGGAGACCCCCGAGCCCCAGCCCGTCGAGGTGCTCGACGGTTTCCGCGAGCTCGACGAAGCTGGCCTTGCCGCCTTTATTTCCGAGCGCGGCCTTGCCATGGACGAGGCGGACATCGCCTTCTGCCAGCAGTACTTCCGCGATGAGGACCGCGACCCCACCATCACCGAGATCCGTGTGATCGACACCTACTGGTCCGACCACTGCCGCCACACCACCTTCGGCACCGTCCTAGATGACGTGACGATCGACGACGCCGTGGTGCAGCAGGCCTTCGACCGCTACATGGAGATGCGCCACGAACTCGGCCGCGACGCCAAGCCCGTCTGTCTCATGGACATGGGCACCATCGGCGCCAAGTACCTTAAGAAGACCGGCGTCATGACCGATGTCGACGAGTCCGAGGAGATCAACGCCTGCACCGTCAAGGTGAAGGTCGATGTCGACGGCGAGGACCAGGACTGGCTGTTCCTGTTTAAGAACGAGACCCACAACCACCCGACCGAGATCGAGCCCTTCGGCGGTGCCGCCACCTGCGTGGGCGGTGCCATCCGCGACCCGCTCTCGGGCCGCAGCTACGTGTACCAAGCTATGCGTGTCACCGGCGCCGGCGACCCCACCGTCCCCGTGTCCGAGACGCTCGAGGGCAAGCTGCCGCAGCGCAAGCTCGTAACCACCGCCGCCGCCGGCTACTCCAGCTACGGCAACCAGATCGGCCTTGCCACCGGTCAGGTCAACGAACTCTATCACCCCGGCTACGTCGCCAAGCGCATGGAGGTTGGCGCCGTCGTGGGCGCTACCCCGGCAAACCACGTTCGTCGCGAGTGCCCCGCCCCCACCGACAAGATCATCCTGCTGGGCGGCCGCACTGGCCGTGATGGCATCGGCGGCGCCACCGGCTCCTCCAAGACCCAGAACACCGAGTCCATCGAGACCTCGGGTGCCGAGGTCCAGAAGGGCAACGCCCCGGTCGAGCGCAAGCTGCAGCGTCTGTTCCGCCGCGGCGACGCCTGCCGTCTGATCAAGCGCTGCAACGACTTTGGCGCCGGCGGCGTCTCGGTCGCCGTGGGTGAGCTTGCCGACGGCCTGTATGTCGACCTTGACACCGTGACCAAGAAGTACGACGGCCTGGATGGCACCGAGCTCGCCATTTCCGAGTCCCAGGAGCGCATGGCTTGCGCCGTCGCCGACGGTGACGTCGAGGAGTTCATGGGCTACGCCGCCGAGGAGAACCTGGAGGCAACCGTTATCGCCGAGGTTACCGCCGAGCCGCGCATGCGCATGGCCTGGAACGGCGTCGCCATCGTCGACCTGTCCCGCGAGTTCCTCAACTCCAACGGTGCACCCAAGCACCAGGTCGCCCACGTCTGCGCCCGCAGCGTGTGGCAGCCCAGCTGGGCCGGCACCACACTTGCCGAGCGCATGACCTCGCTCGTCACCGATCTTAACGTCGCCTCCAACAAGGGCCTTTCCGAGCGCTTCGACTCCACCATCGGTGCCGCAACCGTGCTTATGCCTTTTGGCGGCAAGACGCAGCTCACCCCAAGCTCGGCCATGGTCGCCAAGTTCCCCGTAGACGGCGAGACCACCACGGCAAGCGCCATGGCGTGGGGCTTCAACCCCTACCTGATGGAGGCCGACCAGTTTGCAGGCGCCTACCTGTCCGTGGTCGAGTCCATCGCCAAGCTCGTTGCCGCCGGCTTTGAGCACAAGCGCGCCTATCTCTCCTTCCAGGAATACTTTGAGCGCCTGCGCACCGAGGCCGAGCGCTGGGGCAAGCCCACGGCAGCCGTCCTGGGTGCCCTCATGGCCCAAGTCGACCTGGGTGCCGGCGCCATCGGCGGCAAGGACTCCATGAGCGGTTCGTTTGAGGACGAGACCGGCGAGCTCAACGTTCCGCCGACCCTGATCAGCTTCGCCGTCGCCGTGGGCAAGGCCGCCCGCGCCGTCTCGCCCGAGTTCAAGGGCCTCACGCACCGCGTCGTCCGCATCGCCCCCGCCACCTATGGCGAGGACTACCGTCCCGACGCTCAGCAGCTGCTCGCCGCGTTTGACGCCGTCGAGGCGATCACTGCTACCGGCAACGCCCTGGCCATCTCCACGCCCGGCTACGGCTGCGGCGCCGAGAGCCTCTTTAAGATGTGCGTCGGTAACCAGATCGGTATCGAGCTTGCCGAGGATGTAGACGTGGAGAGCCTCTTCACCCCGCTCTACGGCAGCTTTATCGTCGAGCTCGCCGAGGATGCCGAGCTGCCCGAGGTCGCCGACGGCGTTGTCGTCGAGCCCCTGGGTACCACCGTCGAGGGCTATGTCATCGACACCGGCTCCGAAGTCATCGAGCTCTCCGAGCTCCAGGAGGCCTGGGAGAGCGGCATCGAGGGCGTCTTTGCCTACCGCAGCGCCGACGAGACCCCCGAGGTCGAGACCATCGACTTCCGCGCCAAGGACATCCACGTGTACGGCGGCGCCAAGATCGCCCGCCCGCGCGTGATCATCCCCGTGTTCCCCGGCAACAACTGCGAGTACGACAGCGCCCGCGCCTTCCGTGCCGCCGGTGCCGAGGCCGACACCTTCGTGATCAACAACCTCACGCCCGAGGCCGTCGCCGAGAGCACCCACGAGCTTGCCCGCCGCATCCGTGCAAGCCAGATCGTCATGATCCCCGGCGGCTTCTCGGGCGGCGACGAGCCCGACGGCTCCGCCAAGTTCATCACGGCGTTCTTCCGCGCTCCCGAGGTCACCGAGGCAGTTCGCGACCTGCTCACGGCCCGCGACGGCCTGATGCTGGGCATCTGCAACGGCTTCCAGGCCCTGGTCAAGCTCGGTCTGGTGCCCTATGGCGACATCGTCGACGCCACGCCCGATGCGCCCACGTTGACGTTCAACACCATCGGTCGTCATCAGAGCCGTCTGGTGCGCACCCGCATCTCGTCCAACCTGTCCCCGTGGCTGTCGCAGTGCAGCCTGGACGACCCCTACACCGTCGCCATCAGCCACGGCGAGGGCCGCTTTGTCGCCAATGACGAAGTGCTCACCCAGCTGATCGCCAACGGCCAGGTCGCCACGCAGTACGTGGGCGAGAACGGCAAGCCCAGCATGGATCTCTCCGTCAACCCCAACGGCTCCGCACTCGCCATCGAGGGCATCACGAGCCCCGACGGCCGCGTCCTGGGCAAGATGGGCCATGCCGAGCGTCGCGGCGACAACCTGTACCGCAACGTGCCCGAGCATGTCCCCGGCGATAAGTTCATGCCGATCTTTGAGAGCGGCGTGGCCTACTTCGCTTAAACCTTTCCCATCAGGTACAATCCCTTCGGGTAACAACACCCGCCACCGACACATCCGGTGGCGGGTTCTTTTTTACTTCGCGCATGTAGGAAGGACATCATGGAAAGCCGCAAGTCGTATCTCGCCACCCTGCCCGGACTCATCCTGGGCTGTCTCGTTTGCTGTGCACTCTGGGGATCGGCCTTTCCCTGCATCAAGATCGGCTACGCACTCTTTGGTATCCCGGCGCACGATAGCGCTTCGCAGCTGCTCTTTGCAGGTTTACGCTTTACGCTTGCCGGCGTCCTGGTTATCGTTGGGATGAGCGCGGCCCAACGCCGCCCCCTCATACCGCAAGCGCGCGACATCAAGCCCATCTTTGTCTTGTCGCTCTTCCAGACTATCGGGCAGTACTTCTTTTTCTATCTGGGCCTCTCGCGCGCCAGCGCCATGTCGAGCTCCATCATCGAGGCCAGCGCCAACTTCCTCGCAATCCTCTTTGCCGCCCTGGCATTTCACACCGAGAAGCTCAATACGGCCAAGGTGCTTGGCTGTGCGCTGGGCTTTGCCGGCGTCGCACTCGTCAACCTTTCGGGTGCGGACGGCACCTTTGGCTTTACGCTCGACGGCGAGGGCTTTATCTTGGCTTCCACTGTTGCAGGCGCCCTATCGACCTGCCTGATCGGCATCTTCTCGCGCGAGCACGACGGCGTCTTGCTTGCCGGGTGGCAGTTTTTAGTCGGTGGCGTGGTCCTTACCGCCATCGGGTTTTTGATGGGCGGCACGTTGTCCCCCACCGAAATCGCCCCCGCCATCGCGCTCATCATTTATATGGCACTCATTTCCGCCGTCGCGTACTCGCTGTGGTCGCGCCTGCTTGCCGTCAACCCCGTCAGCCGCGTCTCGGTCTTTGGGTTTATGAACCCCGTCTTTGGTGTGGTGCTGAGCGCGCTGCTGCTCGGCGAGGGCGCTGGCACGAGCCCCGTTACCGTCATCGTTGCCCTGCTGTTGGTCTGCGGCGGCATCATCATCGTCAACAGGCCCAAAAAGGCCTAACGAGCTGCCCTTATTTAGCAGAAGGGATTCACATACTTTAGCTTAATCGAGTACATCGGTGAGCCGAGGGGCGCCACGCACGCCAGCGTGCGCCCTTTTCCTAGCGTATCTGGACGCCGGCCTTCTTTTTCTCGGCCTTGACGCGGTAGAGCTCCGCGTCGGCAGCGCGAAGCAAGTCTTGCCAGGTATCGACGCCGTCACCGACCCGTGCGTAGCCGATGGACATCCGCAACAGATACGGCACCTCGGCGCGCGCGAGCTCGTCGTTGATTGCCGCGCACAGACGTATGATGTCCTGTTCCGCTGCCGCCTTTTGAAGGACTACGAACTCATCGCCGCCATAACGTGCGATAAAGCTGCCAGACGCCGTGCAGACCTTTTTGAGCGCAGCAGATAAGACCTGAAGAGCATGATCACCCTCCACATGTCCATAGCGATCGTTAATCTGCTTAAAGCCGTCAGCGTCCATCATGAGAAGATACACATCGTCCGTATGACCAACATTTGAGAAGAGCGACAGCATATAGGTCTCAAAACGGTTGCGATTGTTGAGGCCAGTCAACGGGTCGGTCGAGATGAGCTGCTCCTGGCAGATGATATAGAGCAGCAACATGCTAATCATTATGCCGACACAAAGGCCAGGCACCGAGTATACGATCTGAAAGGTACCGCCCACCAGGGCCGGAATGGCGAAAAATGCTAAGGTTCGATAGATAGCCTTCGTCTGCAGGCTCTCGACCCTGCGAGATTGCACAAACGCATGCAGGGACGTATGTATAACGTAACAGTAGCTGACAATGGGCTGGATCATATAGGCAAAGCCGCGACGATACACGCCCTGCGAATCGATATAGAACAGGGCGTGCGTCCAGTAACTGGTAAAAGCCAGCACGACCACCAGAGCCGTAGGCAACGTTACAAGCACCACCCTATAGCGCGAGGTCACAAGGTGAGAACCCTGCATCGTCTCGGAATAGAAAAACCAAATGAGGCACGCGATGGCGAACAGCGAAAACGAAACCGCGTTGGAAATCCAGTTGGCCGTGATGCCTACAGGAGTGCTCACGCCGTCCGAGAGCGTCCAGATCATATCGAAGAAAATGTAGGCAGCAGACGTGTAGCCCAGCATGCTAAACAAAAGCTGCTGGGTGCTCGAGAACAGGGAGCGACGGCTTCGTACGGCAAGTCCGATAAGAATAATCATGCACAGCAGGAATATCTCGATCTTGAGTGCCTTTACCACTAGACGCCCTCCCTTCAATATCCAAGTGGTCAGAATCGCCCGATTCGTGTCTGGGCAATAAACGCCCCTTTCTCCGCAGGGGTAAGGGGAATAATAGCAGAGCGCCCGAACATCACTGCAAGACAGCTCTCGTTCGGGCGCTCAAACGGCGCGAGTTGCACGCCGGAATCATTGATGGGTATCGATTGCTACTCGCCATCGATGTCGGCCGCGACAGCCTCCTCGATGGCCTCGACACCGGCAGGCGACAGGTCTTCCTTGCCCTGGCAGAACTTCTTATCGACCCAGCCGGTCAGAATCGGGGCCATGATTGCCGTGATGATGACGGCGGTGGCGATCTGCGCATACGCGGTGGGCGCAAGCTCGGCATAGCGCGGAGCGACCTCGGCGAGGGCGACCGGCGTGGTCATGGCCGTGCCGGCAATGGTGGAGCATGCCACAGCCGCCTTACCGTTGCCGCCACACAAGCGCTCGAAGGCAAAGGTAATGGGACCGACGATAAAGAGCGTGATGAGGCCCAGCAGGATACCCGAAATACCGCCGGTGATAAAGCTCGAAAGGCTCATGGACGCACCGAGCTGAAAGCCGATAACGGCGATCGCGGGATTGGCGCCGGGGACCAGCAGGTTCTTGATAAACGGGAACAAGTTGCCCAGGACCATGCCGATAACGAGCGGCAGGATGGATCCGATGATGGTGCCGACGGGGATGTTGGCGAGACCCGAAACACCAAGGATGATCATCGTGACGGCGGGGCCGGCCGTAAAGAACAGGATACCGACAGCGCCCTGCTCGGACTCATCGCCGAACTCGCCCATGATGCCCGTATAGAGCGCCATGTTGCAAAACGTAATGCCGCCGATGATGGAAACCGAGCTCAGGCCTAAAAAGTTATCGTTAAAGAAGTACGCGACGCCCAGACCCAGCGCGGCCGCCACTACAAGCTTAGGAATCAGCACGACGATGCCGGTCTTGATGGCGCCCGGCGTGGACTTAAAGCTGATGCCGGCGCCCACGAACAGCAAGATCGCGGCAACGATGGTGTTGGAGCCGCCGCGGCAGGCAGCCGTAAAGAAGCCGCCGACCTCAAAGACCTGCGGGCAGAAGGTATTGAGCAAAAGGCCGACGATCATCGGATAGATCATGATGTCGCCCGGGATGCGCGGTACCTTGAATTTCTTTTGCTCGCTGGCGGTCGCTTCCTGTGCCATGAAACCCCCATTTCCGCTGACGCAGAACAAAAGCCCACGTCACGCTTTGCTACAGTAAAGTTTGACCATGGTACCAGAAGAAGCAGACCGCCTCGGTGAGAAATTCGATTCGTTAGGCCGGGACGATAGCGCGTCCTGCTCCTATACGAGGCTCAAAACGATATAGAACACGATGCCCGAAACGCAGCACCACAACATCGACTTTGTCTTGATTGCCACCGCCACGACGCCGGTGGCCGCAATCCAGGGAACCAAGGCAGGCCAGAGTCCCGCGTCGAACGCGCCGGGGTTCACCAAGTCGTTGGCGACCAGCGCGGCAAAGGCAGCGGGCGGGATATAGCCCAGGGCCTCGGTAATGCGGGGCGACAGGGTCCGCCCGCGCAAGGCGAACGCCGGCGCGATGCGAAAGAACGCGATAGCAGCCCACGACGACAGCCACAGAACCAAGAACTCGTTAGCGGGCATCGCGGGCACCTCTTCCGTCAAATACAGCATCGCACGCCAGCGCAATGGCAATGCCGACCACGACGCTTGCCGGCACGGCAATATTCGCGAGGCCCAAGAACTTGCATACGGCGACGGACACCGCGCCCGAAACCGCCGCGACAACGTTACCGCGCGACAGCCGCTGCGAAAAGAGCAGGCAGATAAAGAGCGAGGTGCAGACAAAGGCTGCAATGGCGGTGGGAACATCGACAACGGCGCCGACGATGGCGCCCATCGTACACGAAACGCCCCATGTTGCGATGAGGATTACGTTGAGCACAAAGGACTCGCGCGGGCCCCAATCCTCCCCTTCAACCAACTTGGCAAGCGAGATGCCATATGCCTCCTCGGTAAGTGTCGCGGCAACAGCCAGCGTCTGACGCTTCGAGGCACCCCTCAGATGCGGTGCGATCGATGCCGAGTAAAGCGCAAAGCGCGAGGAGATTGCGGCGACGCTCGCGACGATCGATGCTGCAGGCACACCCGCCAGCCACAGGTTGCAGATCATAAACTGGCCGCTGCCCGTCACAAACGTACTGCTTAGAGCAAAGACCATCCAGGGCTCCATTCCCGTCTGCCCCATGATCATTCCGCACGGCGCGCCTATTGCAACATAGGTAAGCATCACTGGCCAGACGGTTCTAACGATTTTGAGCACCATACGTTTCTCATCCTGACAAGGTCTCCGAGCCGCATGTAGCGACACGACAGAATCATCATCCGGCAGCAACCGAGTTCACCTACAATTGCCACCGGATCGAAAGACACAACTTTTTAGGAAGTCATTATGACAGCTATCGATCGAGACCGGGCGCGCGCGGCCTTCAAAAGCTACACCGATGCCTACGACGCCACCAACCCACGCATCGCGCTCAAAATCGAGCATACGTACCACGTGGCCGAGGCATGCGATGCCGTAGCGCGCGAGCAGGGCTGGTCGTCAGAAGATATTGACCTGGCATGGCTTTGCGGCCTGCTACACGATATGGGCCGCTTTGAGCAGCTGCGACGCTGGGACACCTTTAAGGACGCCGAGAGCATGAGCCATGCGGCGCTGGGCATCGAGGTCCTCTTTGGCGAGAATCCCGCCGATGCACCCGCCGTAACGAGCATCCGCGACTTTATCGATGACCCGGCAGAAGATGAGCTCATCCGAGCGAGCATTGCCTATCACAGCGATTTCCGTCTACCCGCGCAGCTCGACGAGCGCACGCGGAGCTTCTGCGATATCGTGCGCGATGGCGACAAGATCGACATTATGCGCACCATCGCCGACAGCACTGTCGACACTATCCTCAAGGTGGACGAGAAGACGTTTCTCGGCAGCCGTTTCTCGTCGCCGACACTTGCCGCCTTTGACGAGCACCGCTGCGTCGCACGCGATGAGCGCAACGAGCCCGCAGACTACCTGGTGGGACTCATCTGCTTTATGTTTGAGCTCGTCTATCCAGCAAGCCGCGCGCTGGCGCGCGAACAGGGCGATATCCACCGCCTGCTCGACGCGCCCTTTGGCATTACGCGGCCCTTTACCGACCCCGCCACGCAGGCAACTTGGAGCCGCCTAAAGGACGAGATGCGCGACTGGCTGGCGCGCGCCTAGCGCTCAAGCTGGGCCAGCAGCTCCTCGACGACCTCGACGGCGTCCCCAACAACCTTGTACTGGGCAGCACCGAAAATGGGGGCATCCGGGTCCTCGTTGATGGCGATGATGCACTCCGCCCCACCGATGCCGGCAAGATGTTGGATGGCGCCCGAAACACCGATACTCACGAGAAGCCTGGGCGAAACCGATACGCCCGTCTGGCCAATCTGGTGGCGATACTCCAGCCAACCCGCCTCCACGACGGGACGCGTGCAACCAAGCTCGGCACCCAGAGCCTCGGCGAGCCTTCGCATCAACGGCAGGTTTTTCTTGGAACCAATGCCGCGACCCACCACGACCAGGCGCTCGGCATTGGCGATCGAGGGCTGCTGTCCCCACTCCTCGGCGGGAATCGAGATCTCGACACGGGCCTTAACGTCTTCCGCAAGCATCACCTGGGTGATCGCGCCGGAACGGCCGTAGTCGAAGTCGGGCGCCTTAAAGATGCCGGGACGAACCGTTGCCATCTGCGGACGGTGGTTGGGGCAAATGATGGTGGCCATCAAGTTGCCGCCAAACGCCGGGCGCGTCTGCTGCAGTAGGCCCGACTCCGCATCCATCGAAAGCACGGTGCAGTCGGCCGTAAGGCCCGCCTGCAAACGCACGGCAACGCCGGGTGCCAGTTCGCGACCAAAAGCGGTCGCACCGTATAGGATGGCCTCGGGTTTGCGTTCGGCTACCAAATCGCAGATCAAGCGGGCGTAGACCTCCGCATCGTTTTGGCGCAGGCGCTCGTCGCGACAGGCCAGGACTTCGTCGGCGCCCGCGCAAACCAGATGCTCCAGGTCCCCGAGCGAGCCCTCGGGGCTCATGCCGACCAGTGCCACCAGACGGCAGCCGCGAGCATCGGCAAGCTCGCGCCCCTTGCCCATAAGCTCATAGGCAACGGGAGTCACCGTATCGTGCTCGTCGGTCTGCACGAAGACCCAAATGTCTCGATATGCATCAAGGTCCACCGCACCAGCGGCCTCGTCACACTCGATCGAGATAGCGTTGACAGGGCAGGCGTCGACGCACCCACCGCATAGGATACAGCCGTCGGTTACGCGGGCGCATCGGTTGGGACGCTCGCCCTCCACCACAATGCCGCCCGAGGCGCAGGCGCGAACGCAGCGACCGCAGCCGATACAGGCTTCGCTATCGATAATCAGTCCGCTCATCTATGCCATCCCCTCGATGATCTTGGCAAGTTTTGCCGCCTGCTCGGACGCCGTTCCGTCAACGGCCTCGCACGTTTGGTCACGGTCGGGCACAAACGAGCGCACGACCTGTGTCGGCGACCCGGCAAGACCGCAACGCGCGGGGTCGGCGTTCACGTCGGCGGCACTGACCACGCGCACGTCCGCCTCCTCCGCCGCGCGGATACCGGCAATACTCGGCATACGCAACTGGCCAATCTCCTTGGCAGTCGTCATCGCGCACGGCATCTCAAGGTACACCGTCTCCTCGCCGGCATCGCATCCGTGAACGAGCGCCAGCGAGCCACAGGTCGTAAAGCCCGCGCTCTGCACGCAGCTCACGTCGGTCACGCAGGGAATATCAAAGGCACCGGCAAGCTCGGGACCAATCTGGGCCGTATCGCCATCCACCGCCATCTTGCCGCAGATGAGCAGGTCGAAGTCCTCGTCGAGCGCCTCGATGCCGCACTTGAGGGCATAGGTGGTTGCCAGGGTATCGGCACCTGCAAAGGCGCGATCGGTCAGCAGCAGCGCATCGTCGGCGCCTCGAGCGATGCAGTCGCGCAGCAGCGACTCGGTCGCGGGGATGCCCATCGACACCACCGTCACGCGCACATCCATGCCAAAGCCGATAAAGTCGTCCTTCAGCGCCAGCGCGCATTCCAAAGCGCTCGCGTCAAAGGGATTAATGACCGCCTGTTTGCCATCGCGCACGATGGTATTGGTCTTGGGGTCCATCTTGACCTCGGTGCTTCCCGGCACGGCCTTGACGCACACCACCATATGGAAATCGCTCATCTTCACGCGCCCCCTTTCTGGACGAGCTCATCCAAGAGCTTCTCCGAAAACAGGTTACCGCGGCCCAGCTGCCCGGCAGGATCGAGCTGGAGCTTAAGCCGTGCCGACTCGACCATGGCCTCGTGACCGTACATCGTCTCCAAGAAGCCCGCCTTGATCTTGCCGACACCGTGTTCGGCGGAGACGGCGCCGCCCATGACCGTGACCTCGGAAGCCCACCGGGCAAAGAGTTCTCCGCCGCGGCGGTATTCCTGCGCATCGCGCGGCAGAATGTTCACATGCAGATGGTTGTTACCGATGTGCCCCCCAGGCGGCAGATTCAAGCCCACTTTCGGCCAGCGTGCGGCGATAAAGGGCGATGACATCGGCCAAGCGTGCATTGGGCACCGACATGTCCGAGCCCAGTTTGGTGATGGCGGGATCCGTGCGGCGACGCTCGTCGATGAGCATGTTGACGCTCTCGGGCACCGCATGGCGGAAGAACCGCTGGCATTCGCGATCGACCTCGGTGCGCGCAACCCAGGTCGCGTCGTCGCGGCCACCCGCAAGCTCCAGTACCCACCCCAAGTGATACAGCTCCTCAGTCGCCTGAACTTCGTCGTCGCAGTCGAGCTCCACGTAGACACAGACCTTGGCCTCTTTGTCGAGCGCCGGCAGCGAGGCAAACGCCGTCGACTGCTCGCGCTGGCGACGTAGAATATCCAGGGCGCCAGCGTCGAAGTACTCGATGGCAGCCGCATGGGACAGGACGGGACGCACGGAATCGGTGAAGGACACGGCCTTGTCTTCGCTGTCAAAGAAACAGCTCACGCCCCAAACGACCGCAGGCGCCGCCTGCAGGGCAATCTCGAGCTCGGTGATGACGCCGATTGTGCCACACGCACCGATAAACAATTCGATGGCATCCATATCGTCAGCAACGAAATAGCCCGAAGCATTTTTGGTCTTGGGCATGGTGTAGTCGGGAAGGTCAAGCTCGAGTGCACGGCCCACTGCCGTCACGAGCGACAGGTGGCGGCCCTGGGCAAAAGCCTCGCCGCGCTGAAGCTCAAGCAAATCGCCATCAGCCAGCGCGACGTGGAGCCCCGTGATATGCGGGCGCATGGGGCCGTAGGCGTAGCTGCGGGCACCGGAGGCGTTACATGCCGCCATGCCGCCCAGACAGGCAGACGCCTCGGTGGGATCGGTGGGAAAGAACTGCTCGGGGGCCTCTTGAAACTCATCGTAGGCCTTAAGCGATGCCTGGTCCCAACCAGCGGTCGGCAGCACCTTCTTGCTCAGCTGCTTGCGCAGCTCCGAGAGCACAACGCCCGGCTCCACGCGCAGCAAAAATTGGCCTTGTTCATCGCGGCGAAGGCCCAAGTAGCGATTCATACGGGAAGTATTGAGGATATGCCCGCCGTGGGGCACGGCACCGGCGGCAAGGCCGGTTCGGGCGCCCTGAACCGTTACCGGGACACGCTCGGCATGGAGCTTTTCCAAAATGGCACGGACCTCGTCTTCCGTTGTCGGAAACGAGATGCTCGATGCTTCGCCCGATGCGCGAGATTCATCGCGGCCATACTCTTCGAACTCGTCGGTGAAGGGTTTGATGGTTACAGACACGCGAACTCCCCCTTTAGCTAACTACAGTGTTTGCAGGGAGATGTTACCGCATCGTTTCGTCGACGTGTTCGAGACCGTCTCCATAATTGGCGATTTTTACGTTCGTGCAATTCGGCGAGCGGCTGGATTTCCTCGGCAGACGATGCTTTTAACACATATGGCCCCGCCGTCACTGACCGCGCGATTGCCGCTCGAAAAAAGTTGGAGTATTTTTTGCCGCCTTTTACCTGCGGAGACGCCAATCCGTCAAGCATTTGGTCAGCAATTGGTCAAGTAACGGCTGATACGGTCGGCATCGACAGCCAAAACCGACAGAAGTTTTGGCCCCAGAAGCAGGGAGGTTCCCATGGCATATTACTGGCCCCAGTACGGCATCGCCATCGAAGTCGACGACGATCCCCATCTCCTGCCTTTCGACGAAGAGGCATTCCCCGATACGACGGTCTACCACGTTACCACCGATGTGATCTGCGACCCCGAGTCGTTCTCGGCGCTCGCCCACCGCATCGCGCATATCCACGACATCGAGCTCCCTCCCGACTTCGACGAGCTTGTCTACTCACGCCGCCTGATGCTTCACATGCTCTTTGGAGCGAACCCGTCCACCTTTGCGCGCATCTATACCGCCAAGGATGCCGCATGAGCGCGAAGAAGCCACCCCACTTTGCAGGCCTGGGTCGTCGCAAGAAGCTCATCGTTGCCTGTTTGGCCATCGTCTGCGCCCTTGTCGCCGTAGGACTATACGCTTGGCAGTCGCAGCCCGTACCCGAGGCGGGCGCTTCGGTTACGACGGCCGAGGGCAAAACGCGTCAGGAAATCCAAGATGAGCTCGACGCCATAGTCCGCGACAACATGATGACGATTTCGGTCGCACCGGTCGCTCAGCTGCAGGAGGACGGCAAGCTGCGCGTCAACGTGCAAAACGTCCAAGACAATAAATTTCCCCAGCGATTCCGCGTCATCCAAAACGACGAGACCATGTACGAATCCGGTGTGGTCGAGACCGGCAAGACAATCGAAACGTGCCCCGCCGGCGACATCAAAGAAGGCGAGGCGTACATCGAGATCCAGGCACTCGATGCCAAGACCCTCGACAGCCACGGCAATCCGACACGTGTCAAGGTGCGGGTTGAGCAAGCCGAGAACTAGCTTTTCCGGCCGACGCGGCACCGCACGCAATTCACCAGCATTCGTCCAATCATCGCGGGGACGGCCCGCGGCGAATAGAAAGGAACGACCATGGACATCACCAGGAACATGAACGGAGCCAGAGCGCTCGTCGTGGGCGCGGGGCTCGCGCTCGCGCTCGCAATGGGCGCCGCCCCGACGCCAGCTATGGCGGCCGGGCGCGTTGGAACCACGAAAGTAATGGTCAGGACCGAGATCGACAACGTTGAGTTCAAAGTTCCGACGGTTATTCCCTTCGTCGCCAAGGCCGACGGCACGCTTCAGGGCCCCTCAGAAGACGCGACCACCATCGACAATCATTCGGCCTACGGCATCCATGTCACCAACATGAAGATCGACGCCATGAACACCTGGACCATTGCTGCCGACGCCAAGGCCGGAACCGCGCAGAACTCCATCGACTTTAAGGTCGGCCCCGACGGCGCGCTCCAGAACGCCAGCGCCGCAATGCAGGGAACGGGCCTCGATCTTTCCAAGAATGCAGCCTTCGACATGGGCTACCAGGGCATTGCCGGTGGCACGGACAAAATTAAGCTCAAGACAAGCGGAAACGTCGCCCGCGTCACGCGCGACATCTTCCGCGTAACCGGCGAAGGCGATCAGGTTGCAACGATCACCTGGACGGTCGAGCCCGGTGCGCACACGGCATAAGGCCGTCGCCCTGGCCGCCGCCGTCAGCATCCTAGCGTTTGGGCCAGCCATGGCCTTTGCCCAGCAAGAACAGGCGCAGGCCGCCACGCAAGTGACGGTCGCCCTCTCGGAGCTCGACCGCAGCGACCGCGAGGAACCGTTGGCGCAGACAGGCGACAAACGATGGCTCTTGGCAGCAGGCGCCGCAGCAGCAGGCGCGGGAACCGCCGGCCTCGGTCTGCACATCAAACACAGCCAGAAACAAAACATGAACAGGCCGCACTAAATTAGCTAAGGAGACCCCATGGCATCGAAGAACCTTTTGCCCGTCGTCGCACTCTGCGGCGCGCTCGCAACCGGAACGCCTGTCGCCGCTTGGGCGACTCCTGTCATGGCAGACTCCTTACCAGTAGCCCTAAGTTCCGCACCAAATCCGTCGAGCGCCATTGCGTGCGAGCGTTTTTCGATCGCACAGGCCGTGATCTCAACCTCGGGATGCCTTCGTCGTAATACGGACGGCTCGATAGTCGTGGATATCAAGCGTTCGAACAAGGCAAACGGCTCCCAGGCGGGGTGCGCCGTCTGCACGTGGCGCTCGGTTGTGCTCGATGCGGATGGCGATCCATGCAATTTAGAGCTGCGCATCGACATCGCTTCGGTCGATGACTCGGCGAACGGAGCGAAGGTCGCCTTCGACGGTACGTTTTTTGAGAAAGGAGGCGGTATATGTCTGGGCTGCGCCGCCGCGAATGCAGACGATGCGCAGCCCACCCTCTCATTCACGGCATCGTTGCGGCTGACCAAAGCCGGTACCGATGTTATCGCGGCGGGAGAAGCGTCCCTGCTGTTCTACGCCGTCAGCACCAAAGACACAGACGCTCATTTCGAGAAGCCAGCCGGATCACTCAGCCTTACACGAGGGATAGAGGCAGGCCCTATTGAAATCGATGCCCACGCGCAAAGCAGGCAACGCATTCTTGCCGACCCGGCGCTTCTCGAAATGGAGTGGAACGGATCCGGAGCCATCGGAATTCTCCCCTCCGCGTTTGACGCCAAGACGCTCCCCCCAAACGACGAACCCATCAACGCAACCATACAAGAAGAGAGCGCGGACAAAGAAGCAGGTGCGGGCGACACGCCGTCGCCGACAAACAACGTCCCAGCTTCTCTCGAAGCGCCGAATGAGCCCGCTGCCGATCCAAACGATCCCGAGCTCGCGGACAGTCTGGGGCTTGCTGATCCTCAAGAGATCGATGAAGGTAACTGCTGCGTGCTTGCCGCGCTCGACCACACAGAGATCATCGACGCTGCGAACATCGAAGTTGCCGCCGCCAATCAGCCCGTCCGCAAGTCGGCTATCATCGCATTTCCTGAATCCATCGAAGTCGTCTTTTTGCCATCGGGCGAGGTCGTGGCCCCAACACTGCTCACCTTGTTGGGCGCCAAGAATACTCGAAACGAAATTAAAAAGGTCACAGTTGTCGACCCTGCAACCACCGCCAAGCTGCGTCTATATGCCGTTGCTCCAGATGGAGGCAAGACCTTGGAATTCGATGGCGACACACTCCTGGCCTGGCGACGTCTGGACATTATGCAAGACGTCTCGTATCAGATCGAACTCGAAGGGTTTGATCGTGCCCGCGATGCCAATATCATCGCCGCGGCTATTGAATCCCCACAGCGGCTTATGACACTGCGCTTTGAATACTATCCCTATGTCCCGACAACCACCTGAGGCTTAAATGCCGCGCATCATTCCTAATACCACTTATATAACGTATTAGATGAGTCGCGATGTACCTCGCATTTCGTTCTGCTACGATTGCCACGTTGGCATCAATACAGGAGGGCTCATGCCGGGCTTGGGAACAATCATCAACGTTGTGCTTTTAGTTGCGGGCGGTCTTTTGGGATTAGCGGGCGGCCGCTTCATTACACCGCGCATCCAAGACACGCTCATGAAAGCATCGGGGCTGTGCGTCCTGTTTATCGGCCTTGGCGGCACCATGCAAAAGATGCTCCTTATCGATGGGAAGGCGCTAGCGACCACCGGCACCACCATGCTCATCGTCTCGTTCGCCCTCGGCTCGCTCATCGGCGAGGCCATCAACTTGGAGGCCGCCATCGAGAACCTTGGCGAATGGCTCAAGCGCAAAACCGGCAGCGAGGGCGATAACGAGTTCACCAACGCTTTTGTCTCGACTTCACTCACCGTGTGTATCGGCGCCATGGCCATTGTGGGATCGATCCAGGACGGTCTGCTCGGTGACTGGTCAACGCTTGCCCTGAAAGGCGCATTGGACTGCATCATCGTCTGCACCATGACGGCGTCGCTTGGCCGCGGCTGCATTTTCTCCGCCCTGCCCGTCGCCGTGTTCCAGGGGACGATCACGCTGTTTGCCGGCGCACTCTCCCCCATCATGACTACGGCAGCCCTCGACAGCCTTTCGCTCGTAGGCTCCATGCTCATCTTCTGCGTCGGCGTCAACCTCATCCGTCCTCAGACCTTCCGCACGGCCAATATGCTCCCCTCCGTCGTCATCGCCGTCATCTACGCCCTCCTGCTCTAAATCTATCAACGCAGCGGTATCTCGAACACCTGTTTGATGCTGTGCTATGATATGAGGTCACCGAAGCTGCGTTAGGAGAGGAGAAGCGGTGGCCGACCAGGACATCAAGATGCTCATCGAGCGCATTATGGCCGAGGCCCGGACCCATCAGTCCGCCCGCTTCTCAAACGAAATCTACGCAGACGAGCCGATTCTCAAAACCGGCCGACAGATGCAGAATTTCCTCCCCGACCAATACCGCAAGATGCGCGAGATATCGCGCTGGCAGGATGACCCCAAGGGCGGCGCGGGCCGCTGGCTATCGGAGGCCGAGCTTTTCTACCGCCAAGGCTTGCTGATGGCCGACTTTGAGGACGACTGTCCCTACAACGGCACCTTTAAGTCGTACTTTCCCACCTACAATGCCATGAGCGACCGGCAGTTGCGCGGCTACTTTACCTGGCGTGCCCAAGTGCGCCGCGGAACCGTCGAGGAAACGTCTACATCCTTTGCCTTTCTGTATCTCTATGAGCTGATTTGCGGCATTGGCATAGATGATCCGCTCGAAGGTTTTAACAAGATCAAGGCCTTTTGGGATGTCTATCGCGCCTTCGAGCCCGGCATCGACCGGTTTGCGCGCGTGTGGCTGCAGGATTACGCCGTTTTCCACGGACTCGACCCCAAGCTACTTCGCGACTCTAAAACCGTCATGTTCGATAACGCCCTTATCGAGCTACGCCGCGCAGCGCGAGACCTTGTACCAGCACCGGCACCGTCCGGCCAGACCCCTAAGCGTCGCAAAACCTCCGAGCCCACGCTCCCCCTTCCGCCCGATGAGGTGCGCGAGGAGCGACTCATGGCCGCCATCAACGCCCTCTCCACGTACAACCTAAGTAACTCGCGGCTCGACCGCAGCCACCACCGCGATCTGCGCCACGTGGCGTGCGCCGTGTATGTCCGTATGGCGCGCTACTATGACACGCACCGAAAGACCGACATCGTGGCGAGCTTATTTGGGGAGGAGACGGCCATGCCCTACACCATGTTTGCCTCGGCCGTATTCTTTGCGCCCGAGCGCCACGAGGACTGCGAATATCGCCTGGACCCCATTCACATCTACCGCTGCCAAAACGGCTTTTGGGAATGCATGCGAATTCACGGCAGCAGGCAAAAAAGCAGCAAGCTTGGTGAGATGATGCGCGCCTGCGACCAACGCCTACGCCTGGCCCTAGAC
>RQAP01000041.1 GCA_008671135.1 Collinsella aerofaciens
ATCTCGCCCAACGTTCCCTCACAGATTGTGCGGTCCATGAACCTCAGCGACCCCGCCATGCCCTTCTGAGTTCCCGCATGGACAGCCACGTCAATGAAGAGCTTGGGATAGAACTGCTGAGGGTAGGTGCCCACAACTAGGAGTCCAGCCTTGGTGACATTGCCCTGGGAATCAAGGATATTTAGGCGCTCCAGCTTCGTTTGTTTGTCCGGCGCGCCGCGCATTGCCCGGGGCGTCAACGAGAAAGCCCGATCTATCGTACGGTCGACCAGCGTCTCGTCGAGATTGTCCGCGCCCGCACCCGCCACCGCGTCGCGATCGCTCGGAGTCGCTCGACCGTATGACGCCAATGCGAGCACCTCAGTCGATGAAAGCGGCACATCTTTGTCATCGATGCGCTTGTAGCTGCCGCCCTGGGCGCCCCGCTCTATGACATAGCAGGGCTTGCTCGACGGATCGAGCTCCTCAATCGTAATGACGAGAACGATGACGCCCTGAAGCTCCACTCGCTCGATCGTGTATTTAGGCGGATTGGCCAGCTTTCCTCGACCGCCCGCATCACCCATGCCTGACACAAATTGGTTGAGCACTTTCTCGGTCTCGAAGTTCTCAACCGGGACAAAACCTGCGCGCTCACTCACTCCGAGCACGATGATTCCGCCGGCAGTGTTCGCGAATGCGCTCACCGTTTCCCATACGTCGCGGGAAAGCGTCGTGGCGCTCTCCTTCACTTCGACGTTAAGATCATCCGAGCCCATACGCCTTAAAGACTCAAGCAGACCGGTCAGCTCGTTTTCGTTCATCTGCACGTCCTTTCGCTTGGTTCTGCGAAGAATGCCGCGAATGGATTTCCTTCGTCTCTCAGTTATCTCTCGTAATTATCTCTCATCTTTCTGTTATCTCTCATATTAGAGATGAGTGAGAGATAAAAGATAAGATGTCTGCCATCTGTTTCATATAAACATGTTTTTGCTGGTAGAACAATCGGTATTGAGATAATACCATGATTGCTTGTCTCTTTGCTGCTCAGTTATCTCTCATATTTATCTCTCGTCTTTCTGTTATCTCTCGTATTCGTGACGAATTAGAGATGAGAGATGTGCGGACGGCGGATGAGCGTGGATTTTGGACGGTCGGGAAATGAGGGTGGATATTTGGACGGTTTTTGGACGTTTTGAGGCTGATTCCGTCCGAAAATCCACTCTCATTCGATAGGCGTCCAAGTTTCCACGCTCGCACGGCGGTCACGCGGGGTCTATGCCCAATCCGCTGGCATCGTCTCCAGTTCGCCGCAGAGCCGCGGCCCCATATGGGTATACTCTCGAGGATTCGACTCGATTCGCCCCCGCTGGGGCGTCAAAGGAGACTGCATATGCCCACCACCTCAACCGACCCGCGCGCCGCTGCTACCGCGCTGCTGGTGCCCGGTACCACCTGCCACGGTTTTGCCGTCGAGCGCTGCGAGACCGTGCCCGAGCTCGACTCGGACGCCTACGTGCTGCGCCACACCGCATCGGGCGCTCGCCTGCTGTACCTGGCATGCGACGACGAAAACAAGGCCTTTGCCATTGGCTTTAAGACGCCGCCGGCCGATTCCACCGGCGTGTTCCATATTCTTGAGCACTCGGTGCTGTGCGGATCGGCCAAGTTCCCCGTCAAGGAGCCGTTTGTCGACCTGATCAAGAGCTCCATGCAGACGTTCCTCAACGCCATGACCTACCCCGACAAGACCATCTACCCCGTTGCCACCACCAACGAGCAGGATCTGTACAACCTGATGGACGTGTACCTGGACGCGGTGTTCAACCCGGCCATCTACACTAAGCCCACCATTTTTGAGCAGGAGGGCTGGCACTACGAGTTGGACCTACCAGAGGGCGCCGAGGGCGAGGGCGACGGCAGCTCCGCGAGCCTGCACGAGGGCACGCTGCGCTATAACGGCGTGGTGTTCAACGAGATGAAGGGCGCGCTGTCCGATCCCATGAGCGTGCTGGATGACGCCGTCAACGCCGCGCTCTATCCCGACACCGCCTATGCGCACGAGAGCGGCGGCGACCCGCGCGCGATCCCCGCGCTCACCTACGAGCAGTTCCTGGACACGCACGCGCGCCACTACAATCCTTCCAACTCTTATATAACGCTCTACGGCGACCTGGACGTGGACCGCGCTCTGGCGTTTTTGGACGAGCGCTATCTGTCGCAGTCGAGTGCCGCGAGCCGCCGCATGGACGCCGCCGTCGCCGCCGGCGAGGACCCGTCCACGCTGGCGCCCAATCCGCTGGACGTGCAGGCGCCTGTGACCTGCGAGTATAAGCGCGTCGAGATGGCCACCACGCCCGAGAACGCCCTGGTGGGCCTGGGTCTTGTGCTGGGCAGCGCGCTCGACCGCAAGCGCACGATCGCGGCGGATATCCTGTTCGAGGCGCTGCTGGGCTCCAACGAGGCACCAGTTAAGAAGGCCATTCTGGCCGCCGGCCTGGGCGGCAACGTGGTGAGCTACACCGCGGCCGAGAGCCTGCAGCCCTACGAGCTCATCATGCTGCAAAACGCGCAGCCCGGCGTAGCGCGCGAGCTGCGCCGCGTGTTCCAGGACGCCTGCCGCGACCTGTGCGAGCACGGCGTTCCGCGCGAGCGCCTGGAAGCCATCATCAGCAGCAACGAGTACGACCTGCGCCAGCGCGACTATGGCATCGCCGACGGCGTGGCCATTGCGTGCGACGCGCTGAGCACCTGGCTCTACGATGACGACGCCGCGACGCTGGCACTCAAGTACGGCCCTGTGTACGAGGAGCTGCGTGGCGAGCTGGACGGCAGCTACTTTGAGGACCTGCTGCGCGAACTGGTGCTGGAAAACGACCACATGGCGCTGGTCGAGCTGGTGCCGGTGGACGCCGCCGAGGGTTCGGAGGGCGCAGAGGCCGCAGAGCTGGCAGCCAAGTGCGACGCCATGACCGATGCCGAGCTGGCCGACGTGGTCGAGCGCACGGCTGCGCTACGCACCGCGCAGGAGGCAGAAGACACGCCCGAGGCCAAGGCCACGCTGCCGCGCCTACGCGTGTCCGACATTGGAGAGGCGCGCCCCGAGCCGCCGCTGGTCGTGGACACCACTGCGCCCATCCCCTGCCTGCGCCACGGCATCCCCACCAACCGCCTGGCCTACGCCATGCAGTATTTCGACCTGAGCTGCGTCGCGTTTGAAGACCTGCCCTATGTGACGCTGCTCTGCCGCCTGCTCAAACAGCTGCCCACGAGCGAGCACTCGGCCGAGGAGCTCGACAACTTGCTTGCCGGCAAGCTGGGCTTTTTGAGCTTTACGACCGAGGTCATGACCCAGCCCGACGTGGACGGTGTGCGCCCTTATCTGCTGGTGAGCGCCGGCGCCCTGTCCGAGAAGATCAATGCGCTGGCGAGCCTGCCGCGCGAGGTATGGTCGAGCACGCTGCTGGCAGACGCCGACGCCGACCGCGTGCGCGACGTGCTCACGCAGATTCGCATTGGGCTTGAGCAGGGCTTTATCAACAATGGTCACTCGGCGGCGCTCGGTCGCGCGATGAGCTACAGCTCACCTTCGGCCGTGGTTCGCGAGCAGCTTTCGGGCGTGGACTTCTACCTGTTCCTGCGCGATCTGCTCGACCACTTTGACGAGCGCGTGGACGGGCTGCGTACCAAGCTTGCCGAGCTGGCAGACCGCATCTTTGTGGCCGATGGCTGCATGGCGAGCTTCACCGGCAGCGATGAGGACTTTGACGTGTACTGGGATGCCGCGGGCAACCTGGGGCTGGGCGCGGGCGACGGCGCTGGCAGCGGCACGCTCGTGGTACCGGAGCCGCGCGACCGTCACGAGGCTTTCGTCATCCCCAGCGACATCTGCTTTGCTGCGCGCGCGTGCGACCCGCGCCGTCTGGGCATTGACGTGACGGGCGCCTGGGCGGTTGCCGCCAACGCGCTCTCCTACGACTACCTGTGGAACGAGATCCGCGTGAAGGGCGGTGCGTACGGCTGCGGATTCCGCGCTGCCGGCGAGCGTCAGACGGCGTTCTACACCTACCGCGACCCGGCAATCGACCCCTCGATTGAGCGCGTGGAACGCGCGGGCGAATGGCTCAGCAGCTTTGAGCCCGACGAGGCCGCCTTCGAGGGCTTTATCGTGAGCTGCGTGAGCGGCATGGACGCGCCGGTGAAGCCGTACGCGCTCACCAAGCGCCGCAGCACGACCTACCTGGCCGGGCTCGATCCGCACGCACGCGAGGAGCGCCGCACCCAGATGCTCGCCGCCACGCCCGGTGAGCTTCGCTCGCTCGGCGCCGACGTGACGCGCATCGCAGCCGAGTCGCCTACCTGTGTCTTTGGCGGCCGAGACGTCATCGCCAAGAGCAACGCCGGCTTTAACGTCGTCGACCTGTTGGGCTAACGCACAGAGGTAGATTTTTGGGATATGCCTGAAAATCTACCTTTTTCTTTTGCCGCAGTCTGCCGGTTTGTCTCGATCTGTAACGCCAAGACGGCAATATCGGCTCCAGATGTTACTAATCGAGACGTTTTCGGATGACCCCGTCCCTTTGTCTCAATCTGTAACATCTAGGTCCGATTTTGCCGAGCTACTGTTACAGATCGAGACAAACCGCCGCGAACACCCGCTCTTCGTCAAAACCCACGAAGGTGTCCATGAACCGCCCCCTTTGCGATGGCTTATGTGGTGGTTTGGGTGTTTGCCCAGATAAAACCTGCCAAAATAAACCTGTCCCTTTTTGGTAGGTTTGCTAGAGGAGGTTGGGATGGACAAGGCCGAGTTGCGGAAGGCGGTGATTGCTCGGCGCGACGCTCTTGATTTGGATGTGCGGGCCGCGAAGTCTGCCGTTATCTGTGCGCGGCTTGTTGAGCTGTTGGATCACTTGGGTACCGCAGCGCCGCACACCGTTGCCGTCTATGCCGCGATGGGTTCCGAGGTCGACCCAGCCGCGTTTGCCGCTGCGGCCGCCAAACACGGCTGGCGCGTGGCCTATCCGTGCATGTTCTCGGCAACAGACGCCGCAGCTTGTGGCCAGCGCATGTGCATGCGGGCAGTTGCCGCCGACGATGCGTCCGCGGCGCCGTTTATCGCCCACCCCACGCGGGCCTTCGCGGCCACAGACATCGGCAGCGGTCGCTTCCCTATCGTGCCTGCCGAAGCTCTCGACATGATCATCGTGCCGCTCGTAGCATTCGACCGCGCCGGCGCGCGCCTGGGCTACGGCGGCGGCTGCTATGACCGCTACCTGCCCATGCTCTCGTCCGCATGTCAAATCATCGGCATAGCCTTTGACGAGCAGCGTGTCGGCCACGTTCCCACCGACGCCCACGACCTGCCGCTACCCCACATCATCAGCGCCTGATCGCCGCTGTATCGCACCCGCAAGATGAGCGTGGAAAATCTCCCACTTTGAGCCCCCTTACGAGCCAAAAACGGGAGATTATCCACGCTCATTCAACAAGCGTCCAAAAATCCACGCTCGTGTGTCCGAAAATCCACGCTTAACCAATGCGCGTCCAGATTTCCACACTCGTCCGTCCGGATTTCCACGCTCGTGCGGCTCAACGCTCTGCAACCGCCTCAGCACACACGCGCGGTACGCCGGCAACTTTGAGCTTGCGATCGAGCTTTATCGGGTCCCTCAGATCATCCCAGCACAAGCGCACGATCTTGCAGTTATCAAGCAGCGAAAGCCTCGACTCGCGCTGACGCTCATCAAACTGCGCCTTCGCAAGCTTACCCTCCTCCGCCGCTTTCTCGCTTTTAACGAATCCGTCGAACTCCCCGATAATCAGTCGGTCGCCCACACGCCACAAGTAGTCAACGCGATACGGTCGTCCCGGCTCAACCGGGTCGAACAGCTCAACTTGCAACTCCGGCGTCTGCCAGCCGCGCTCGATCATCAGGGCACGCGCCTTGGACTCGCCGCCGCTTTCCGACAGCCCATCGGCACATCGTGCAACCCTGCGCGCCGTCACAACACCGCGACGATTCAGGCCAAGCTTGTCGACAGTCTCAACGAGATGCTCCTTCGACAAAAGTTGCTCATGGAGCGCCGAATCCGCGATGATCAGTCCCTCGACAAACGATGCATCGACCAAGCAATCCGTAATCGTTTGATCGATATCGGTTACGGCGATATCCATCTGGGTGGCCCGTGTTTGACGAGCATAGCGATGACGAATGACCTGAGAGCCCGGCGTCGTCGATTGGGCCGGCATCGCGGCGATATGGATGTGCGTCAAATTGGCATGCGAAACCGAAAGGCCATAGATAACAGCCGCCGTATAGGAGCAAAATGTCCAGTCGGGGTGCTTTTGCGCAAGCGCCCGCACCCGATGCAGATAACGCTGCCGAAACTTGAGCTCGGACCAGTATTCCGGACGCGCATACAGCCCCGGCATAACCGCTTCGAGACTTCCCGCCTCCGCCCGCCGCTCAATCTGCTTTGCCTCCGCCGCCGTGCGCGCGTACACGCAACTCATCTGCTGTTCGCATGCTTTAATGTGACTTGCAAGCCTTTGATTCGCCGTCATGTTTCCCATGTCGCCTCCCAAATCTTGGAACGGCGCAAACGTACCAGACGGTTTCATGCGAAGTCTGACCAAATACCGTCCAGGCGCTGACCAAATGCTTGACGGTTTTGGACGTTTTAGGCTGATGTCTTATATCTGCAGGTAGGGCGGTTGTCGAGAGGTCCCTGTCTCCACATTTTGAGGCCTTGGTCCATCGGATTATCAGAAAGAAAAACCCGTCGAGATTCAAGACTACGCCAAATGCGACTTTGCCTCTGCACGCACCGTCGCTTAGCCGAGCCATCGGCATCTACATGCCTAAAAAATGAGCGTGGATAATCTCCCGTTTTGAGCCTAGTTTCAAGCCAAAAGTGGGAGATTATCCACGCTCGATTTGTAAACGTCCGAAAATCCACGCTCGTCATGCCGTGAGCACAGTCACAGTCGCAGCCACGGCCGCAGCCTAGTGCTCCTCGCCGGCGCGGGCTAGGTCGTAGGGCGTGGTCTGGTAGACGTAGTAGTTGAGCCAGTTGGTGTAGAACAGCTGAGCCTGGCTGCGCCAGACGTTGCGCGGCTCGGCGGTGGGATCGTCGCCCGGGAAGTAATGCGCCGGCACCTGAGGGTTGAGCCCGCGCTTCACGTCGCGCTCGTACTCCAGGCGCAGCGTATCGGTATCGTACTCAGGGTGGCCAAAGACAAAGAAGCGACGGCTGTCGGTCGACTTGACGATGTACAGGCCCACCTCGTCGGACACGGCCACGACCTCAAGCTGCGGCTCGGCCTCCACGTCCTCGCGACGCACATCGGTGTTGCGCGAATGCACAGCATAGAAACGGTCGTCAAAGCCGCGAACCAGCGGACTTTGCGGCTTCACCAGATAATGCTCGAACACGCCGCTCGCCTTTGCCGGCAGGTCATGCTTCTGGATGCCGTAATGATGGTACAGACCGGCCTGCGCGCCCCAACAAATATGCAGCGTAGAGTGCACATGCGTGGTGGACCAATCCATGATCTGGCAGAGCTCGGGCCAGTAGTCGACCTCCTCGAACGGCATCTGCTCCACCGGCGCGCCCGTGATGATCAGGCCGTCGTAGTGGATATCGCGGATGTCGTCGAACGTGCGATAGAACGTCTCCAGGTGGCCGGCGCTCACGTGCGTGGCCTCGTGCGTCTTGGTGCGCAGCAGGTCCACCTCCACCTGCAGCGGCGTGTTGGAGAGCTTGCGCATGATCTGCGTCTCGGTGGCAATCTTGGTGGGCATGAGGTTGAGGATGAGCACGCGCAGCGGACGGATGTCCTGGTGCAGCGCGCGGTACTCGGTCATGACAAAGATGTTCTCGCTCTCGAGCTGCGCGGCGGCAGGGAGGGCGTCGGGAATGCGAATGGGCATGGATGCTCCTTACGAGTCAGTTACAGCTATGGTACAACGACCGGCCCCATCCGCGCGAGCACATCGCCCAGCGATGCCGTCAGCGGCCCAGATCACTCCAAAAGTAGAGATTAAGGCATGTCCAAAAATCTACGGCGCTTTAGCCTAGCAAAGTGGCAGCAGGACGCTACAATGGTTCGACGCGAAAAACTCGGCCGAAAGGATACATATATGTACCAGACGCGTAAGATCGGTGTGGTCGGCCAGGGCCACGTAGGAGCACATGTCGCCAACAGCCTACTCATGCAGGGCATTGCCGATGAGCTGTACCTGTGCGATATCAACGAGGCCAAGGTGACGTCCGAGGTCCAGGACCTGCGCGACTCCCTTTCGTTTGTCCCGTACAACACCAAGATCGTCAACTGCTACGACCACTACGAGGAGCTTGCCTGCTGCGACGTCATCGTCAACGCCGCCGGCAAGGTCGCGCTGGCCGCCGGCAACCGCGACGGCGAGCTGTTCTTTACCACCGACGCCGCCCGCACCTTTGCCAAGCGCATCGTCGACGCCGGCTTCGACGGCATCTTTGTGAGCATCTCCAACCCCTGCGACGTCGTGTGCACCGAGCTGTGGCACCTGACCGGCTACGATCCCAAGAAGATCATCGGCTCGGGCTGCGGCCTGGATTCCGCCCGTCTGCGCACCGAGATCTCCAAGAAGGTCGGCGTGAGCCCCAAGTCCATCGACGCCTACATGATCGGCGAACACGGCTTTAGCCAGCTGGCTGCCTTTAAGGCCGCGACCATCGCCGGCAAGAGCCTCAACGAGCTTCAGGCCGAAAACCCCGACAAGTACGCCTTCGACCACATGGAGGTCGAGGAGCTTGCACGCAAGGGCGGCTATGTGACCTACCAGGGCAAGCAGTGCACCGAGTACGCCGTCGCCAACTCCGCCGCGCGCGTCTGCGCTGCCGTGCTGCACAACGAGCACGCCGTGCTTTCGGCCTCTACGCTTATGACCGGCCAGTATGGCGAAGAGGGCATCTTTACCTCCCTGCCGTGCGTGATCGGTGCCGAGGGCGTCGAGGAGGTTTACACACTGGACCTGTCCGAGCACGAGCTCGAGGGCTTCCACAAGAGCTGCCAGCACATTCGCGACAACATCGCCCAGCTCGACTGGTGGGACGCCGAGGCCTACGACGCAAAGTAGGCCGTCAATCGCCGCAATCTCGCGAATCTAAGCGCAATACCAAGCGGGCCGCGCCGGAATACTACCGGCGCGGCCCGCTTTTTTGACTCACGCAGTGCCCTTGCGAATCGAAGGTGAATACTTTTCCGCGAAGTGAACGAGCAAAATCGGACCCCCGAAGCATCGACATTTTTCAGGCGCTGTTTCCTGCGGTTTCGTCGAGTTTTTCCTGCAGTTTTACCGCCAAAAAGTGTGGATGCTTCGGGGGTCCAAAACAGGTCGTTCACTTCGCGGAAAAGTATTCAACTTCGCTTTCGCGCAGACACGAATCCGGCCGCCACAACGCAATACGGGGCCCGCGCGCAGCGCAGACCCCGTCAAAAAAGATAATTCCCGGTACCTAATACTGCTCGATGCCCATGTAGCGACGAACCTCGGGGCTGTGGTCAAACACCTTGCCGCGGGCGGCGCGCAGCTCGCAGCTCATGTTGTAGAAGAAGATCGGCTCCAAGAACGAACGCACGCTGGCGGGCACCTCGCCTACGCCGTACTCGAGCGCGTCGAGCACCATGACCGTATCGGTGTGCGTGTTGAGGAACGCGAGCGCGCGCTCCTCCATGGGGCGGCACTCGCCCGATCCGAGCTGCACAAAGTAGAACACGCCGGGCTCGGTGGCCTCAAACGGGCCGTGGAAATACTCGCCGGAGTGGATATAGCAGCAGTGCTGCCACTGCATCTCCATGAGCGAGCAGATGGCCATGGCGTAGGTCTGGCTAAAGTTGGGGCCGGAACCCAGGATATAGAAGAACTTATGCTGCTGGCAGAGCTCGGCAAAGCGATCGCCCAGCTCGGCGTTGACCTTCTCACGGGCAGCGGGCAACAGCGCATCCATCTGCTTAAGGCCGGCGTACATGTCGGCGAGTGCCTCGTAACCCTCCTGCTGGTCGAGCAGCTCGGCAGCCATCAGGACGCCGATGCCTTGCGGAACCTCGGCCTGCGGCACGCCTTCGCCCCACGGATAGACCCAGGTGGTCCACTTGCCGTTATCAATCTTGGAGCCCTCGCAGTCGGTCATGGCCACGACCTCGGCGCCGGCTGCCAGCGCCATCTCGCAACCGTCGACGACCTCCTGCGTATTGCCGCTGTGGCTGCAGGCGATGACGAGTGATTTCTCGCCAAGACTCTTGGGAGCCATCAGGCAAAACTCGCGCGCCGTGTAGACCGTCGAGGCAAACGTGGTGGCCTCGCGCTTGAGCAGCTCGTTGGCCGGCATCAGGTCGATCATCGAACCGCCGCAGGCGATCCAAAAGACGTTCTCAATCTTGCCCTTGCGCTCGATAATTTCCTGAACCAGATCGTGTGCGTTCACGGTGATGCTCCTCCTTGTGTGGCGGCTTTGAACGACGGCAGCTCGTACCTGCTGTCATTCTATGTTGTTCTATATATACCACGCAAGCAGCCACGGTGGAAGCCATTGCGACAAATTTGTTCCATGTTGTTCTATCTGTGGACGTTAGATGTCGAACACGTAGCGCGAGCCCACGATCTTTTGGCGTCCGAGCAGCAAGGGCCGCTCGTCCTCATCGGTAAAGTACGCCTCCATATAAAACAGCGGCTCGCCGACCGGCACCTCCAGCAGTGAGGCCGCCTGAACATCGGCAAGCGCAATCTCCACGGTACAAGGGTCGGACTTGAGCGGCGCGCGGCCCGAATGCTCGGCAACGAGTGCAAAGATGGAATTGTCCGTGAGGTCCTTGTCGGCAAGCGTCTGCAGGTAGGGATGGTCGGCCAGCACAAAGGCGTTGTTCTCGAGCATGACGGGCACGCCGTCTGCCGTGCGCACGCGCTCGACAACGATGAGCTCGCAGCCGGGTTCCACCCCAAAAAACGCCGCGTCCTCGCGCGTCGCCGCAACCACCGTGCGCGACACCAGGTGTGCTCCGGCCACCATGTCGTTGGCAGCGCAACCCTCGGAAAAGCTCTGAACGTCACCCTTTTGGACAATCTTGCGCTTGAGCTTGGGCGCGCACACAAACGTGCCCCTCCCCTGCTGGCGGTTGAGATACCCCGCGCGCGACAGCTCCTCGATGGCGCGGCGCACGGTGATGCGTCCCACGCCGTAGGACTTCGCGAGCTCCATCTCGGAAGGAATGCGCGAGCCGGATGCGTACACGCCGCGCGCGATCTCGCCCTTTAGGTCGTCCATAACCTGCTGGTACAGCGGCACGGCGGATACCTCAGTGCGCTCGGTTTTATCGTCGAATGCCATCGTTACGCTCCATCCCGCGCATGCTCGGACTCAAACTCTTCGATCGCCGTCATAAACTGCTCGCCAAAGGCGTCGGCCTTTTTCTCGCCAATGCCGTTGACCTGAATCAGCTCGTCGCGCGTCTGGGGGCGCAGACGGCACAGGCCGCGCAGGGCCTTGTCGGAGAAGACCATGTACGGCGCCATCTCCAGCTCGGTCGAAATCTCCTTGCGCAGGGCACGCAGGCGCTCGAACAGCTCGGCATCGTCACCCACGCGCGGGCGCTGATCCAGCTCGGCCTCCTCGCGCAGCAGATCCACCGCACGGCGGGCGCGGGCCGAGGCCTTGCGCTTGGACGCGCGACGCTTAACGGTAAAGGCGAACGCCTCATCCTCGACCTCGGCGGCACGCGGGCCCAGCCCCACGACCGGGTACTGTCCCTGCGAGGTAGCCAGATAACCGCGGCCGCACAGCTGGCCGATGATGTCCTTGATGCGCCCGACCGATTCGCTCGACAGCTCACCGTAGCCGCGGTCCTCGTCCAAATGCATCTGGCGAATGCGCTCGGTGTTGCCGCCGTGGAGCACGTCGGCGATGAGCGACTTGCCGAAGCGCATGGGCCGCATGGCCACATAGCGCACGGCAGCGCGGGCCATATCGGTGACGTCCTCGACCTCGAACTGCGTGAGGCAGTTGCTGCAGTTGCCGCAGCCCTCGACGTCGTCCGTGGCGACGCCGCCCGTACCGGCCGCGGCATGCTCGACCGCGGCCTCGTCGCCAAAGTAGCGCAGCATGTATTCGCGCAAGCAGCCGGTGGTATTGCAGTAGCCCTCCATCTGGCTGAGCAGACGATATCGATTCTGGAGCGCCCACGCACGCTGCTCGTCGTCGAGTGCCTCATCGGCAGCATCGCCGCGATCGATCAGAAAGCGGCGCATGCGAAAATCGTTGCCGTTCCACAGCAGATGGCAGCTGGCCGGGTCGCCATCGCGGCCGGCGCGGCCCGCCTCCTGGTAGTAGGCCTCAATGCTCTCGGGCACGTTGTTGTGGATCACGTAGCGCACGTTGGGCTTGTCGATGCCCATGCCAAAGGCGTTGGTGGCAACCATCACCTGGATATCGTCGTCGATAAAGGCGCGCTGGCTTTGGCGACGGGCGTCGTTGCCCATGCCTGCATGGTAGCGGCCAACGCGAATGCCGCTGGGGCCCAGAGCCTCGGCAAGCTCCGCGGCCAGCGCGTCGACCGTCTTGCGGGTCGAGCAATACACGATGCCGCTCTCGCTCGAATGCGCAATCACGTAGTCGCGCACCCATGCGGTCTTGGCCTTGTCGCCCATCTCCTCGCAACCAAAGTAGAGGTTCTTGCGATCAAAACCCGTCACCACCGTCGCGGGGTTTTGCAGGCCGAGCATCTGCTGAATGTCCGCACGCACGCGCTCGGTCGCCGTGGCGGTAAACGCCGCCACGATGGGGCGCTGCGGCAGCGAATCGATGAACTCGCGAATCTGCAGGTAGGCGGGGCGGAAATCCTGCCCCCACTGGCTCACGCAGTGGGCCTCGTCAATAGCTACGAGTGGCACGCCAATGCCGCCTTCGGCCGCAGCTTCCTGCGCAAAGGCCAGAAAGCGTGGCTCGAGCAGGCGCTCGGGTGCCACATACATTAGCTGGTAGCGCCCCTCACGAGCACGCTTGAGCACGGTATTTTGCTGAGCCAGCGTAAGGCTGGAGTTGAGATAGCTGGGGCGCGCACCCGCCGCGAGCAGTGCGCGGGTCTGGTCCTCCATAAGCGACAGCAACGGACTCACCACAAAGGTGATGCCGGGCAGCATGAGCGCGGGCACCTGGTAGCAAATGGACTTTCCGGCGCCCGTGGGCATAACACCCAGCGCATCGCGACCGGCAAGGATCGCATCGACCATGCGGTCCTGTCCCGGGCGAAACGAGGTGTAGCCAAAATAGGCGCCGAGCGTGTCGAGCGCCATCTGCTGCATGTTATCGGTCATGGTTTCCTAACGTCCAAGTCATCTGCCGCCGATTATACGCCGCCACGCGGACCGGTGCCGCGCGGCTGCCGGCCACGGGCAACGCAATCCAAGGCGAATGAGCGTGGATTTTTGGACACTTTCCGGATGAGCGTGGATAATCTCCCACTTTGAGCCCGTCATCAAGCAAAAAACGGGAGATTATCCACGCTCATTCTGCAGATTGCCGCTTAGGAGCGTTTGCAGCGTCGACCGGTCCGCCGTTCGTTAGAACGGCGGAACCAACCCTACAGGACCATGACGTAGCGACTGCCCACGTAGTACTGTTTGCCGAGCAAGACCGGCTCGCCATTGGGACCGATAAAGCCGGCGCGCAGGTTGAGCAGCGGATCGTGCGGAGCGATGCCCAGCTCGGCCGCCTGCTCAGCGCTGGCGCGAACGGCCTCGACCGTACGGTAGCCAGCCGAGACAATCGGGGTTCCGCCAACACGCCCGACCTCGGCAAAAATCGACTTGTCCTCAAGGTCGGCTGTCAACAGTTCACGGTAGGCGTCAAACGGCACAAAGACGTTCTCCTCAAAGATGGGCTCGCCGTCGGCCGTGCGCACGCGCTTGATATGCAGCAGCAGCGCGCCCTTCTGCAGGCCAAAGAACTCCATCTCGTTTTGGCGCGCCGGAACAATCTGGCGATCGACCACATGTGCACCGGCCTTCATGCCATTGTCGGCACACAGCGCGGTAAACGTCTGCAGCGTCGAGGCGTGGAACTGACGGTTGATGTGCGGCGTGGAAACAAAGGTGCCACGGCCCTGCTGCTTAACCAGGTAGCCATCGGAACACAGCTCCTCGACGGCGCGGCGCACCGTAATGCGGCTCACCTCGTACTGCTCGGCTAGCTCGAGCTCGGACGGAATACGCTCCTTGGGTGCATAAACACCTTTCTCGATCGCATCCTTGATTTCGTCGTAAATCTGCTGGTAAAGCGGTGCATTTTTGGTCGCGGGCATATCTGATCACTCTTATCAAAATATCGAAATTACTAATACATATATAACGTCTAGCTCTATATTACATCATAACGATAAAACGATACACCCTGCCTACCAAAAAAGCGACAGGTCTATTTTGGTAGGTTTTTATCATGTCAAACGAGAGCCCCTCGAAAGCAACGGGGCTTTCGGGGGGCTCGTTCGGATGGGTTGCGCAGGACCGGCAAAATGCCAATACCCTACTTGCCGTCGTCCTGTTGCAGACTGTCCTGCTCGATGAGGCGCGCCTGCCTGCTGGCCATGCGCGCGGGCTTGTCGGGATCGGGTACGGCCGTGGGCATGGGCTCGTCAACATGACCGCCCCACCAGCCGCCCACAAAGTTGAGCGTGTGGAACACATTGATTACGGCGCCGGGATCAATGTCGCACACTAGCTTGATAATGTCCTGGCTCTCATAGGTCGAGACAACGGCGTGCAGCAGATACATCTTTTCGCGGCTGTATCCGCCAATGACCTCGGCGCAGCTAATGCCGTGCTGAAAATGGTCAACATAGGCGGTCATGACCTCGTCGGCTTTACGCGTTGTGATCTGCAGCGTCACGCGATCGTAGCGACGATAGAAACTGTCGATAGTCTTGGTCGAAATAAACTGGAACACGATGGAGTACGCCGCCTTGTCCCAGCCAAACATAAAGCCAAAGATCGCCAGGATAAAGCAGTTGAAACCAAAGATGACACCCCAGATAGTCTTGCCCGTGTGGTTGGAGACCCACAGCGCGATAAAGTCGGTGCCGCCGGTGGATGCGCCGGACTTTAGCGCGATGGCAGCGCCCAGACCCGAGACCACGCCGCCAAAAATGATGAGCATAATCTTGTCGCCCAAAAACGGAGCGAAGTGAAAGATGTTGAGGAACAGCGACGAGAGCACGACCTGCATCATCGAGAAGATGACAAAGCGCTTGCTGATGCCGCTCCAACATAGGAGCGCCACGGGGATGTTGAGCGCGAGCATGCCGAGCGAGATGTCGATGTGAACGCCGCCGAGCGAGGTAACGCGATCGAGCAGGACCGCGACGCCGGTAAGGCCGCTCGGAAGCAGGTCAGCGGGCCGAATGAACGCCTGGATCAGAAATGTCTGGAGAACGGCCGAAATGGTGACCGCCACGGCGGTGATGGCGCGGCGAACGATGGCGAGACGGCCGAGTACGAGCACTCGGTCCGTGAGCTGATCAATGGCGTTCGCCACGTAGGCTCCTTTCGAAGGCAGATGTAGTTGTGGGGCATGTCCGCGATTGTAGCATGTAGTGTGCGAGGGCGCTTCAATTCACCCTCTCTCGACAACCATCAGAAGGACCGTGAGGCCGCTCAAAAGAAAAACGCCGTGAAGAGAGCGGTCCCTTCACGGCGAATACGGCGTTTGCCCAGATAAAACCTGCCAAAATAAACCTGTCCCTAAATGGCAGGTAGGATGTCGGTCAGGTTGTCGATGACAACGTCGGCGGCGGACTGGTCCAGGTTGACGCCCTCGTGCGGACGCAGCGCCAGGACGCGGGCGCCGGAGCGCTTGCCGGCCTCGATGCCCAAAGGCGAGTCCTCGATAACCAGGCACTCGGAAGGCTCAACCCCCAGTGCTTCCATGGCACGCAGGTAGATCTCGGGGTCGGGCTTAAACGCACTGCACTCGTGACCGCTGATGGTGTAGTCCAGCACGTCGGCGATACCGGCAATCTCCACCAGCTCGTCAATGAGCTCGCGATAGGACGAACTCGCGATGGCACACTTCACGCCGCGCTTGTGCAGCTCACGCATCACCGGCTCCGTCTGCTCGTTGAGTAGCTCGGCATACGGAACGGGATGAGCGGGGCAATATCTTTTTTTATATTCCGTGAGCAATTCCTCGCGTAACGTGAGATTGCCAGGAACTAGAGCTTCCCAGATTGCCGGTTCATTAGACCCCGAAAGATCTGGAATTCTATCGTACGTAATGCCATGCTCCTCCATAAACGCCACGCGACGACGGTTGTAGAACCACTCGGTATCGACCAGCACGCCGTCCATGTCAAACAGCACTGCTTTGATCATACGCATCTCCTCCCACCTGCCAAATAGAGACAGGTTTATTTTGGTAGGTTTTATCCTGGGTTTTGCGACGCGACAGGCGTGCCCTCCCAAGAGCAAAAAAGGGGATGGGGCACAAACCCCATCCCCTCTCAATCAACCCGTAAGGTCTACTTACTTGTGATTAGTAGGAAAGCTTCCACATGTAGCGACGCATGGTCAGCGGGTGCTGACGGGCCTCGGCGATCTGGTTGCCGTACTCGCGCATAACGGCGAGGTGCAGCAGCGGGTTGAAGTAGGTGACGACGCTCGCGGGCACGGCGTCAGCCAGGCCGTAATCCTTGGAGTCGATCAGAGCGACCTTGGCGCCCATGCGCTCAAGGAAGGTGAGGGCGCGGGCGTCCATCGGACGGGTAGCGCCATCGGACATGAAGAAGACGTAGGGCTTACCCTCGGTGGAAACCTCGAACGGGCCGTGGAAGTACTCGCCGGTGTTGTAGGCGGCGGCGTCGATCCACTGCATCTCGGTGAACAGGAAGGCGGCGTGAGAGTAAGCCATCTTCTCGGAGGCACCAGAGGCCATGAAGTAAATCATCTTGTCGTCCTTGAAGTCCTCAGCGAACTTCTTGGCGAGCTTCTTGCAGTGCTGAGCGGCGTTCTCGCAGAGCTCGAAGACGTTGGTAAGGCCGGTGATCATGTCCTCGTAGTGGTCATAGCCCTCGGTCTGCTGAAGGATCTCGACAGCAAGAGCGATGGCGTAGCCGGGCTTCTCGCACTTGGCAGCGAAGTTGGCGTGGAAGCCGTGAACGATGACGTAGTCAGCGTCGACGGTCAGAGCGGAGCCAGCCTTGTTGGTGAGGGAGACGACCGGGCAGTTGTGCTTCTTGGCGGTCTTGTTGGCCTCGACGGTCTCGGGCGTGGAGCCACCGAGGGAGCAGGTGATCACGAAGGTGTGCTCGTTGACCCAGGAGGGCGTGTCGTAGTTGAACTCGTTAGCGGTGAAGATCTGAACGTTCAGCTTGTCCGTGTTGTTGGCCAGGAAGTACTTGGCAGGGTAAAGGTCGGACATGGAAGCACCGCAGCCGACGAAGGCGACGCTGTGGATCTCGTGGTTGGACAGGACGTCAGCGACGATCTGCTTAGGGAGGTTAAGGTCGATCTCGTACATCTGACACATTCCTTTCGATTTTTTGCGGCGCCACATTGCCGGGCGCTCGCAGAGTTACCGTGATTTGGACCGAGTCGCCGGCCCGTTGAGGATGTGTCAAAGGAACTGTCCCTTTGACACATTTAGGGATGGGAGCCTGCCTGGGGTATGGGATGTCAGGCAGGCCCCCGGGGGAAAGCGGTTAGGCGCTTGGTCGCGACTAGGCCAGGATGCCGGCCGCGGAGAGGGCGATGCCGCCCACGATGGCGATCACGAGAAGCCAACCGGTGTTGACGTTCTTCTTGATGAGCCAGTACATAAGGCCGGTGAGGCCAAGGGAGATCATCTGGGGCATCATGCCGTCCAGGATATCCTGGATAACGACGGTGCCCTCAGCGAACTGCAGCGGGGTGGTGGCGCCGATCAGCGTGGCGATCATGCCGCCCACGGACATAAGACCCACGATGCCGCAGACATACATGAGCTTCTCCATGAGGTCGCCGCCCTGAAGCTTGCTCAGGTACTCGTGGCCGCCCTGATAGCCCATCTTGGCTGCGAACCAAGTGATCAGCACAGAGGGGACAATGGAGATGAGCATGGCCAGGATCGGGCCCATGATAGAGCCCTGCTGAGCCAGCTGAACGCCCAGACCAAAGGCGATAACGCGGATGGTGCCCTGGAAGAAGGAGTCACCGATGCCGGAAAGCGGACCCATGAGGGAGGTCTTGACCGCGTTGATCGAATCGGGATCGAAGTTCTCGGGATCCTTGGCGTACTCCTCCTCCATGGAGGCGGAGAGGCCCAGGATGAAAGCGCTCGTCTGCGGAGTGCAGTTGTAGAACGCCATGTGACGGTGGTAAGCCTCTTTCTTAGCAGCGAGCTGCTTGGGGTCGGACTCATCCGGATAGAGGCGATCGAGCGTGGGAACCATGCCGTAGAGGAAGCCCATGTTCATCTGACGCTCGTAGTTCCAAGAGGCCTGGATGGCCCAGGAGCGCCAGAAGAACTGGCTGACCTTCTTGTTCAGGGACACGTCCTTGGTTGCGGTTGCCATAGTGTGTTCCTCCTTAGTCTTCGTCGTCTTCGAGCGGATCGTAGTCGGAATCGACACCGGCGGCTGCATGGGAACCGTTGAACTTGAAGCCCATGAAGACGACAGCCAGGCACACACCGATCAGAGCGACCGCGATGACGGACAGGTTGAGGTAAGCGGCGAGCAGGAAACCGATGAACAGGAACGGAGTCATACCCTTCTTGATCATCATGGTGAGCAGCAGGGCCAAGCCGTAGGCGGTCATGATCTTGGTCGAAACGTTAAGACCGGTGGACAGCCACTCGGGAACCATGTTGACGATGGCCTGAACCAGGTCGGTGCCAACAAAGACGGCGAGGAAAATCGGCAGGAAGTACATGACGGCGTACAGACCGGAGCCGGCGCAGATGTGCATACGGTAGGCGGTCTTGAACTTTCCGTTATCGATCGCGCTATCTGCCACATGGGTGAGGGCGGCGATGATGGAACGGAACACGATGCCGAGAAGCTGACCCAGGACGGCGACCGGGATGGCGATCGTCATGGCGGTCTCGGCGGAAGCATCGGTCAGGCACGCAAAGGCAGCGGCCACGATGCCGCCCAGGACCATATCGGGCGGAACGGCGGCGCCGACCTGCACCAGGCCCATGGACACGAGCTCGACGGCGGCACCGACGGCAAGGCCGGTGGGCACATCGCCCAGCAGCAGACCGACGAGCGTAGCGCCAACGAGGGGCTGCTCGAAGTTAAGACGACCGAGCAGGCGGGAGTCCCACATGCAGAACACGCCGACGAGGCCGACGAGCACCGCACTGATGAACGTATTCATACCCTTCTCCTTTCAGTCAGGCAAAAGCCTGGTTGATTACAGCTTGGCGTCGATGTCGACGCTCTGATACGTAGGGGTCTGCTGGACATAGAGCTTGATGCCCATGTCGAGCAGCTGGTTGACGTCGGCCTTCTGGTTGGCGTCGAGGAAGACGGAGCTGTCCTTGCCGCCGACCTGATCGGCACCGTCGTGGTTGGCGGTGGCGCCCAGGTTGATGGCGTCGAGCTTGTAGCCCTGGCAGAACTGCAGCATCTCGGCCGTGTTGCCAAAGACGAACATGACGCGCTCGCCGAGGGTGTTGAGCTTGTCCATCTTGGCGAGGGCACGCTCGACGGTGAAGACGTTCAGGCGCACGCCCTGGGGCTTGGCCAGCTTAAGAGCGTCCTTCTTGATGTCATCGTTGGCGGCAGCGTTGTCGACGACGATGATGCGCTCGGCCTGGACCTTGGTGGTCCAGGTAAAGACGACCTGGCCGTGCAGCAGACGGTAGTCAAGACGTGCGAGGACGATCTTGGCGGGACCGGAGCTGTGACGGGACGCCTTGGCCTTCTTGGCGGGAGCCGCGGCGGCCTCGACCGGTGCGTTGGGGTTGGTCAGACCGGTGCGGGCCTCATTGATGAGGGCTGCGAGCTCGGCACCCTTGACGGGGACGGGGCTCATAGCGAGCGTGAGCGCCAGCGGGATGTTGAAACCGCTGACAACCGTGAACTTCGTGCCGTTCTTGGAAAGTTCGACCATGCTGTTGTTGACCGAGCTGCCGAGCATATCGGTCAGCACATAAACGGTGTCGTCCGCGTTGAACGTGGCGATCATGGCGTCCACCTTATTGGTGATGGGCTCCTTGTCGTCACGAGCAAGCGACACGACGTGGACGTTCGACACGTCGCCGAGAACCATCTCGAGCGTGTCTTTGGCGCCTGCGGCCAGGCCGCCATGAGATGCGAGAATGATCTGATTCATCTTGCCTCCTCCTTTTCGTTATGGTCATTATAACGTCTTATACGTTGCGGATATTGCTAATTAGTATAAAGACCGTTCGCGGATGAAAATCGACCGTTGACGGGTTTAACGTACTTGAAACGTTGGGGCTGGGTTGGCCGGCGCCGACTGGATAACCCCAGATCAGACGCCTCGCCAATCCCCTATCGCACGAAGTACCAGGGGCTTTCCTGCACGGTGGGCTCCAGCGCGATGCCGGTGCGCTCGCGGAACAGATCCATGTCCTGCGATTTCTCCGTCCACCACGCGTTGGGCTTAAAGGTCATGCTCTCAACGATATGGCCGACAAAGGCACTGTTGCGCAGCTTGGAGAAATCGGTGTTCATGATCAGGATGGACGCGAGCACCAGCACGATGCCCAGGACTTTGATCGCGCCGGCGGGCTCGGCATAGACGCCAATACCGACCAAAACGGTCGCCACGGTTTCAAACGAAGCCACGACCGGCACCTTCGACGTCTCAAGATCCATCGAAAGGCCCTGCATATAGAAGATGTACGCAAGAGCCGTCGGAATAAAGCCAAAGCCTACGAACAGCAGAATGAGTTGCGGGGACATTGCCGCGGCTACATCGGACCACGGAGCCGAAAGCACCGCCATAAAGCATCCGCCAAAGACAAAGCCCCAAAACGTCACCGCCAGCGGATGCAGCGTCTTGGTAGCCATACGGCTAAACACCGCCAGCAGTGCACCGCAAAGTCCGGCGATCACACCCGACGCGACGCCCCAAGCCGAGAAATGGAAACCAGACAGGTCGCCGCTCGTCACCGCGAGCACGCAACCCACAATGTTAAAGACGATGGCGACGAGTTTGTTGGGGGTCACGTCCTCGCGATAAAGCACGCGGCCGAGCACGACGCCAAACACCGGCGAGGTGTAAAGCAGCACCGAGGCCGTGGACATGCCCACCTCGCCCATGCACTCGTAATAAAGCGTGTTAGCGGTGGCGAGGCCGATAATGCCAAGAAGCGCGCAGGGAACAAGCTCTTTAGGACTTGCCTTGAACAGTGCCATGGGACCCGAGGCTTTTCCCTCACGAGCACCTCCCTGGCAACCCATAAATGCCAAGACCGGAGCCATTAAGACAGCACCCGACAACAGGCGAAAGGCCGCCATGCTCTGAGACGAAACACCCAGGGCCGATATTCCGTTAACAAAGATTCCGATGGTGCCCCACATAAGCGCGGCGATCAGCACCAGCACATAGCCCAGATTGCTTTTCTTCAACGCAGCCTCCTCGGTATTGTTTCCAATATGTTTCATACTACGTTATAGTCGTTATATACATTTTTCAAGACACAAATCGGCGAGCGGAAAAATCCGCTCTACCGCTACAACCCATTGGTGCAAAGGGGCCAGGTTCATATGCGCCAACTTGGTGTAAAGTAACCTGTCCCCAATGACTAGGACTGTCCCCAAGTGCCGAACGTCTCCAAGTGCCGCATCTGGGCCAAGGCGACGCCGATGCTTTGGCAACGCCAGCGAAAACCCACCTGAGCGAGCAAGGTGCCTTGAAGCGAAGCGGCATTGACCTTCTGGTCATGCCGCTGAAGCTGAAAGGCAGATTGCCGCTCAGGTGGGTTTGCAGCGTCGAGCCGTTACGGCGTTTGGTAAAACGCCGTAACTAATAATCCAGCTTCCACATGTAGCGGCGCGTCATGTAGTCCTTGTGCGTGACGGCAGAGAGCGCGCGCATGTAGACGTTGTTGAGGATCGGGGCGAAGATCAGGTGGTTGAAGTACTCGCTCACGCTGTCCTTGATGTCGTTGAGGCCAAGCTCCTTGGCGTCGAGCTGATAGACGCGCTCGCCACCGTACTGGTTGACGAAGCGGATGCCGCGCTCGTCGTTGCAGCGGCTGCGGCCGACGCTGATGAGCTGGAACAGCGAGGTGCGCTTGTCCAGAATCTCGAAAGGACCGTGGAAGAAGTCGCAGGTGTTGATGGTGCAGGAGTCGATCTGCAGCATCTCCTGCACGTTACAGATGCTAAAGACGTAGGCGGCACCAAAGAGCGGGCCCTGGGCCATCACGTTGATGCAGGGCTTGTCGGCGTTCTGCTCGGCCCACTTGGCAGCGAGCGGACGAGTGTACTCGACGGCCTTGCGGTAGATCGGGTCGACCAAGTCGAAAGCGGCCATAGCGGTCTCGTACTCGGCATAGCCCTCGGTCTGCTGCGTGAGCTCCATGGCGATCATGGTCACGACGGCAGAGTTGGTGCGGCCCATGCAGGACTCGTCGACGGCCAGGCTGTCATACTGGATCTTGTAGTCGCAGACCTCGGTGAGGCCGGACTCGTCGACATAGATGGCGATGGTGCTGGCGCCGTGGTCCTTGGCGACCTGGGCGGCGACGATGGTCTCCTTGGTGCCGCGCATGGACACGACGACGGCCAGGGTGTTCTCGTTAACGTAGGCAGGAGTTGCGTGCACGAACTCATTGCTGGTGTAGCTGGAGCTCACGACCTGCGTGGCCTCGTGCTCCATAAAGTACTGGGCAGGATAGTTACCGCCGTTGGATCCGCCGGCGCCAATCCACACGACGCGCTTGATGCCGCCCTTGTCTGCCTTGTCAGCCAAAACCTGGGAGACGACATCCTTAACCTGTTCCTGAGTAGTCATCGTGCATCAGCCTTTCTTCTCGTTTGATGCTCATCACAGGCATACAAGTTACATACATGTTTTGGTTATGTCGACTAGTTGTATGCTATATTTGTCTTAGATATTTTGCTGATGCGGTTTTCGACAACTGGCTACCAGCGGTTTTGTTGTTGTATTGAATACATGCTTGATTAGATACGCATACAGGTTAGATACAGGTTGATCGCATGAACGCTTCATCTAAAAAGAGACTGACCCAATACGAGCGCTTGGCGGGCACGCTGCGCGACCGCATCGCCTCCGGCACCTACGCACGCGGAGACAAGCTGCCGTCCGAGATGGAACTCATGGACGAATCGGGGCTGTCGCGCAGCACCGTACGCCACGCCCTTAAGGTGCTCGTTGACGAGGGCCTGGTGCGCACCGAGCGCGGGCGTGGCGCCTTTGTGGCCGACACGCCGGCACTCCACGAGAACAACCTGATGTTTTCGAGCTACACGACACAGGTCCAGGGTCAGGGTATGAAGCCCACCACGCGCACGGTGGACTCGGGCTTTGCCAAGGCCGCGGGCAATGCGGCCAAGTTCTTCGATGTCGCCGTGGGCAGCAAGCTCGTCAAACTTGTCCGCCTGCGTTATCTGGACGATGCGCCGCTGTGCCTGGAGACCACCTATCTACCACCGAGCTTTGAAGCACTCATCGATCGCGATATCAACGGTTCGCTCTACGCCACGCTGCGCCAGGAATTCCATCGCGCGCCGGCACAGGGACATAAGACCTTTGAGGTGTGCTATGCCTCGCAAAACGAGGCGTTTTTGCTCAACGTTGGGCGCGGGCAGGCGCTGATCCTGATCACCGACTACGTGTACGACACCGACGGCCGACCGCTCCATGTCTCCAAGCGCATCCAGCGCACCGACCGTGCCAAATACACCGAGCCCATCGGCTAACCTGCCAAAATAAACCTGTCCCTAAATGGTAGGTTTGAGGAGGTCGGGGAACCAGGTTGGTTTGGGTTGGTTGGGGACGCGCTCGGCTAGGACCAACTCCATCCAGCACATGTCGTACCAGCGGCCGAACTTTTGGGCGCAGCGATCGAAGGCGCCCACCAGGCGATACCCCATATGGGCATGGAAGTCCTGGCTGTTGTGCGTCAGGTACTCATCGTCCTTGTCGTGCGGCACGGCGATGAGGGCGCACATGTTGGTGATACCCATCGCGATCAGGCATTGCTTAAGCGCGTCATGCAGCTTGCGGCCCAGCCCGCCGTGGCGCACATCACGCGCCAGGTAGATCGATGTCTCGACCGACCAGTCGTATGCCTCGCGGCTGTTGAGCGGACTCACATAGGCATAGCCTACCGGACGCCCGTCCAGTTCCATCACCAGATACGGATAGCGCTTGAGCGTGCGCTCGATGCGCCCGGCGAACTCCTCAACGCTCGGCACCTCGTATTCGCAGGTAATCGCCGTCTGGCGCACATACGGCTCATAGATGGCAAGCAACGCCGGCGCATCATCGGGCGTCGCCAGACGAATCGTCGGATCGGACATCTCGGTCATACAACCCTTCCCCCTCAAAAACAAAGGCCACCTTGCGCCAAACCCAGCGCAAGGCGGCCCCTTGTCATTACATCAGGCTACAGGACAGCCGCCAACGCGTCGATGTCCTCCTGCGTCGTGGCCCAGCTGGTGCAAAAGCGCACCACCGTGTGAGTATCGTCGTACTTTTCCCAGTACTCGATCGAGGCATGCTCGCGAATGCGGGCCATATCCTCGTTGGGCAGAATCACAAACTGCTGGTTCGTGGGCGTCTCCAAAAAGAACTGGTAACCGCGCTCGTGCAGCACACGACGTAGCGTCTGGGCCGTCTCGATCGCCTGTCGACCAATCTCAAAATACAAGCCATCGGTAAAGAGTGCCTCAAACTGCACGCCCGTCAGGCGGCCCTTGGCCAACAGCGCGCCGTGCTGCTTAATGCGCGGAATGGGATGTGCCGGGGCGTGCATGCCGCAGAACACCACAGCCTCGCCGCAGAGCGCGCCGCACTTGGTGCCGCCGATGTAGAACACGTCGCACAGCTGCGCCAGCTCGGGCAGGGTAATGTCGCACTCATCGGCCGCCAGCGCATAGGCCAGGCGAGCACCGTCCACAAACAGCGGAATCTCGCGCTTCTGGCATACCGCATGAATCGCCGCGAGCTCGGCCTTGGAGTACAGCGTGCCGTACTCGGTCGATAGACTCACGTACACGGCGCCCGGGAACACCGTGTGCTCGTAGCTCTCGTTTTCGTAGAACACCTGGATATAGTTCTCGAGGTCCTCGGCGTGCATCTTGCCCTCGTAGCCGGGGATGGTGAGCACCTTGTGGCCGCCAAACTCGATGGCGCCCGCCTCGTGGCAGGCGACGTGGCCAGTCTCGGCAGCAACGACTCCCTCGTACGGCGCGAGCAGCATGTCGATCACCGTCGCGTTGGCCTGCGTGCCGCCCACCAGCAAAAACACGTCGGCATCGGGGGCCTGGCAGGCCTCGCGGATAAGCTGCTTGGCACGCTCGGTATGCGCATCGGTACCATAGCCGGGCTGCGGCTCCATATTGGTGTCGACGAGCGCCTGCAGCACTGCCGGATGTGCGCCGTGGGAATAGTCGTTGTTAAACGCGAGCATGGCAATCCTCTCTTACCGGGTATCGGCCAGATGATTCAAACGGGGCTATTGTACGCCGTTGGGATAGGCAATGCGCGCGGCAAGGCACTCAAGTGCCAGTACCAGGGCAAAGCCGCAGCTCACATCAGTCAAAAAGTGCGCTCCAATCACGATGCGCCCAAAGGCGACGAGCGCCGCGACCACAACCGCCGTCCAAAAGACCACGCGGCGGCGCGACGGCTTTTCCTTAAAGGCCGCTGCGGGAAGCCCGGCGAGCATAAGGCCGATCGCCGCGTGCGCCGTGTGTCCGCTCGCAAACGACTTGAACCCGTCCTTGATCACGCCGGCGGCGATATAGGTCCACTTGTCGGGATTGCCGATCACCCACCACGGCTGAAAATTGAGCCCCGGCGTGACCTCGATCACGCGCATGCGCGGGCGCGACCACAACGGCTTAACAATGACGTTGAGGATGATGGCCTGAGCGACCCACACGGCCAGTACCATCAACGCCCAGCGTGTGAGCTCGTCGGGCTCGGTCGTGCGAGTAAGGCGATAGACGATAAGGTTGGCGACGATGACCAACACAAACGTCAGAACCAGCTGAAACGCGATGAGCTTGCCGCCGACGCGCAGCGATCCGATAATCTCGTAGCCGACCAGGCCCACGTTGATTAGAACGCCCAGCACGGCGAGCCACTTGCTCGCCTTGGAATCGGGGCGCGCCGAGCGCACGAGCATAACGCCCGCGATGCTCGCCGTCAGCTCGAACGGTAGCTCGCCGGCCGCCTCGATAAAGCGGCCGTACATGCTGCCGATGTTGAACAGCGCGCTCGAGATCTGATAATCGAAGAAACTGCCCACGCCCAGACAAAGACACAGGACAACCGCGATAATGGCGACATCTTTCTTATAGATGTATCCGAACATGCTTTCCTTTCGATGGAACCAGAGTGCCCAAATAGGGTGTTTGCAGCGTCGACTCGCTAGTCATCATCACTAGCGCCCAGCTGCCGCAGCAGCATGAGCGCGGCCGCCACCGGGCCGGTGCCGTCGTTGGCGTCGAGGCCGCGACCCAGGCCGCTGCCCGCACCGGCGCCCGCCTTGTAGGGCACCGACAGCTTGCGGCTCTTGGGGAAGTTCACCGCGCCATAGCGGGTCTTAAGCTCAAAGGCCACCTTCTTGGGCACGTCTACGCCCAAAAACGTGATGCGGCCGCCACTGAGCGTGACGCTCTCGAGCCCCAGGCGCTCGCCACGAATGCGGATTCGTGCGCGATTGAACAGGTTGAGTCCCGCCAACGGCAGCTCACCATGCGCGGCCTCGGTCTCTTCCTGCACCTCGTCGATACTCTCCAGGTCCTCGGCCGCTGCGAGCTTACGGTACACGAGCACGCGCTGGTCCACCGCCGGCAGGTACTCCTCGGACAAGAAGTAGTCGGCCGGCAGGTTAATACCCACGCTCGCCGCCTCCACGCCGGCGTCGTCATCGCCGCGCGCCTCGGCCACTGCCTGGCCCAGCATCTGCGTAAACAGGTCAAAGCCCACGCTCGACAGATTGCCGTGCTGCTCGGCGCCCATAAGCGAGCCGGCACCGCGGATCTCCAGGTCGCGCATGGCGATTCGCATGCCGCTGCCCAGGTCCTGGAACTCGGAAAGCGCGGTCAGGCGCGCCGTTGCCTCCTCGGTGAGCGGCAGCTCGCCCGGGAACATAAAGTACGCGTAGGCCTGCGTGGCCGAGCGGCCCACACGGCCCTTGAGCTGGTAGAGCTGCGCCAGACCCAGACGCTGCGAGTCCTCGATGATGAGCGTGTTGGCCGTTGCGTTGTCGATGCCGCTCTCCACGATGGTCGTGGCGATGAGCACGTCGATCTTCTTGGTCGCGAACTCGATCATCACGTCCTCGACCTCGCGTGGGCTCATCTTGCCGTGCGCCACGCCCACGCGCGCCTCGGGCGCGGCCTCGTGCACGCGTGCCACGGCATCGTCGATAGTCTTGACGCGGTTGGACACGTAATACACCTGGCCGCCGCGGCCCACCTCCAGGCGAATCGCCGCGCTCACCACATCGGGGTCGTACTCCCCCACGTGCACGATCACGGGAAGACGCCCGGTCGGCGGCGTGGTGATCAGGCTCATATCGCGCACGCCGCTCGTGGCCATCTGCATGGTACGCGGGATGGGCGTGGCCGAAAGCGTGAGCACGTCAATCTGCTCGCGCAGGTTCTTGAGCTGCTCCTTGTGCTGCACGCCAAAGCGTTGCTCCTCGTCAATGATCACCAGGCCCAGGTTTTTGGGATTCACATCGGCCGAAAGCAGACGATGCGTGCCGATGAGCACGTCGATCGTGCCCTCGGCAAACGCCTTGAGCGCGCGCTTTTGCTGCGCCGGCGTGCGGAAGCGGCTGAGCACCTCGACCTCAAGGCCAAACGGAGCGAAGCGCTCAAAGAACGTCTCGTAGTGCTGCTGGGCAAGAATAGTCGTGGGGCAGAGCACCATGACCTGGCGGCCGGAGTCCACGCACTTAAACGCCGCGCGCAGGGCGACCTCGGTCTTGCCAAAGCCCACGTCGCCGCACAGCAGGCGGTCCATAGGCTTGGGCGCTTCCATGTCAGCCTTGATGTCGGCGATGGCCTCCAGCTGGTCGCGCGTCTCGTCGTAAGGGAAGCTCTGCTCCATCTCGATCTGCTCGGGCGTGTCGGGCGGGCAGGCGATACCGGTAATCGACGAGCGGCGCGTATACAGATCGACCAGGTCAAACGCCAGCTTTTTGGCGTTCTTGCGCGCCTTGTTGGTGGCACGCGTCCAGTCGGCGGTGTTGAGTCTGGTCAGACGCGGCTTGTCACCGTCGGGGCCAACATAGCGCGTGATACGGTCGACCTGTTCCAACGGCACGTAGAGCTTGTCGCCGTCGGCATATTCCAGCAAAAAGTAGTCGCGCTCCTTGCCGCCCACTTCCTGGCGCGCGATCTCGCTAAAGAGTGCGATGCCGTGAGTGGCGTGCACCACGTAGTCGCCCGGCTTAAACGGGAACGTGATCTGCGTAATGTCCACCTTGCGGCGGCTGCGCGCGCGGTTGGCGTCCATGCGGGCGTTGAGGTCGGCGATCGAGAACACGGCCAGGTTGGCATCGGGCACCACCACGCCCTGCGGCAGGGCGGCATCCACAAAGGTCACGCGTCCGCGCGAGATGGTGGACACAGCGGCACCGGCGGCAGCCTGGGCGGCACCCGCCTCGAGCGAGCGGGCGTTGAGCGCATCTGCCTTGCGCTCGCGAATGGAAGCATGGGCCTCCTGGCGGGCGGCACGGTCGGCAGAATCCGCCGCCGCCACGCGTACGCGCTCGCCAATGACGCCGGCGTTTTCGGGCGCCGCGGTCAGCGATTCCTCAAAGGTAATGCCCTCGTCGCCAAAGGTGAGCTCCATCGACTCGCGCGCACCGCGGTCGGGAATGGCAAACACGCAGGCGTAGCGCTTGCCCACGACTTCCTGAATGCGCGTCATAAAACGGTTGTCCGAGCCCGCAATGGCCGGCTGCTCAATCTTGAGCTCGGCCGTCACCGCACCGCCGGCACGGATGAGGCTCACGTAGTTCAGGCGCTGCTGGGCACCAAAATCGAGCTGCTGGGCACGTACATACAGGCCATCCAGTCGGTCAATTCCCGCCTCGCCGGCACGGGCCTCGATATCCTCGTAGGCACGCAGGCAATCGTCGAACAGCGAGCGCGGCTCGGACAGCACCACGAGCGCCTTGCCGCTCACATGCGACAGCGGGCTCACGGTCTGGCCGTACATCACCGGCAAAAAGCGGTCGAGCTCGGGCGTGACGATACGCGCATCCACCATCTCGAGCAGCGCTGCCAGTTTGCTGTCGTCCTGGCTGGCGCGATAAAGCGCCACATGCATGTTGTGGACGGCCTCGTCGGTAAGCGCCAGCTCACGGCAGGGGAAGATCTCGATGCTGTCCTCGTTGCCGATGGTCTGCCCCGTTGAGCTCACCATGCGACGGATGCGATCGATCTCGTCGCCGAAGAACTCGATGCGCACGGGCGCTTTTTCCTGCGCGGGGAACACCTCGACGGTGTCGCCGTGCACGCGGAACAGACCAGGCGCGTCGGCGGCGCCGGCATTGGTGTAGCCCATGCCCACCAGGCGCTGCGGCACCTCGTCAAAAGGAATCTCCTCGCCCACCGCGAAGGTCGTGGACTCCCAGTAGCGGCTCTCGACTGGCGGCACGCAACGCAGCAACGCGCGGGCCGAGGCGACCATGATGCAGTTGTCACCGCGAACGATGCGCCCCAGGGCCTCGCAGCGCTGGGCAACCACAGCATCGTCGGGCGCCTGCTCGCGCCAAGGGTAGTCCTTGCGCTCGGGAAAACGGCACACGTGTGCCAGACCCACGTAGGCGGCAAGGCTGCGCGCGGCGCGATCGGCCGCGTCCTCGCCACTCACGATGTAGACCGTAGGACGCGGGCGGCGCGCAAACTGAGCGGCCGCCATAAGCGTACGGCCCGATTGCGACACGGCCAGCGTCACGTCCTCGCCGGCATCGAGTCCGGCCTCGACAGTCTGCAAGGCCTCGGCAGTGTAGAGCTGCGCGGCTATACGGTGAATGAGCATGCTGTTCCTCCGGCATTGCAACGCCAAAAGCCCGCCGGGGCAAGCTCGGCGGGTCGTACGTCAAATACATTGTCTGTCATGGTAGCGCATGGAGAGGACTCCGGCTCAAGGGCAAACCCAGCCCCGCAAAAAACGCCAGACGAAAATGCGTTCCGCCCTACCCCGCTACGCGCACGCTGGGGCACAAATCTGCCAGCGGACACTCGTCACACTTGGGTTTGCGGGCATCACAGATCTCGCGACCGAAGGTGATCCACTGATGGTTGACCGACTCCCAATACTCGTGCGGCAAAATCTTGAGCAAATCCTGCTCGGTCTTGAGCGGCTCCTTGGCATGCGTCTTGGGACTCAGCATCAGGCGGTGCGCAATGCGGTTGACGTGCGTGTCCACCGCAATGCCCTCCACGATGCCATACCCCACGTTGAGCACGATGTTCGCCGTCTTGCGTCCCACGCCCGGCAGCTTCACGAGTTCCTTCATGTCGGCCGGCACCTCGCCGCCATAGTCGGCGACGATCATCTGCGCGGCCTCGACGGCATGCTTGGCTTTGCTCTTGTAGAAGCCGAGTGACTTGATGGTGCCCGCCACGTCAGCCACGCTCGCCCCGGCCATGGCCTCGGGCGTGGGCCACTGGGCAAACAGCTTCGGCGTCACCTTGTTGACCTGCGCGTCGGTCGTTTGCGCCGAGAGCAGCACCGCAATCAGCAGGCGGAAGGGATTCTCGTGGTCCAAAAAGCACTCGACCGGGCCATAGCGACGGTTGAGGCGCTCACACACCTCAACGGCGCGCTCTCGTTTGGCGGCATTGGTCTCGCGTGGCATAACGACTCCTCGGCTCAACGGCACAATAAACTTATGGACACAATTGTCCCACGTCCGAGACGCTTACGCCTCCAAGAATGCGCCGGTCTGACGGCTCCACAGGCTCGCATACTCGCCACCCGCCTCGACGAGCTACGCATGCGTGCCGTCCTCGACGATCTCGCCATCGGCCAGCACCACAATGCGGTCGAGCGCCGCCACGGTGGACAGGCGGTGCGCCACCACGATGGAGGTGCGTCCACGCATCAGGTTTTCGAGCGCCTCCTGCACCAGCGCCTCGGACTCGCTGTCGAGGGCAGAGGTCGCCTCGTCGAGCACTAGAATCGGCGCGTCGGTTAGAATGGCACGGGCGATAGCCACGCGCTGACGCTGGCCGCCCGAGAGCTTGACGCCGCGCTCACCCACCATGGTGTCAAAGCCACGGGGCAAGCGGTCGATAAACTCGGTCGCATTAGCCAAGCGAGCCGCCTCGCGGATCTGCTCGTCGGTGGCGTCGGGGCGTCCGTAGGCGATATTCTCGCGAATGGAGCGATGGAACAGCAGCGCCTCCTGCGGCACGTAGGCAACCTGGCGGCGCAGGCTCTGCTGCGTGCAGCGCGAGACGTCTTGGCCGTCCACGAGCACGCGGCCGCCCTGCACGTCGTCCAGGCGCAACAACAGCTTGGTGAGCGTCGTCTTGCCCGAGCCCGATTTGCCCACCAGGCCCACGCGCTGGCCCGCCGCCACATGGAGCGTCAAGTCGTCGAACACGCTCTCGCCCACCGCAGCGTCACGGTACGCAAAGCTCAGATGCTCAAAATCAATCGCGCCCTCGGTCACTTTGAGCTCAGAGGCGTCCGGGTCGTCTGCCACCAAACGTGGCTCGTCCAGCACGCGCGTCATCTCGGCCGCATCGCCCAAAGCGCGGTTGATGCGTTGCATCATGGAACTCACGTAGTTCAGGCGCATGGTGAGGTTATAGGTATAGGTAAAGATCATGACGAGCGAGCCGGCCGAGATGCCAAACCACGCGTTGCCGCCCGCCACGAACACACTCACCACGGCCATGGTGATGACGATAAGGCCCGATGTCGTAAAGTTGCGCTGCATCATGGCGTGCATCGAGACCGTCTCGGCGTCGCGCGCGGCACGATCGGCGGCGTCGAACAGATCGCGTTCAAAGTCCTCGCGCCCGCAGGTCTTGACGGCCAAGATGTTCGTGACCGCGTCGGAGAGCACGCCCGAGAGCTTGTTCTGCGCGGCAGACGTCGCGGCCGAAAGCGGCATGATGCGCTTGTACATAAGCCAGACAAGCGCGATGTAGACGACCATGATGCCCACCAGGATCACGGTAAACGTCGGCACCACCGGGGCGAGTGCGGCCACGGTGCAGATGACCGAGGTGATGGTGGGGATGAGCGAATACACCGTCACGTCCACCAGCCCCGTATAGCCGCTCATAAAACGACTCGTCTGACTCACGAGCGATCCGCCAAAGCGGCTGGTATGGAATGTCATGGATTGGTTGGAGAGCGTGTCGAAGCATAGGCGCGCCAGGTGATAGTTGCCCGCGATCTCGAGCTTGTAGACGGTGTAGTCCTGCAACTTGGAGAGGATCTGACCCACCAGGTTAACGAGTACGAGCGCCAGGATATAGGGGCCGAAGACCTCAAACACCTGGTCACCCGCCACGGGACCGGCTTGAACGCGGTCGACAATGAGGGCCATCACATAGGTATTGGCAAACGTCAGCAAAAAGATGTAGCCCGCCGACGAGAACACCGAGAGAAAGACAATCAGCGACTGCGTGCGCGTGACGCCCCAAAACCGCTGCAGCGTGCGACGCACGGTGGAGCGGCTGAGCGGGCTGGTGCTTCTCTGAGACATGGGCTTCCTTTCGCATCTGATTGGGCGAAACGCCATTGTTGCACATTGGAGCACGCTCCAGACAAGTGCGATACGAAAAGCGGTAGGGCGCCCGCGTTTGCACCGGTGCCCCGCCGTCTTGTTGCAATTAGTCCTCGTCTTCTTGGTCTGTGGGAAGGCCCGCGGGCGTGAGTCCCAAGATCTCATCGACTTGGTCGGCGTCTTCCAGTGCGTCGATGTCCTTGAGCTTGCGCTCCATTACGTTGGTGCGCGTGGTAATGATGCCCTCGACCGTTTTGCCCGCGGTCTCGATCTGCTGCTGGGCGCGGCGCAGCGCCTTTTGATAGCGCGGCAGCTCGGCCTTGACGGCGGAGAGCACGCGCAGTACGTCGTCGGTACGTTTTTGCAGCCTAAACGTCTGGTAGCTCATCTGCAGGCTGTTGAGAATGGCGGCCATAGTGCTGGGACCGGCAACGTTGACATGATAGTCGCGGCCCAGGGTTTCGATGAGCCCGGGTCGGCTGACGACCTCGGCGTACAGCCCCTCAAACGGCACGAACATGATGCCAAAGTTGGTCGTTGCCGGCACACTCAGGTACTTTTCGCAGATGTCCTTTGCCTCGCGTTTCACCATCATATCGAGCGTCTTGCGCGCTGCGGCAACGGCCTCCGCATCGCCCGACTCCTGGGCGTCGATCAGATGCTCGTACGCGTCGCCCGGGAATTTGGAATCGATCGGCAGCAGCACGGGATCGCCCTCGTCTACCGGCAGCTTGACGGCAAACTCAACGCGCTCCGAGGCACCGGGCTTGGTGGCGACGTTTTCCAGATACTGGTCGGGTGTAAGGATGTCCGCCAGAATTGCACCCAGCTGCACCTCGCCCAAAATGCCGCGCGCTTTTACATTGCCCAGCACACGCTTGAGGTCGCCTACGCCGGTGGCGATAGATTGCATATCGCCCAGGCCCTTATACACGGCCTCGAGCTGGTCGCTCACCTGCTTAAACGATGCCGACAGGCGATCGTTGAGCGTGCGGGAGAGCTTCTCGTCCACCGTCGCGCGCATCTGATCGAGTTGCACGTTGCTGTCTTTGCGGATGGCACCCAGCTGAGCATCGACCGTCTCGCGCACCTTGTCCAGGCGATGCTCGATGCCCTCGCGATTGGCGCCGAGCTGTTGGGCCGTCTCGCGGCGCAGGTCATCCATCCGGTCACCAGCTTGCGAAAACTCACGTGCGATGGTCAGGTAACGTTGCTGCTCCACGGCCGCATCTGTCGTCTGCTGCTGCGCGATGGCATTGGCCGTGCGGCGAGTTTCGGCCAGCGCGACGTTCAGGGCATCGAGCGCGTTGTTGGCCTGCTCGAGTGCTGCCAGCGTTTCCGCGCTACTGTCGCCACGCTCCCGCAACTCGGCACGCAGGCTCTTGAGCTGGAGGGCGCAAGCCACAGCAACCCCCACCGCCACCAAGGCGATCACAACAAGCACAATATCAATAGCAGACATAAACTCCGCCCAACAAACCCAATCGAGCACCAATCAAAACCGCGATCAATCTTACCCCGCCATACGCACCGGGCGCCCGGCCCCTTCTTGGGCGCCCCTCTCCTCCGCATATTCCATAATGCGGCGCGCCGTCTCCCTGCTCACCTTTGAGTCATCACCGGCTAAATATGCGTACACGTTTCCCTTATTCAGATTCAAATCGCGGCAGAGACCGTAGCGCGTTACACCCGATTCCTCTAGCGCTCCCAACGTTCTTTTTCGCATCAGGGCGTTGATTCTTCTGTCCGCCACTGGCTTTTCCTTCACCGCTCTATACGCACGCCAAACGTTGGCATAACGATTAGGAAGTTTGTCCTCGGCGCATAGAGATGCCAGGCTACCCGTTTGGGCGTACAAGGACAAAACGCCTCGGTAACCCTCTTCCATCCACGAACCCTCGGATAAGCCCAGAACGTATTCGGCTTTACCCTGTGCCAAAGCGAGCAAAAACAGGGGCTCCGCCACGCGCGGCGCAACCGTCGTCGCCTGCTCAACCAGTTTTCTAAAACTGAGCGACTGCTGTCCGGATAGCTCTCGGCAATAGCCTTTTAAGAATCCCTCAAAGGTCAGATTCAACCGAGCACCTCCTTTTTGTATTGGCTGTATGCGCAGACCATCTCTTGATAACTCCGCTCCGAAGGCGACGACGCCAGCGCCTCGCCCTCGTCGAATATAAGCCGTTCGAGCAGTCCCCAATCAAGTCGGTCGACGAATGCCTGGCTATGAAGATCGATGATGTCGTTCGGACGACAGGCATAGAGCTTCATTACCGCCAGGTCCTCCAAGGATGGCGTAAAGTACCTGATAAAGCGCGCCCCAATATCCAAGGGAATCAAACGATCTTCGTAATTGAACGGCATCTGATTACAATATGCCACCGCCATACCATTCACCTCGGGGTATCGAGCTATGATCTCGCGGAGGCACCTATCTGCCTCAAACACATCAATGTCATGTGTAACCGAACGATTCGTCACATCGTTTAGCATGAAGGCGCTTCCTCCCACCAATACAACGTTCGGCCTGTCGTCTCTTGGACCTATTTCCAGCTCCGCCTCTTCGTCAATGCCCAAAAGAGTCTGCTCTAAATCCTGCTTATACATAGCAAATCCTATTATTATTTATCTTCAATAATACTATTCAGTCGCACGACAGGACCCACAGGATGCAAGAATTCTGCTCGTGGCGATAATTCGTACACCCTGGAAGTCCTAATGTGACAAACGCTAACTCTCCCAGCCGGCGCGGATGGTTGTTGCGACATCGCCTAGGCGCTGGCCCAGGGCCGCTAGATGCTGGAGCACCTCATTGGGCGAGGCACCGTTGAGAATGCACGTGAGGGCATATGAGGCCAAGAAGATTGCCGCAAGTCCTAGCGGAATGAGCACGATCATCGCCAATGTGCGCAGGCGCTGGCCCACGCGGCGACGACGCGCACGACGCTTGTCGAACGCGAGCTCCTGCGCATATGAATCTTGCTGTACGGAATAGGCCTCTGGTGCCGATTCGCACCCGGGCACGGCTGCAGGTACAGCAGCGGGCACGACGTTTTGCACGGGCGCCTGGTTGGCAACCCCTTGCATTTGCATCTCTATAAGCCGCCGCTGCTGCCGCAGCATGCGCTCGGCTTGTTGCTGTGGGGTCTCAAGAAACAGGTCCATGTTGGCCTCCAAAATCGGAGCGTTCGACGCTTACGACCAGCATCCCGCACCGCCATGACCGCGACAACGCAATCGCCGGCAATAGCCACAAAGTTTCTTTTGCTCAAAAGCTGTCGAAAAGCTCAACAACTCCCCTACCAGCACTTTCTCTGAGCTTTTTTCGCCAGCAATCTTTTGGCCTTCCACCCTTACGCCAACTGACCAAAATCTAACCAAAAGCTTGACGAAAATTGTGGAGACCGGGACCCCACACAAAAAGTGCCGCCCCAAAGGGGCGGCACACAAACCAATCTATTAGCCAGAACTCGTTGGCAAGCCCGCGTCGTCAGACCCGCGGCGCATGCCTTTGCCTCGCGTGACTCTGCGAAGCCGTGAGCGAGAGGGAAAGGGATGCGCCGCGGGTCTGACGTCCGGAGCGGTGAAACCAGCAGTTGCCCTGCGCTCCGTGGTCGGTGAGGACAGACTACATGCCCGCGAGACCGCGGGCGGCGGTGGCGCACATAAACGCCAAGGCTAAAATCACGAGCGAGCCCGCAATGTCTGCCAGCACGCCCATTGCACGACGCTCAAACAACCAGCTCTCAAAGTGCGGGGCGACGTTGCGCCAAACACGCCACAGCAAGATGCCCATACCGATGACGCCTGGGATATTGAGCAGTAGGATCTCGGAGCACAAAAGACCGATCAGGTTGCCGGCGGCAAAACCAGCGTCGCCCTCGCAGTATTTGCGATAAATCATGTACAACATGTACGCCACAAACGGCTGCAGGCACGCAGAGATAAACGTAACCACCATCGAGGGGTCCTGAGAAAAGACATCGGTGAGTTTATCGACACTCGTGGCATCTTTCGAAGCCAAGAACAAGCCAATGACCACCACGGGCACCACGCCCAAGATAACCTCGACCAGAGTAAACAACTTAGCAGTCAGATCCTCGCTAGCCGTATTGAGGTGAGGCGCCCACTCAGGATGAGCATGCGCGCCAACCTTCTTGTCCTTCTCGACACGATCGACCTTTTTACCCTCGGCAACCCGACGACCAGGATCCTTGCGAGTTCCCGCCGCAGCAACCCGAGCCCGAGACTTCTTACCCATAACCAACACCTCACAAGAGGAAACGAATAGCCAACGCTACCCAGTGTACCCTCTAAGCAACGTCGCCGCCCCAACCGGCCCCCACAAAAACGTGCCGCCCCATAAGGGGCGGCACACAAACTTCTTATCAGCTTTTCTGTAACGAGCACGCGACGACCCAACGCCGGAGCGCAGGGCGGGAAATGCCTTTGCCTCGCGCGACCCTGCGCAGCCGTGAGCGAGAGGGAAAGGCATTTCCCGCCCTGCGCTCCGCAGCAGCCAGCGCCACGCGCTAGTAGTTCACCACCTGCTCCTCAAAGTACGCCTTCGGGTGGTTGCACACCGGGCACACCTCGGGCGCCTCGGCACCAACATGCAGGTGCCCGCAGTTCAGGCACTTCCACACCTTTACGCCCTCACGCTCAAACACCTCGCCCGACTCGATGCGCTCGACGAGTTTGTTGTAGCGCTCCTCGTGGGCCTTCTCGACGGCGGCGACGCCACGGAACTTCTCGGCGATCTCGACAAAGCCCTCCTCCTCGGCGGTCTTGGCGAACTCGTCGTACATCGTGGTCCACTCGTAGTTCTCGCCCGCAGCGGCGTCGCGCAGGTTGTCCAGAGTGCCCGGAACGGCGCCGTCGTGCAGATACTTAAACCACAGCTTGGCGTGCTCGGACTCGTTGCCCGCCGTCTCGGCAAAAATATTCGAGATCTGAACGTAGCCGTCCTTTTTGGCCTTGGATGCATAGTAGCGATACTTGGTGTGTGCCTGGGACTCACCGGCAAAAGCGGTCTCGAGGTTCTTCTTGGTTTGGGAATTCTCAAAATCCATAGGTGTACTTCCCTTCAACGCATGCCGCCCACAGACTTTGAGCGGCCTTGCTTTAAGGATGCCCTCATGCCGAGAATTTAAACCTTACAATCCCGTTCTTCAGATTCGAGTGAGCTACACACTCAGCCAACGATCGCCCTCGGAGCCGCAAAAGCCCTCGCGCTCCAGATCGGCAAGAATGCTTGTGACCAGCTCGCGCTCGACCGGCTCTCGGCCGGCTGCCGTCTCCATCTCGTTAACGCCTGCAACGGCTTCATCGAGCGTAATACCTGCCGGTTGCCCATCGCGCGCCGCCAGCAGCATGCGCACAATGTGGGCGCGCTTTTGGCGACGCGAGCCCTCGAACTTGGACTGACGACTATAGCCCGCCGAGCGCCTGGACGGATTGGGCAGCGTCTTCTTAAGATACGCGCCATAATCTAGCAGCGCGTAATACCACGCGCGCGGCGTGTCGGCATCGTCTTGAGGCACGGCAAAGGGCGCGATCTCATCCGCCACCGCACCGGGGGCCGCCGGACAGGCGGCTTGAATCAGCGGCACCAGCTCGCGATCGGGAACAGCCGGTACATCGGGAAAGAAGTGATGCAGAAAGACTGTGCGCACGTTGGTCTCTAGATACACACCCGGAAGATCAAACGCAAACGACCGGATACCCTGCGCCGTTGCCGGGCCAATACCAGGCAGAGCGACCAAGTCACGCGTCTCACGCGGAAACTCCCCGTCCCAGTCCTCTACAACGCGCTGAGCGGCCCCGTGAAGCGCCAGAGCGCGTCGGTTGTAGCCCATGCCCTGCCAAGCGTCCAAAACATCGGAAGGCGCGGCCTGGGCAAGCGCCTGCACAGTCGGAAAACGATCGAGCCACACCGGCATGCGCGCCTCCACACGCGGCACCTGTGTTTGCTGCAGCATGACCTCGGAAAGCCAAATGATGTACGGGTCACGCGTACGGCGCCACGGAAGGTCGCGATAACGCAGGACCCCTTCCGAACGAATCATCGAACGAAAGGGGTCCTGAATCATGGCTATGCTCCTTATGCGGCGTTATTCCTCCCGGTAAGCGCACGCGCAGGTGGCGTACTCGGGAAACGCTTCGCGGTCGGCGAACTTGGGATCGACGGCCGGGAACTGGCGGTGAGCGACGATGTCGCCGAGCGAAACGGAATCGAGGTAGTCGCGCATCAACGCCTGGGCTCCGGCCCACAGGGGATGATAGCAGCACGTGCCCATGCGCGCACAGTCACCATCGGGCGCGGTGCAATCGTTCATAACCATAGGGCCCTGAACGGCCTCGACGACCTGGCGGATAGTAACATCGTCCGGACTGACCTTGAGACGCATGCCACCGTGGACGCCACGCAGGCTCTCCACAATACCGGCCTGGACCAAACCGTGCTGAATCGAGCGGGCAAACGAATACGGGACATTGACCTCTTCGGCAGCGGTGCGAACAGAAAGCAAACGCTCCGGATCCTCGGCAAGCATCGCCAGCATACGAAGGGCGTAATCAGTCTTCCTCGATATGTCCATTTTTCCCCTTTCAAGGAATACGAACAGCTCGAACGAGCTCCGGGGCCGAGCTTGTGTCGAGACGCTAAATGACCGCCAGGACATCCAAATGGTAAATCGGATATCCACTGAGTGCCGCGCTTGGAGCGAAATGCATCAAATGCGGCGCACAGTGCAATTTAGTATAACCTAACCCCCTGTCTCGTTGGACAGGTGTTGCGCAACAAAGCTGTTGTTCAGACAGATATACTTATTAGATTTTACTTGCGTTCCCGAAGGCGCGGGGATTCTGGGCGAAGATGCACCAGGGCAATCGTTCTATCGAAACAAAGTGCATCAAACGCAAAAAGCCACGTCCGAAGACGTGGCTTTAATTGCGTTGGCGGGAAGTACGGGGCTCGAACCCGCGACCTCCGACGTGACAGGCCGGCGCTCTAACCAAACTGAGCTAACTCCCCAGGCAGTCGTTCGCGTTTGTTTCCGCTCGCGTGCGCTGCGGGGATTAGTATACACAGAAGTCTGTCCGGCGCGCAACAACTTTTTTGAAAAAATTTTTCAGGGCCATCCGGGAGGGTCTCCGGGGCTGAGGGCGGGGGTTAAGTTTGCTGCTCTACAGTCCTGCGCAAGACGGAAAGCACATTAAGTGCTTTCCTTTGCGTGCGGAACTCGCGACAAA